>JAWBSP010000009.1:0-45030 GCA_038842485.1 Hadarchaeales archaeon (SeqCode)
TGCTGACCGCACAGTCCTCGGAGACGTTGATGGTGGTGGTGGCGGCGCGGGCGGACGGGGCGGAGAGAAGGGAGGTGTGGAAGACAAGAGGGAGGGAGAAGAAAGCCACAACAGCCCTCCTAAGCCCGAGAAGGGGAAGGGAGAGGAGGAGGGAGGAGAGGAGGAGGGGCTGCCAGTAGGGTTTGAGGGGGAGGGTCGGGTAAACGAGGGAGGAGTTGGATCCGTAGGGGACGAGCCCGGAGGGAACTAGGTAAAGTCTGAGGGAGAGGAGGAGAAGGAGGGTAGAGGAGAGGAGGAGGAGAGCGCGCGGACCCCTACTCCTGAGCAGGAAGGGGGAGAGGGCGGCAGCAAGGAGGAAGGGGGAGAGGGCGGAGAGGAGGGGCTCGGAGACGAACCCGCCGTCGGGAAGGCGGATGGGGGGATAGGGGATCAAAAAGCGGAGAAGGATGGTGAAGGAAATTAAAATTGCAAAAATTCCTGTCCAACTATAATCTTTCCCCCTCCAGCCCATTTTCTTCTTACTTTTTTACTATAAAGCTGGTCCTACAAAATTTTTGCCCCTCCAGAGTGCTGGACGCTCTGTAATTTGAGGTCGCCTCCGTAAGTTGCTTGGCATCTTCCAACACATGAGCCCCACAGAAAGTTTTAGCTGTTAGAGTGAATTCTCAGTGGGTGTCTACAGAAGAGTTGGGGTGGATGTGAGGAAGAAAGGCGTGGAGTACTTTGCCAGGGTGTGGAGGACCGATTTCCCCCTCGCCTTCTGCCCGGTGGTTAAGGAGGGCGAATTCGGGATGGTTCTTCACACGGACGGGGTGGGGAGCAAGCCGGTTCAGGCTTATCTTCAGTGGAGAGAGACGGGGGACCCCAGGTGGTTCGATCTCTCCCAAGACCTGCTGGCGATGAACCTGGACGATGCGGTCTGCGTGGGGGCGGATCGTTTCTGGTTTGTGGACTACGTTGCGCTTAACCCAAGCTTGGTGCCGAAGAGGAGGCTCCTAGTAGCACTGGCCCGCGGCTTCGAACATCAGCTGGACCTCCTGCGGAAGTTGGGCGTCTCGCTAGCGTTCCTCGGAGGGGAGACGGCCGATCTACCAGATCAGCTCAAAACCTTCGATCTGGCCGGGGCGGTTGTTGGAAGGGTCAGACTTGAAAAGATGGTGAAAGGGGAGATAAGCGGGGGGGAGGTCATCGTGGGGCTGAGAAGTGGCGGGAGGTGCAGGTACGAGCGGGTGGAGAACAGCGGGCTGATGTGCAATGGGATAACGCTGGCGAGGCACTGTCTGCTGAAACCCGAGTACGCCAGAAGGTATCCGGAAATCGGGGACGGCAGGTATTTCGGCAGGTACCAGGTGGACCAATACCTTGACATTCTCGGGATGAGCGTGGGCGAGGCCGTTCTCTCCCCCACCAGAATCTACACGCCAGTGATCCTCCGGGTTCTGGAGAGGGTTAAGGGGGTCTCGGCCTTGGTCCACAACACGGGCGGGGGTCTGACCAAGTGCCTGAGGGTGGGGAAAAACATCCTCTTTGTTAAGGATTCCCTGCCCGAACCCGATCCCATCTTCCTGCTCATACAGCGGGAGGGTAGGGTGAGCTGGAGGGAGATGTACCAAGTCTTCAACATGGGAGTGGGATTTGAGATATACGCCAAGCCCTCCGCAGCGGAGGAGGTAATCTCGGAGTGCGAGAAATTTGGGGTGGAGGCCCGCATCATCGGTAGGTGCGAGCGGTTCAGAGGCAAGGGGCTTGTGATTAGAACCAAGATGGGGAAGTTTTGCTATAAGGGATGAAGTACAGGGCTCGCGTTGAGGTGAGGTTGAAACGGGGGTACCTCGATCCGGAGGGGACCACCGTCAGGAAGGCGCTTAAGGATTTGGGGTACCAAGTGGGGGAGACGAGGACGGCCAAGGTGTACGAATTTGAGATTGAGGCGACCTCACTGGATGAGGCCAAGAAGAGCGTGAGGGAAATCTGCCAGCGCCTGCTCTCCAACCCGGTGAAGGACGATTACTGGTTTGAGGTCAAGGAGCTCTGAGTCCTTCGAGAACCTCGAGCCTCAACCTTTAAAGAAGCAACCGTAGGAATACGGCATGAAAAGGTATCCGGAGGGGGTCTGCGAAATAAATCTGCTAGGGGCTGACTGGAGGGAGCTGAAAAAACTCAGCAAGGAGCTGGGGCTCAACCTCAGCTTGGAGGAAATGAAGGAGATCAAGGCCCACTTCAAAAAGCTCGGCAGGAACCCCACGGATGTGGAGCTCCAGACGATAGGCCAGACTTGGTCCGAGCACTGCTTTCACAAGACGTTCAAGGGGAAAATTGAGTTCAGGGGGAAGAAGTTCAGGCTCTTCGACTTCATCAGGAACGCAACCAAGGAACTTTCCCCCGCCTGGTGCTGGTCAGTTTTCGAGGACAACGCCGGGCTGGTGGAGTTCGAGGGCAGGTACCTGATTGCGGCAAAGGTGGAAACCCACAACCATCCCTCGGCCGTCGAACCCTTTGGTGGGGCTGCCACGGGTGTGGGAGGAGTGATAAGGGATATACTGGGCGTGTGGGGCAAACCCATAGCGTGCACTGACGTGCTGGGCTTCGGACCCCCCGATTACTCGGGCCCACTTCCGAGAGGAGTCAAGCATCCCGGGTACATTTTCAGGGGTGTGGTGGCGGGGATAGGACACTACGGTAACAACATGGGCATCCCCACCGTTGCCGGGGCGATTTGGTTTGACGACTCCTACATTGGCAACCCCGTGGTCTACTGTGGGTGTATTGGGCTGGTGGAGAAGGATAAGTACGTGAGGGCGGCCAAGCCGGGTGACCTGCTGTTACTGGTGGGCGGCAGGACGGGGCTGGATGGGATTCACGGTGTCACTTTCGCTTCCGCTGAGCTTACCGAGGAGGCGGAGGAGTTCCGCTCAGCCGTCCAGATCCCCGACCCCATCGAGGAGGAGAGGTTGAGAAGGGCCATCCTAAGGGTGAGGGATGAGGGACTCGCCTCCGCCATAACTGACCTCGGGGGAGGGGGTCTTTCCTGCGCAGTAGGTGAAACCGCGCACAGGTACGGGTGCGGGGCCAGGGTCCGTCTGAACAAGGTCCCCCTCAAGTACCCCGAAATGTTACCCTGGCAAATCTGGATTTCTGAGTCCCAAGAGAGGATGCTCCTGTGCGTGCCCCAGCGGAACATCAGAAGGGTGGAGGAGATTTTCGCGGCGGAGGAGGTCGAGGCAACCGTGATAGGGGAGCTGGAGAGGGGGAAGTTTCTCAGGATTCTATGGAAGGGGCGGGAAATCGGGAGGCTGGATTTGGATTTCCTCTTCTCCCCCCCTGAACTCAGAAGGAAGGCTAGCCAACCAAAGCGCAAGCTGGCGGAGCCCACCTTTCCCCAGCCCGAGGACCTAGATAAAATTCTGCTGAGGATCCTCTCCTCCCCCAACGTGTGTTCCAGAGAGTTTGCGATAAGAACCTATGACCACGAGGTACAGGGGGCAACGGTTCTGAAGCCCCTGCATGGTAAGTGGTCGGGCCCCTCCGATGCCGCAGTTCTGAAACCGCTCGAGAACTCCAACAAGGGGGTGGCGATCTCGTGTGGCTTCAACCCCAGGTACGGGAAGATTGACCCCTACTGGATGGCCGCTCTGTGTGTGGAGGAGGCGCTGAGGAACAACGTGGCGGTGGGGGGGCAAAGGGTGGCCCTGCTGGACAATTTTACTTGGGGCAGTCCCGAGAAACCGGAGCAGCTGTGGTCCCTTCTCAGGGCCTGTGAGGCGTGCTATAAGTTCGCGAAGGGTTTCGGTGCACCCTTTATCTCGGGGAAGGATAGCCTCTACAACGAATCTCCACTTGGGCCCGTCACACCCACCCTGCTGATCACGGGAGTTGGGGTGGTGGAGGACATAAGGAAGGTGGTTTCCCTCGAACTGAAGCGGGAGGGGAACCCGGTCTATCTCCTGGGTTTCACCTACCCTGAGCTGGGGGGCTCGGAGTACTACGCCCTAAGGGGGGAGCTGGGCCGTGAGGTTCCCAAGGTGAGGCTAAAGGAGGCGAAGAGGATACTGGAGCTCGTCCAGCAGGCAATCTCCCAGGAGCTGGTGGTCGCATGTCACGATCTTTCGGAGGGCGGGCTTGGCGTGGCGGCGGCGGAGATGGTTTTGAGCAGCGATCTGGGACTAGAGCTGGAACTCTCAGAAGTCAGGACGGATCTGATCAGGAGGGAGGACTTCATCCTCTTCTCCGAGTCTGCCAGCAGGTTTTTGGTTGAGGTGAGAAAGGAGAGGGAGAATTCCTTCAGGGAACTCATCGGGGAGAGCGGTTCCAAGGTCGGGGAGGTCGTTCCAGAACCGGTCCTTTCGGTTTTCGGGCTGGAGGGGGAGGGCTTCAAGCTGGAGGCCGAGGAGCTCAGGAAGGCCTGGAGGGGAAAGTTTTGAGAGTTTGTGTCCTGAGGGCCGGGGGGACGAACTGTGATGCCGAGACCAAGCTCGCCTTGGAGGCCTCTGGTCTTGAGGCCGAGGTGGTGCACATCAATCTGCTGAATCCGAAACTGACCTTCGATGCGCTCGTCGTTCCGGGGGGTTTCTCGTATGGGGATCACGTGAGGGCGGGGGCAATCTTGGCCAAGAAAGCTCAGCGGGTCCTGGAGTCTTTCGCGGAGGCGGGAAAGCCCATCTTGGGGATCTGCAACGGGTTCCAAGTTCTGGTGGAGGCCGGTCTGCTGCCTGGATTTAGTAAGGGGTCCGTGGATGCTTGTCTTGGAACCAACGACTCGGCCAGGTTTGAGTGCAGATGGGTTCACCTGAGGCACGAGGGGGGTAGGAGCATATTCACCAAGTCCATTCAGGTCGGGGCCGTGCTGCACATGCCTGTGGCACACTCTGAGGGCAAGTTCATCCTTAGAGACAGCTCCGACTTCAGGAGGCTGGTGGAGGGCGGTCAGCTCGTCTTCAGGTACTGTGACGAAAAAGGGAGGCCGGCTGGGGGAAGGTACCCCCTCAATCCCAACGGTTCGCAGTTGGATGTGGCGGGCATCTGCGACCGCACGGGGCTAATCTTCGGTCTAATGCCACATCCTGAGCGAGCCTACTGGGGCTGGCAGCTTCCCGATTGGACCTCCCGCAGGCGCGAGTACGGGGACGGCAAGCTGATTTTTGATGCCTTGGCGAGTTTCTTGAGGGGGAGAGTCTGATGGCGAAGGTAGTGGTTCTCATGGGTTCGGAAAAGGACCGCGAATTCGCCGAGCCGGCCCTAAAGCTATTGAGAAACATGGGGGTGGAATATGAGGTCTACCAAGCCTCGGCCCACAAACAGCCGGAAAGAGTTCTGGAAATAGTAAGGAAGTATGAAAGGGAAGAGGGGATAGTCTTCCTCACCATCGCCGGCAGATCCAATGCCCTTTCTGGAATGGTGGACGCTCAGACTAGGCACCCCGTGGTTTCCTGCCCGCACCTTGAGGGAGAGTTTGCTCCATTCGATCTTTTTTCCTCCCTTAGGATGCCGAGCTGGGTAGCCCCTCTGGTGGTGCTGGGGCCCGAGAATGCCGTCCTCGCCGCCTTGAAAATCCTAGCGCTCAAAGATCCGAGCTTGACGGAGAAAGTCGAAAAACTTCAGCGACATAGAATCAAGTAAAACACAATGGACTGAAGGCTCAATAGAGTGAAGCGATGACTTTCTCGAACCTGCCACCATGTATCTTTCCGGTTTTCGGTTCATTCTCCTTCTGATAAGTTTGGTTGATCAAGCTAGTGTCGGCCAAACTCCTTCAGATGATGGGTGCTCAAAGCATCGTTTCCCCATAGTTAGAGTTTGAGGGATTGAAAGTAAAACATTAGGATGAAACAAAAAGAGGTATTTGAAACGACGCTTACAGTAAAGGGCCAAGTCGTTATTGGGAGCAGGGTTAGGAAGAAGCTTGGACTTCGTCCCCGCCAGAAACTCATAGGAAAAATCGAAAAGGGTAGGATAGTGCTGGAACCGCTCGAAACACCCGAGGACCTAAGGGGAACTCTTGGGATAGCAAGGGGAAGGAAGACGGAGGAGCTTATCACGGAAATCAAGAAAGGTTGGGGATGAGCTACCTTCTGGATATGTATGCGCTCATCGAGTGGTACGACCAGGGGAATCACGTTACCGCCCATACTTCGATCCCCGCGTGAGGAGATACCTAACGAAGCTGACCCTCTTGGAGTTTTACTACTACGTGTACCATAACAGAGGGAAGAAGTCGGCCGAGAAATACTTCTCACACCTCAAGAGACACGCTGATATTGTTGAGCTCACGGAAGAGATACTCAAAAAGAGCGCCATTTTCAGGAGCGAGATGCTGAAAAAGGGAAAGCATTTCTCTTACGCAGATTGTGTGAATTACGTTTCGGCAAAAGAGCTTGGGGCGAAGCTCCTGACAGGGGGCAAAGAGTTCAAATATTTGGAGAACGTGGAGTTCGTGAGGTAAGTCTATCTCCAATGTGTGGGATCCCATAATCCTCAGATGCCCTTACTGGAGCTTCGGAAAACACCATGAAAGCGAGGAAGTTTTCCCAATGTGTATCGCAAGGGGCAAACCTTTTTTTACCCCTTCCAGAAAAGTGATGTCTTGCCGCGAGAAGTGCGGCGTTTTTTTGGCATGTGATTTTAATGGGAATCCCATCGCGCTCAGACTTTACTGGGGACTCGTTTCCCAGAACCATCGCGGACACCATTCGTATGGTTTTTTGAGCTTTGACGGAAAGCAACTCCGGAGGCACTGCGGTCTGGGTCTGGTTCCGTCTCTCAGGCGTTTCCTCTCAGAAGGTCTCCCTGCCCAACTTGAGGGGAGCAGGGGGATTGCCCACGTGAGGTACGCCACTTCCGGGAGGGGGGAGCCGGACGTCCTGCTGCGTGAGGCCCAGCCCTTTCTGATGGGGAAGCTCGCGCTCGCCTTCAACGGGAATCTTGTCAACGTCAGTTCCCTGAAGAGCGAACTCGGAGGAGGCAGCTGCGATGTTGAGCTCATGGCTGGAAAGCTCCTGAAGGAATTCAGGGATCTCCCCTCCGCAGTGGAGAGTTTCATGAGGTCGGCCGAGGGTGCCTATTCAGTGGTGGGGATGACCCAAGAGGGGGAGATGTTCGCCTTCAGAGACCCGCTCGGAATCAGGCCGCTTTGCTGGGGGAAGGCGAACGGGCTCTACGCGGTTTCCTCGGAGACGGTTGGGCTGGACATAAACAACATTCCCTACGAGTCAGAGGTGGAGCCTGGAGAGCTTATACTTTGGAGGGGAGAGACCGTGGAGAGGAAGAAGGTGGCCGAATCCCGAGGGCGGGCCCTCTGCGCCTTCGAGTTCGCCTACTTCGCCAGGCCCGACTCCATTCTCAACGGTGGCAGACCGGTGTACAAGGTGAGGGAGGAATTTGGTAGAAATCTGGCGCGGGAGCACTCCGAGATTGCCAAGAAGGCCGACGTGGTGATTTCCATACCGGAGACGGGGGACGACGCCGCCTACGGCTTCCACGAGCAGGCCGGGATTCGGTGGGAGAGGGCGGTCAGGAAGCACAGGTTCATCACCGACAGGGCCTTCATCTCCTCCTCCGCGCAAAGAGAGCTGATTCTCTCCAGAAAGATAAACGTCTCGAGGGAGATCAAGGGGAAAAAGGTCGCCGTGATAGACGACAGCATAGTGAGGGGGGATACCTCTAGGAAGATAGTGCAGCAGATAAGGGAAGCAGGGGCAACCGAGGTTTATCTTTTCGTCACCTTCCCCAAGATCATTGCACCGTGCTTCTACGGGATCGACATGGCAACCTTCGGGGAGCTCATCGCCTCGAAGCAGGGGGAGGAGGAGATCGCACGCACGGTTGGGGCGGACGCAGTCTGCTATCAGTCGCTGGAGAGTTTTGTGAGGGCCACGGGTCTGAGGAGGGAGGAGCTCTGTCTAGGCTGTCTGACCTGTCAGTATCCCACCCCTCTTGCCCAGCGGATGGCCGACCACATGAGGGAGAAGTTCTTGGCCGGGGAAAGGGAAGCCGGAAGGATTTACGAGACCCTCAGCCTCTGAAGCTTCAGGATGCTTCTCTGAATGTACTCGGGAAGGGCAATGTCCTCCCTGTGTCTTAACGGACCGTCTATCTTTCTGACGGCAGAGTAGGCAATTTTTCTGGCTTGGGTCAGATCCTCCCCAATCCCCACGCAGGCGACGGTTCGGGATCCCAGGGCGTAGTATTTTCCGTCCCGCACCTCCATGGAGCCGGGGTAGAGCCTCAGCCTGTCCCCGAACTCCTGCTTCAGCCTCTCCGCCTCCTCCATTCTGACCTCCGCCGGCCCGGTGTAGGTGGAGTACCCCCCGTAGGAGAGGGGCGTGGCATACACGACCACGCTGGCAAGCTCCTGGAAGTCAAGCCTTTTCAGACCTCCCTCCAGCCACTGGAAGCAGATCTCGACCAGATCCTGCTTCAGGAGAGGGAGCACGTTCATGACCTCCGGATCCCCCCACCTGCTGTTTATCTCCAGCACTTTCACACCCTCCTTTCCTATGATGTAGGCCATGTAGAGAACGCCCCTCACCTCAGGATTGTATTCTCTCCCCTTCAGGACCTCATGTATTCTCTCCCCTATCTCTAGGGCCTCCTCCCAGTCCCTCTGGCTCATGAAGGGAAGCAGGTTACCCCTGTCCTTGTAGGAGCCCATCCCACCAGTGTTGGGTCCGAGGTCCCAATCGAACGCCCTCTTGTAATCTCTAACAGCTGGGGTGGGCAGAAGTCTCCTCCCGTCCGAAACGAACTGTAACGAGAACTCCTCCCCTTCGATCTTTTCCTCCACAATCACCCTCCCCTTCTGGAGGTTGGGCCAAAAGAACTGGGTGAAGGCCTCCTCCCTTGAGCTGAAGTGATCACCCCAGACCCCGACCCCCTTTCCGGTTGCGGGGGCATCCGGCTTAATGGCCACCTCTTCCCCGATTTCGTCCAGCCAGCCGTAGAACGCCTTTTTTGCCTCCTCCTCCGAGCCGAAGTCCGCGGGGTCAAAGATCCTGAACCTCGGGTTAGCCTTCGGGACGGCCCGCTCTATGAGCTTCCTCTGCTCCACCTTGCTCCGCTCGATGAAGTAGGCCTGGGTGGGGCATATCATTCTTATACCCGTTTCCCGCTCCAGCGCGTCCCTGACCCCCTCAATGCCCGGACCCTCTGGACCCAGAATCCCGAAATCGATCTCTGCTTGGTGCTTTTTGGCAAACTCCACAATTCCATCCACCCTGAGCCCGGGTATCACCGCATGGGCACCGCCCGTTTGTTCGCAGAGCCTCAGGTTGAAGGGGTTGCGCTGCTTGTCCGCTATGAAGAGCCTAACCCTCTGCTCGCTGGCGGCCAGACACTCCGCTATGCAGGCAAACCTGCTCCCGTAACTTATGCCCAAGATTCCTACTCCCACTCACTCACCATCACATACGGACCTCTAATCCACTTCTCCCCCCTCCGGTGATGGACCTCCATGTTTTCATCCAAGGCGATGTCTCCCTCCGAGATGAGCTGCAGGGCCTTCCGGTAGGCGGGCCCATCACACCTTTGCTTCATCAGCTCCTGCTGCTCCTGTGGAGTTCTGCCCTCGAAGGGAAGGGGGGCTGAAACGCACACGATGGGCCCGTGATCCACGTCCTCGCTCATCAGATGGACGGTGGATCGGGTGAACTTCTCCCCGCACCTGAGCTGCTTCTCGACAACGTGGAGGCCCGCGTATTTCCTCCTCCCACCTTCCATGATCCTCAAATCGGCGGGGTGAACATTCAGAACGCGGTTGGGAAAGCTCGTGAGGAAGACCTGGGTAAGGATGTACATGTACCCGGAGCAGGCTACCACATCCGGTCTCCACCTAGAAACCAGCTCAGCCAGCCGAAGGTCGTACTCTCTTCTCCTCTCCATATCCGTGAGGGGTTTCTCCCCGTAGAACTCGCGGATATCGAGGACCTCCACCGGGATTTCAAGGGACTTCAGCCTCTCGATTCCGCTGGCGTTGGGGTTGGAGGAAACAGCCCCCACGACCTCATAGCTCTCCGAGCCCAGCATGAAGGGGACCGCACTGGCACCGCCCGAGAAGAGCACCACCACCCTCATTTTCCTCTCAGGCTTGGGTTCGTAGAGGGGAACGAGCATCCAGATGCTCCGATTCTGCTTTAAAGTGGGTTCCTCTGGATTGGGAGTAGTCCCCTGCGTGAAAAGCTAGAATCTCGATTGGCGAGGTGGATCCAGTACAGCGTCTTTAGAGATCGGGAAGCTGATGTTGCCTTGGATCGCCAACTTCTGCCGTCAACACACGAGCGAAAGCCTATCTCATCCGCGGCAAAAATTTGAGCTTGGATGATTGCGAACGTTCGCATGCTTTTGGCGGGATCCACCGTCTTACCGAGAATTGGGCCTAGAGGGGCAAAGGCTTTGCGAACGTTCGCATCTTCTTGGGGAATCCGCCGTTTTTTGCTTGAGGATCTGAGCCTTAAGGTGGTGCGTATGCGAACGTTCGCATGTTTGTTGAGCTCGAGCATTTCGCTGATGATTCTAGCCTCGGGATGCTAGAGGTATTGCGAACGTTCGCATCTTCCGACGGAACCCACTGTTTTTGCTGGAAAATCTGGCTTGAAGGGTAGAGAACAGCGAACGTTCGCACATTTCCAGTTCTGAAATTGAGGCAAGAACAAACGATGCCTAGCTAAAACCCTTAAAAGTTTTGAAAACCTTAAGCGCTTTTTGAATAAACAGGAGACCAGAAAAGCTACGGGGAGCTAAACAGATGCGACCGGCGGAACTCTCTGTAACCTATTTAAATATTGGGTTACAATTCTGCAATGTCCAAGCCGCACTTGAACCTCATGACCATGGGGCACGTCGACCACGGCAAGTCCACCCTACTGGGTAGGATGCTCTATGAGCTGAAGCTCTTTCCAGAGGAGGAAATCAGAAAGTTCGAGGCCATGGGGGACAAGGGGAAGAGCTTCAAGTTCGCGTGGGTCTTCGACGACCTGAAGGAGGAGAGGGAGAGGGGGCTCACCATCGATCTCGCCCACCGCAGATTCGACACGGACAAGTACTACTTCACCCTGATTGATGCCCCCGGACACCGGGACTTCGTCAAAAACATGATCACCGGTGCCAGCCAGGCCGATGCCGGGATTTTGGTGGTGGCGGCCGACGACGGAATCATGCCCCAGACCCGGGAGCATGCCGCCCTGGCTTTCACCATGGGAATCACCCAGCTTGTGGTGGTCCTCAACAAGATGGACCTTGTGGACTACAAGAAGGAAACGTATGAAAAGCTGAAGAGCGAGGTGACGGAGCTCCTGAGAGCTGTGGGGTACAAGAATCCGGAAAAGTTCCCCTTCATCCCCACCTCGGCCTTCTACGGCGAGAACGTTACCCAGCCAAGTTCCAAGATGACTTGGTACAGCGGCCCAACCTTCCTCCAGAGTCTGGACACCTTCACCGTTCCTCCGAAGCCAATCGATAAACCTCTCAGGATCCCCGTTCAGGACGTGTACACCATTACCGGCGTGGGAACGGTGCCGGTGGGAAGGGTGGAAACGGGTGTCCTGAAGGAGGGAGACACGATTGTTTTCGAGCCCGCGGGCAAGACCACCGACGTGAGATCCATCGAGATGCATCACGAGAAAATACCGAAGGCGGAACCGGGAGACAACATAGGATTCAACGTCAGAGGGCTGAGCAAGACAGACATCAGGAGGGGAGATGTCGTAGGCCACCCAGATAAGCCTCCTACCGTGGTGAAGGAGTTCACGGCCAGGATTTTCGTTATCCAGCATCCCACCGCTATCGCCGCTGGTTACACCCCGGTCTTCCACGTCCACACCGCTACCGTTGCTTGTCAAATCTCAGAGCTGGTGAACAAGCTAGATCCCAAAACCGGTGCGGTCCTTGAGGAGCATCCACAGTTCCTAAAGAAGGGGGATGCGGCAACCGTTAAGGTGGTGCCGACCAAGCCCTTGGTGGTAGAGAAAATCTCCGAAATCCCGCAGCTGGCAAGGTTTGCCATAAGAGACATGGGAATGACCATAGCCGCCGGAGTCTGCATAGATCTAGTGAAAGCCAAGTAGTTTGAGAGCACAGCTCAAGCTTCTGAGTCCAGATTATAATCAGTTGGAAAAAGTCTGCAAGCAGATTAAGGAAATTCTGGACCGGATGGGAGTTGAGTATTCCGGACCCATTCCCCTTCCGACGAGGCGAATAGTAATTCCCGTGAAAAAGGCGCCGGACGGGGAGGGAACCATAACCTGGGACAGATGGGAGATGAGGATCCACAAGCGCCTCTTTTACATTCAGCCTGACGACAGGGCCCTCAGGCAAATCATGAGGTTGCCCATACCCGATATAGTGAGACCCGAACTCAGGCTGAAATAGTTTCTCGCGGACTTTTTAGGGCCGGGGTAGCCTAGCCTGGTAAGGCGCACGCCTTGAGAGCGTGTGGCCCTTTGGGCCGCAAGGGTTCAAATCCCTTCCCCGGCGCCAGCTGATTTTCGAGAACTAACAGTCCAGACCAAACTTAAATTTTAGAAGTGGGCCCGCTGGGATTCGAACCCAGGATCTGCGGTGTGTGAGACCGCCGTCATAACCACTAGACCACGGGCCCATCAAATTACTTCAGGAGTAAAAAGTAACTCGGATTAGGTCTTGCACCACTCCACAAGCTCCTTGAAGAAGGCATCCCCATCCGCTGGTGTTAGGACGAACTCGTTTCCCTTCTCGCGGTACCTTTCAGACACGAGTTCTGGTTCGGCCATTTCTGGTTCAAACTTCTCTAGCTCTTTTATCCCCACAGGAACGGATATCAGACCCGTTTTGACATGCATGCTGTACGGGGCCCTCACATCTCCCATGGGTTTGATGATGGAAGCATCGAGCAGAATCTTGTCCGCCCGCTCCTCCTTGCCGGCGGTCACGCAGGTGGTCAGGTTCGGGACCTTCTCGGCGACCCGAGCCTCCAGGAACCTAACGGCATCGGAGTAAAAACTGAAGTAGTTCCTCTCCCTCCTCTCGGTGGTCAGCTTCTTAGGTGTATATTCCTTGGGAAGTTCGTGGGGCTCGAAAACCAACCAGATCTGGAAACCCCTCGAACCGGAAAATTTGATGTTGGGAACAAGCCCGTAATGAGTAAGGATCTGGTATGCCTCTCTCACCACCCTCTTTGTCTGAGAGAAGTCTACCTTCTTCCCGGCATCGAAATCGACCACCAGCCAGTCCGGCTTCTGCGAGTTGATCTGGTGGATGTAGGGGATGAAATCTATTCCGTGCATGTCGAGCTGGTTCTGCACATCCCTCTCGCTCTTGATGGTGATGTAGCGGTTTCCATACTTTCTCTGCAGCCAGAACCGGCCCGTGAAAAGCCTGAAGACCGACACGTACCTGTTTTTGCAGAACTCGAGCAGGGTGGGCATGACCGCCGGGTAATACTTCTTGGCTCTGTAGACCCTCAGGTACTCTTGGTTTAACTCCTCCTTAACCTCCCTCCACCTCCCCTCGAACCACTCCCTCCCTTTCTGGGTCGCCGCGTACATCCCATCCTTCTCCTCCACCCAGCCCCTCGAGATCAGGGACTGCACGAGCTCCAAGGCCTCTTTTTCGGAGAAGGCCCTCCCCGCGTCCCTGCTAATCTTCTCTTGGATGTGGGCGAGGTCGACGTACTTTCCCTTCCTCTTGATGCAGAACATGAGCATGAGGTGATCCTCGGGGTTGGTTTTCATTTCAGGAGTTCTTGGAGTTTTTCTCCCAGCACCTTCTCCGCGCAGGACCAGCAGACAAAGATGCCCTTCGCCTCCCCCGGTTTCACCAGCTTCACGTAACTGGAATCGAGACTCAGGAGTTGAATTCCCTTCCTACACAACTTGCACTTGGGTCCCTTGGCCCTCATCAAAATGTAGCCTCCCTAAAAGAAGCGTGATGTGCTTGGACGAGTCCCCAACCAGCCGATCTCACGCACTTTTCAGCTACCTCGAGATGGTCTTGATGAATTTTCTGGACTTTCTGTTGCCCAAAGGGCCTGACCTTGAGGAGATGAAACGCATCCAAGAGAGGGTGGCCAAGCTAGTGGTGAGGGAGGATGAGAGGAGGGAGTTTGAGACGGTTGCCGGCTGTGACGTAAGCTTTGCTAGAGGGAACCGTGCCTTTGCGGCCTGCGCCCTTCTGAATTACAAAACCTTGGAGTGTCTCGACCAGAGTGTAGTGGAGGTGAAGGTCAACTTCCCTTACATACCGAGCTTTCTCGCCTTCAGGGAGCTCGAACCCATGCTGAAGGCCCTCAGCGGAATGGAGGCTTCGGTTTACATGGTAGGGGCCCACGGGTACTCCCACCCGAGGAGGGCGGGGCTCGCCTCCCACCTTGGTGTGATACTGGATAAACCCACAGTAGGGGTCGCAAAATCCATCCTTTGCGGGGAGGCGGAGGAGCCAGGGGAGAAGAGAGGAGCGGTGGGATGGGTAAGGGAGGGGGGAGAGACGATAGGCGCTGCCGTGAGGGTGGTGGAGGGAATGAGACCCGTTTACGTGAGTGTGGGGCACAAGATCTCGCTCGAAACCGCCATCAGGGTAACGCTCGAAACGACGCGAGGTGGACCTCTCCCTGAGCCCATCCTCCGCGCCCACAGGCTCGCGACCGAAGCAGCGAGGGGGGCCTTCGGATAGAATGGAAAAGATTGCAAAACCCTTCTTTGCTCCTCACCACGAAGCTCAGGGTATAACTCTCCTACAGTCCTCCCTCCTTTTCACTCTCCTTCTCGCTGTTTCGGTGGGCGCCCTCTTCTTCCGCTATCATGGCAGGGTAACGGAGGCTAGCGTCGCTCTCAGGGCCCAAGAGCTTGCTGATCTCCTCTCCTCCCGGGTTTCGCTCGCTGGCCTCGGAACCATCACTTATTTGGATCTTCCTCGGACGATTGAAGGAGAAGAGTACATGGTCGAGGCGAAAAACAACTTTTTTGCGGTGAGAATCCTGTCCGGCGGGCTTTCAGGAAGGGAATTCAGAGGGCAGAGCCCCCTGCCACTCCACCCTTCCTCTCTTCGTCCTGGGAGTAGGATATACTTCTGCCCGACCTCCCAAGGTGTTGCAGTTTCCAGTGAGCCAGTTTTAGAAAATTTGCTGCATCTCAAGCCTCCTTCGGAAACCCCGCCTCAATTCTACTTTTTCGCCAAGAAAAGGCCTGAGGTTGCAGCAGGGGCTCTCTGGTGTTGGTACATGTACGGGGAGGAGCCAGTCCGGTACGGTGGCAGAGTCCTGCAGGTCAATGGAAGTTTTCTTGAAATCGTTGCCTCAGAGGAGAGCAATGGTGTATCGGCTTGGGTGATAAGAGGAACCCAGCTCGCGGAGGTCACAGCGTCTTTGGAGAATCTGCCGTCAGTTGCCGAGGCCGAGAATTCTGGCTGGGTCCGCTCCCCTTCCCAGTGCCTGCGTGAGCTAAGGGCCAGAGAGTGGAGGGATAAAGAAAACGTGTTGGTCGAGGTGCCTGAGAATGCCCTCATTCTACCCTGTGTTGTCTCAACTCAGACAGGGAGGTTTGTGGCCTGGAGAGTTGCCTGGGGCGAGCATACTATATACATGGGAGCGATGCCGTGGTGGTGGGCAGAGGAGAATGCCGGGTTCGTTTACTGGTCGGAGAAACTCCGGCTTGGTTGAGGAAGTTTCCCAAAGGGGGAAAGATTTGTAAAATTATTTCCCCCCGTATTTCAATACCTGTTGGATAAAAAAGAAGACTGAAAAGAATTAGGGCAGAGGAAAGATAAGTTTACAAATCAGATTGTTGGTCCCCGGAGAGCTAAACCTACTCACTTTCCGATTTTATTCTCAACAAGGAAAAGCTGAGGAGATTACTTATTTCTGAATTTCGAGGATGTCGAAATCAAGAGCATGAAAAAAGAAATCCTCAAGGCTATCCCATATCACTGTGAAATCTACAACAGGGAACCGGCCTTTCTATTTTTCGATAAGGTTCAAGTTTTCCCAGGGTGGGAGAGTTTTATCTATTCTCTTTTTTGAGAAGAAGAGGTATTACAATCACAGGTTAAATGCCTCTCCGCTTGGAGATGGCTGCTAGATTGATTTGAGTCACAATGGCGAACCGAGAATCGCAAAATCGCGTTAATTAGAAGCGGCTAGTCGAAGATGACCGTCTTGTTGTCGTAAACCAGAATCTTGCGCTCGACATACCACTTCAGCGCCCTGTTCAGCACGAGTTTTTCCGCATCCTCCCCTTTCCGTTTGAAGTCCTCCAGAGAGTCCCGATGGCTGACCGGGACCACATCCTGCTCTATGATGGGCCCAGCATCCAGCTCTTCCGTGACGAAGTACGCCGTCGCTCCCACGATTTTGACACCCCTCCGGTAAGCCTGCTCATAGGCATCCCTGCCTACAAAGGCCGGGAGGAAGGAGTGGTGGACGCTTATAATCCTGTTCCTGTATGCCTGCACCATCTGGGGAGAGAGAATCCGGTCGTACCTTGCCAGCACTATCGCCTCTATCTTCTCGCGCTTCAGAACTTCGAGCTCCCTCCTCTCCTGCTCCAGCCTGTTCTCCTTGGTGATGGGGAAATGGTGAAACTTCACCCCGAAGTGTTTCGCGACGGGTTCAGCATCCATGTGGTTGCTTATAATGAGGGGGATCTCACACCTGTACTCCCCCGCCTGGTACCTAGCAAGCAAATCGTAGAGGCAGTGGAGGAGCTTGGAGACGAAAATTGCCACTCTGGGTTTCTGGGAGGAAAAATAAAGTTGGTAATCCGCATCCAGCTCGGAGGAAAGCCTGCGAATGCTCTTGGGCAGCTCGCTCTTGGGAATCCTGAAACCATCCAGCGACCACTCCACCCTCATGAAGAAGATGTTCAGCTCATGATCCCGGTGCTCGTCAGAATGGATGATGTTTCCACCATTCCGGAAGATGAAGTTGCTGACCTTGGCCACTATCCCCTTCCGGTCGGGGCAGGAGAAGAGGAGGATGGCAGTCTCCTTCATCTTGATTTAAGAGCGCTGTTTATTTCTGGTTGACTAGGTGGGAACCGTCCATTCTGTTCTGAAGGTCCAAGCCAGTCTTCTTTTTATCCCTTCCAAGTGACCCGCTCCCACCACACAGACTAGCTTCTCGCCGGTGCCCGAGAGTTCCAAGATTCGGTTCAGGATGTACTCATCCCTCTCCTCCACCAGCACACGGTAGAAGCCCGGGCAGGCGCGCCGGAAGGTGCCGAGGAGGGAGGACAGAACCTTCCCCTGCAGAAGCTCTTCGGGATTCACCCTCGGGGAGAAGAGAAACCCGCCCGCGGCCCAGAAGGCAAATTTCAGCTTCTCCCAGGGCCCTAGCGCGAGGAGCCGCTGAAGGGTGAGGCCGATGTCTCTGTCTAGGAACTCTACCCTCGCCCCCACCTCCTCCGCCGCCCCGATTGCCTCGAGCATCTCCGCCCCCGCCCTGACCCCGGTCCTTCGGGAGAAGAATTCTTGGATGAGGTAGAGGATCAGCGCCAGCGGGGAGCGCGGGACCGAGACCCGACCCTCTTTTAGTGCAAGGTACCTACCCCTGCACAGCTCAACTCCCACCACCGACGGTCTTTTCTCCAAGATGATTTCCCTCACCATCCGCACGCTCTGGGGAAGCACATGCGCGGTCCCCACCAAGGTCAGCCGCTCGCCGATTTGCTCAACTATCATCTAGGCCGGTAGATGAGGAGGAGGCCCTCACCAACCCTCTCCACCCGGATCAGCCTGAGCCAGAGACCGTTACGGACCTTCCTGAACCCCTCTCCACCCACCAGAGACTTGGCTCTCTCCCCCCCAAGAATTACGGGACAGACCGTGATGCGCAGCTCATCCACCAAGCGGTTCTTGAGCATGCTCCAGTTTAGGGTGGAGCCTCCCTCTAGAAGGAGCTTCCTTATCCCAAGTTTGTACAGTTTTTCTAGCAGTTGCGGGAGATCCACCGAGTCCCTGCCGGCGACCACCACCCTCACACCTTTCTGCTCCAACCGCCTCACCTTCTCCTTCTGGGCCTTCCTGCTCACAGCAAGCACGACGGGGGCGGAACCATCCAGCACCCTAGCGTGAAGAGGAATGGAGGCGGAGCTGTCTACCACCACCCTGATTGGATTCCTCCCCTTCACCAGCCTTACGGTGAGGGAGGGATTGTCCTTTAAAACGGTCCCGATCCCCACCATCACCGCGTCGACCTTGGACCGGAGGAGGTGCAATCTTCTGAGATCCTCACGGCAGGAGAGCTTGCTGTCACCTTCTACGGTTGCGATTTTGCCATCCACGCTCATGGCCATGTTAAGGACCACGAAGGGTCTGAGCATTCTTTTACTCCCCTGCGAACGTTGAAGGTTTTTAACCAGATTTCTCAAGTTGGGATGATAAGAGGGTCCAAAATCCTTGGAATGGAGATTTACAACGACAAGGCAAGGCGCGTGGGAGAGGTGAAGGATCTAATGCTAGACGAGAAGAGGGGAATCTTGACGGGCTTCGCCTTAGAGACTAGGGGGCCATCCGCGCTTTGTGTTCCCTTTGAAACCGTTAAGGCGATAGGAGACATCGTCCTGGTAGCCGCCAAGGAGACCTAGGAGCCCAAACTGGGGCGGCCCTTTTAAGCTCTTAAAAGCGACCGCTAAACTTTTGAATGGCAGTTAAGGTCAAGGTTCAAAACATAGTTTGTTCCGTGATTTACGAAGGCGTGACCTTCCCCTTGGAGAAGATAGTGAAGGTGCTCGACAACGCGAGGTACGACCCTGAGGTGTTCCCGGGCATCGCTTACAAGTCCGAGAATCCTCCGGCCTCCTTTCTCATCTTCTCCTCTGGAAAAATGAATTGCGTGGGGGCGAGGAGCCTCAAGGATGCCCTGCTGGCGGTGAGGAAGCTTACCGCCAAGCTCAAGAAATGCGGGGTGAAAATCCGCAAGCCCCCGCGGGTGGAGATTCAGAATATCGTGGCCTCGCTGGAGTTCGGACGGACCTTCGATTTGGAATCCATCGCTAGGACCTTCGAGAACGTTGAGTATGAGCCAGAGGTCTTCCCAGGTTTGGTGATGAGGCTAGATGAACCTAAAGCCGTTGTGCTGCTCTTTGTCTCGGGAAAGGGGGTTTGTGCTGGCTCTAAGAAATACAGCGACATCAAAAAGGCTGCCGAGATAGTGGACAAGCTCCTCCCACCGGCTTTTTCTGAGGGCTGATGCGTGTTGTTCTGGGGCGGTCCGAAGGTCTGAGGGGAGAGATTACCCCGTGGCCGTCGAAGTTCTTCACACAGTTTTCCGTTGCTCTCGCGGCACTCGGAGAGGGCAGGAGCGAGATAGGATCCCCACTGGCGGTTGAGGACACGCTCTGTCTCCTTCCCTCCCTTAAGAAGCTGGGGGTGGAGGTGAAGCGGACCCCGAGGAAGTGGACGGTGTGGGGGACTGCTGGAAAGCCGATGCCCACCGCCGGCGCAGTGGATGCGAAGGGGTCTGCCACCTCCCTCTCCCTCCTATGCTCAATCTCGGCGCTGGCTGGGAAGACCGTGGTTGTGACTGGGAATCCAAGTCTGCGCTCGCGCCCCCTGCCAGAGCTGTTGCGTGGCCTTCAGCGGGTCGGAGTTAGTGTTCTCTCCAGCAAGGAAACCGACTCCCCACCCTTTGTGATAATGGGGGCACGGCTGAGAGGTGGGCGTGTAAAGCTCAACATGCCGGACAAGTATCTTCCCTCCCTCATCCTCCCCTGTCTCTTCGGGGAGCGGAATTATCACCTGCAGGTCAAGGGAGGGAGAAGGCTTGAAATGGCCCTAAAGCTCCTAGCAGCAGGAAGCGTGAAAATTGCGAGTGATGGAGGACTCCGCATCCCGCGGGAGGTGCCGAAAGGTTTCAGAACAACCGTCCCCCCCGATCCCGACCTCTTGGCACCCTTCTCCACATTGGCGGTTCTGAGTGACTCCAAGATTCTGATAAGGGGGGAGGAGGAGGGAATCTTCCTGTCTCTGCTCAGGCGGTTCGGGCTGAAGGAAAGGAAGAGGGGGAAGACAATCCTCATCGAGGGACCTCAGCCTCCCACGCCCACCAAGTTGGATGTCTCAGGTTTCCCGGAGTTCTTCCCCCTCCTGTGCGTGACGGCTTGTTTTGCGAAAGGCACCAGTGTTCTGTTTGGGCTTTCCCCGGCGAGGAAGGCCAAAACAGATAGGGTTTCAACCATGGTGAAATCTCTCCGGAAAATGGGGGCAAGGATTAAGGAAGACAATAATCGGGTCATCATCAGGGGCCCCAGCGTTCTGAGGGGATGTACGGTGGATCCTGGGGAGGATCCGTGCACGGCTGCCGCTCTTGCGGTTGCGGGCTTGCTGGCGGAAGGGCAGACAATCATTGAAAACGCTCAGGCTCTCAGACTGACTTATCCCGCCTTCCTAGCTTCGTTGAGGAGGCTGGGAGTTGAGTTGACGGTGGGTTAACCGGGTTTTCGTTCTGCCAAGGGGCTCCAACAAAATGCGTAAATTTCTCAGAATTTCTCACACACGTTCTGCAATATGTTTTTCCGCAGAACGATATATGAAGTTTTCTGTTTTTTCACAGAACAACTCATCGAAGTTTGAACTATTGAGCTCAGGTCAATGTGTAACCTGACGATCGCGCAAAGTATCTCGTCAAGTGGCAAGAGGTGGCGGTCCTCCAAGTTGATGTAGATAGTCTTTCTGGGACCCCGACTTGACAGCTCGGCCATCGCGAGGAACATCAGGCAGGTCTTTCCCGGATCCCCCACTCACGATGTCGTCCAGGTTTGGTTTCAAGGGATTTGTTCTCTTGACCCGAGGAACCCTCGCTCCTATCCTCTATCTTGGCCAGCCCAGCAGCAGGCTGAGAAGAAGGGAGTAGAGATCGCCCAGCGCCAAGCCCCAGAGCAGGCCAGCCGCTAGAAAGGGACCGAAGGGTATTCCCTTCTTGATTCTTATCTTGTTTTCAAGCTTTCCCTTTTCCACCAAACTTTTGAGCTCCCTCACCTGCTCCTGAGTAAGACCGGCCGCCCTTCTGGGGTGCGCCAGGAGCTTGTCCCATTTGCCCCTCACGAGCATCGAGGGCCTCTCCCTTCTCACCTCCTCCCCACTCAAGTAGATGAGCTCCGCCGGGATGTCCCCCTCCGAAAGCTCGGTGATCTTTACCTCCTCGTAGAATGCCCCCCTTCCCCGGAGCTTCTGAATCATTGCGAAGATGCATATTGCCGGAAGTGAGAGGAGCGCGCTGTTGAACAGGATGGTCAGTGGGAAGAGAGGATATCCCAAAAAGAGCGAGTGTGGCGGCGAGTAGCTTGGAACCCAAGCACCGAAGGCCGTGAAGAGCTTCACGTCTCCCCCCGCCCAGCCACCCGTCAGCCAGAGAAGATACGCGATGCCGAAGGAGAGGAGGGCGCCAATCCCCCCAAAGCAGGCGAGCGTGAGGTCTCCCCTTACCAAGCCCAAGAATGCATGGAAGAGGATTCCTCCGAAGATGGAGGGAAGGGTCAGCCAGTCCGGTATAATCCTTCCCCTGCACAGATCCCAGTAACTCGCAACCAGCGCGACCGGTACCACCACAAACACAGGAAGGAGTTCCAGGTTCAACCCAGCACCAGCCCCCTGACCTCCCTCTCCAGCTCCTCTACCTTGGATCGGAGTTTCAGGGCTAGTTCCATAGTCACTTTCTTGGACTCGAGGGGTTCAAGTTTCTTAGAAATTTGCCCGAGCACCTCCAGCACCCTCTGCTGATTTACTTCCTCACGTAGCCTACCCTTCACCTCCCTCTCGTAAAGGGTCTCCACCTCCGTGCCTAGCCTCGCCAGTTCCATCAAACTTTCAATGTGATCCAGCTGTTCTCCAATTCTTTTCCCCACCTCGGTCAATTCCACAAGCTTCGTCCTCCCCCTTCTCTCGGATTTCACGAGCCCCTCCTTGGCCAGTCGGTTGATGGTCCTCACGGTGTGAGCGTAGGTGCTGGAGGTCTGTCTCGCGATATCGGTCACGGTTGATGCTCCTCTCCCAAAAAGAAACTGTATTATTTCCGCTGCTTTTCCCTCTACTTTCATCCAACATACTCCAAAACATGCTTTTAAGAATAAGGTGTATTAAAAAAAATGTTTTTAAAAACACATGATTTAAAAAAAATGATTTAAAAGATAGATTACCTTTAATAAGTCACTAACCCAAAACCTCGGGTGCTTTCGGGGAGGGGGTGATTTGTCGGAGGGGGATCATTTCGGATACTTTACCTTTAAAGAGGTATCTCGGGAAATGAAGAAAGGAGGGAAATGGGAAGAAAAACTCTTTTCAAAAGTAAAAATTATCCCCTTGATGAGTCTCAACCAGCCTAGATTACTTTAGATAGGTATAAATATACCTTTCAAAAGTCATAAGTGGAGGAGAGAGGCCCAGAGGGGTTACTGAACCTTGCGTACGGCAATCATCCCAAGAGCGCAAAACTCAAAAATGAAGGGGCGAGGATCCTCCGGGCCCTTAGGGAGGGAGCAAAAACATTGGAAGAATTGGCGCAGACTCTCTCGATAGACTTGACCCAACCAGCCGCAAGGAAGCACTTCTATCTGGTGATGAGGCCCCTCAGGGAGAAGGGGATGGTGGGGGTGAGCAGGGTGGGGGGGAAGCGCCTCTACCACGTCAGTTTGGATGGTTTCAACATTTTCTGGAAGAGCATCAGAAGGGAGGCTGAGTATTGGTTAAAAGAGAAAGTTGAAGAAGAAGGATGACCAAGAAAACCGGATCCAAAACGCTGAAGGCGAGGCAATTGATGAAGGCCGCGAGGATGTGGAGACAGATTCAGCGCCTGAGAGAGGAGGGGGTAAAACTCGAGGCTCCCCCGCTCACCAAGGAGGAGGCCAAGCAGAAGGAGGAGGAACTTGAGAAGCTGTATCTGGAGCTGACGGGTGGGCAGAGCACTCAGGTGGCTGAGGAAGCACCTTCGGAGGAATCGGGCGGCGGGGGGGAATCCACTGAAACCGGTGAGGAGTTAGAGGGGGAGGAAGCGGAGGCAGAGGGAAGTCAGTAGAGGAATACTCAAGTTATCCACTCCTCGGGTGGTTACTGATTCCACAGCTGTAACGATAGCAGCTGTTGCGAGCGAAAGAAGGAGAGAGTATTTGAGCAACACAAGAGCCGCTGCCGAAATCGCAAAGAAGGAGAGGGATCCCTCCAGAGTTTTACCCCAGAGCAGTTTTCTCCTGCCAAATTTGGTTCCCACCAGCGTGGCGGCGGGGTCGGCAAAGCCCAGCAAGGCGAGGGAAGGGATTATGTATTTTGGCAGCCATAGAAAGACTACCAGCACCCCACCGAGGAAGAAGAAGGAAGGGAAGTAAAATCTTTCCGCGGGTCCCGCTGTGCCCGTCCACTGGTACGAAATCCTCCTAAGTCTACTAGCAGGTCTACTTGGCTCGGCGAAGTTGGGGGAGTAGAAGGACTTGAAGAATTCCCCCGCCAAAAAGGCCACAGCCATGAACATTAAGAGGAGAAAAGCCAGTTCGGTGCCGGTGAACTCCACGAAGTACATTAGTGCGATTACGCCCATGAGTTGACCGACCGCCCTGAAACGGTAGGGATCGATTCCTGCCTGCCACCCCCAGGCCCCCAGCCTCGCCTTTCTGGAAATCAGGAGACCCAAGCCTATGAAGGCCAAAGAGAGGCACACTCCCAGTGAGAAGGGGACCAGCTTTGGTCTGAAAACGGTTTCTAGAAGCTCTTTTCCCTCGGACGCCCAGTTCCTGAGTCTCCAATCGTAAAACGGAATCACGGCTAGGAAAGCGGGGATTATCGGAAAGAAGGATGCCAGGAAAACATTCCTGACCTTCTTCCTCCAGAAATGGAAGACCAGAAGATATACCACCACGAACCAAACCGTCATGAATCCAGCCTTCAAAACCAGCGCACTTATTTCACCCATCAAGAAAAATCGGTTTCATTTTATTAAATTTGGGCTGAATTCGACCACTCTCGCCCCCAGCTGTTTGAGCCACTCGAGCATCTCCCGACAGATTTGAAGTTTGAGCCTTTTTCTTGCTGGATTTTTTCTTCCCGAGTATTTTCCGATCTCTCCCTCCGGATTCATCCCGGCTAGGTATATCAAGCTCGCCCCCAGCTCGTGAGCCAAAAAAGCGGCCCGATCTCCGTCCGTGAAGCCTCCGAAGTTGAACAGTTTCCCGAAGGGGCGGGTCTGGGTGGTTCCCAAGATTCGCGTGCGGATTCTGGGTACCACCTCTTTTACTCTGTGGAGATTGTCTCCATGCGCATGCACCACCAACCAAGAACCCCTTGACCAAGCCTTCAGCTGATCCGATACCTTTCCATCCAAGTCGGTGACCACTATCTCCGGCCTGCGGTACTTCATCACGGCCGAGGTCGCACCGTTCGCGGAGATGAGAACCTTCTTCAGAAACCCTCTCTTCCTCAGCTCTCGAAGGTCATCCTCCAGAGAAGGGGCCGCACCGAAAACGATGCACTCCTCGCCCCACACTATTGACATCAGCTTGTCCAGCTCCGGCTCTGGAAGGAGGTCGTTGAGCACCTTGGCGGCCCGCGCGTCTGCCTCCACATCCAGCCCAAGCCTCTCGGCGATCTCCTCGTACCTCGGTTTCCAAATCTCCCACCTCATGCTAAGGTATCCCTCACCTGCCTAGTGGCCTCGACCATCACCCTGAGCTTCGCCACGGCTTCCTCCTCAGTTCTAGTTTTCAGACCGCAGTCGGGATCTATCCAGACCTGCCTGGGGTTAAGAACTTCCAGTGCCTTCTGTATCCTGCTCTTCACCTGCTCCACTTTCTCAACCACATGCGAGTGGACATCTATGACCCCGAAGGAAATGTCCTTGGTGAAGGGATGTCTCCGGAAGAGCTCTACCAAGTCTAAGTCGCTGTTTGACATCTCTAGGTCAAAATTCTGAACCGGTAATCGGAGCATCTGGGGGTAAATGAACTCGAAGGCTCCGTAACAAACGTGGCAGATAAAATATGCGTTAACCCCCTCCGTCAGGATTTTTAGGGCTCGGTTTGCAATTGGGAGCTCCTCCGGTCTCGCGGAGAGAGCGGGCTCATCTATCTGGATAATCCTAGCCCCCGCCCTGTAAAGGTTCCTCACCTCCTTCCTCAACTCACGTGCCAAGGCGAGGCAGGCCTGCTCCCGGCTGGGGTAGTACTCGTTGAACGACCAGTCCATCATGGTGTAGGGTCCGGTAATGACCCCCTTCACCGGTTTTTGTGTTAGGCTTTGGGCGAACTCCCACCACTCGACCGTTATGGGACCCTGGTACCTCACCTCCCCTACGATGATCGGCTTTCTGTAGTACCTGTTTCCATAGCTCCTGACCAGTCCACCCATCCTGAACCCCGCCAGCTCCTCGGCAAAGTAGGCCACCATGTCACCGCGGTAAAACTCCCCGTCCACTAGCACATCCAGCCCGACTTCTTCTTGAATGCGTATCCATCTCTCCGTGGCTTCCCTCTCCAGTTTCCTCAGTTTCTCCCTCTCCACCTTCCTCCTTCTGGCCTCCACCAGCGCCAGAGGTTTGGGGAAGCTTCCGACTGCCGTGAGGGGAAGGAGGGGCAACTTCAGTTTCATAGAAACTTAACCCTAGCCTCCTTACAGATCTCCACCATGTTTCTCAGCTTCTCGAACGCGACCTCCCTGGGCAGGAACTCGAGACCGCAGGACGGGTTGAGATAAACCACCTCGGCCTCCAACTTGGGGAGCACCCTCCTCAGCACGTAGAAAATCTCACTTGGTCTCTCCATCCGCGTGTTCCTGCCATCCACGAGCCCCAGACCCACTGCCTCCTTCCCAAACCCCCTCTCCTGTATGAGGGAGAGGAGCTTTGAACCATAGATGAAATCGAAACCCACACCGTCAACTGGAAGATTTTCTAGGAGAGGTAACAAGGTGGAGGCATCTCCGAAATAGGTGTAGAGGTACAGCTTGGACCTATGCTTCTCCGAGCAAACCTCTTGGATGGCATCTTGAAAAATTTTAGCGTCTTCTGGATGTCTCAGAATGGCTGGCTCGTCTATCTGGATGAAGCACCTTCCCAGTCTTGAGAGGGCGTGAACCTCCTGCGCCACCACTTCGGTGAACCACCTCACAAAAGTGTGGAAGTCCACGTGAGCCTTGTTAATGGAGTGCCTAGCCAAGGTGTAGGGTCCTGTTATAACCTGTTTTACCCTCACCGGCGAGAGGCGCTTGGCCAGGAGGTATTCGGCCTTGCTCACCGGCTGGATGATAACGGGCTTCTCCCGCACCACCGGCTGTCTGAAGTAGAAGTTGGTGTCGAAGTATCTGAGCAGACCGTCCAGCTCGCATCCCTTCAGCCCCTCCGTGAATCGGGAAATCGGATCCATCCACCTCACTTGCCCATCCGTCACCATATCCAGACCCGCCCTAACCTGCTCCTCGATAACTTCCTTGACCACCTCATCCTGAATCCTCTCGAACTCTTCCCTAGTTATCTCCCCTCTCTCCCACCTCGCATAGGCCTCCCGGTGTTTTTGCGTTCCAGGCGAACTCCCGATTTTTGGATAGCTTCCAGTGTTCGCTGTCAGGAGTTTCATTAATATGCCTGATTGGTAAAAGAAGATGCCAAAGGTCTCGGCTCCCGGGTCAGTCTTTTTGTTCGGGGAGCACGCTGTGGTCTACGGTTACCCAGCCGTGGTGGCCTCCATCAATCGGGGAATCACGGTGAGGGCCGAAACGAATCAGAGGAAAGTACTTCAGATAAACTCTGATCTCGGGACTCTCAGGGCGGATGTCCAACACCTCCCCAAGGGCGGGAGGCTCTCGTACGTGGTGGAGGCTGTCAAACAAGTTTTTGAACATCTGGGCGAAAGGAGGGGGGTGAACCTCGAGATAACCTCACAGCTACCACCTGCTTCTGGGCTTGGTACTTCCTCGGCTGTGTGTGCGGCCACGGTTGGAGCGGTAGCCGAAGCCATGGAAAAGAGGCTTACAGAGGAGGAGGTGGTGGAGCTCGCCTTCCGCTCCGAGTTGGCGGTTCAGAAGCTGGCGAGCAGGGCGGGTGTTTCGGCCGCTGTGTTGGGGGGTTTTCTTTTACTTGAGGGAAAGAAGAGAAGGAGAATGAAAAGTGGGCAGTTACCAGCCGTGGTTGGATGGAGCGGTCTGCCTTCGGCCACCGCTAGGATGGTTCAGTTGGTGAGAAAGGAGAAAGAGAAACGTCCGCAGCTTTTTGACACGCTCTTCAGATTCATGGGGGAGGTCACAACCCAAGGTGCTAGGTGCCTGGAAAGGGGGGAGTTGGAGAGGGTGGGCATTTTGATGGACCTAAACCATTCACTCCTGTCGGCCCTTCATATTGTTCCACCGAGGATTGAGAAAATGGTGAGAGTGGCTCGAGAGGCTGGTGCCCTTGGTGCTAAGATGACGGGTGCCGGTGGCGGGGGTTGTATGTTGGCACTCGTCCGAGAGAGGGAGAGAGTGGTGCGAGCCCTCCAGAAGACTGGGGCTCAGGCTTTTCCCGTCAGGCTAGGGGGGGAAGGGCTGAGGTTCTCTTGAGGGCCTACCTTAAACTTCTAGAGAGAAAGGGCCTCCTCATAAAGTATGAGAAACCTGTTTCAACCGCACTTGAGATCGCTTCCATCCTCAGGTCCAACGATGGGAAACCGATTCTCTTCGAGAGGGTGAAGGGTCATTCCATGCCAGTGGTGGGTAACCTGTACTCTTCCCCCGAACTCCTCTCCCTAGCCCTCGGAATCCCCAGATCACGGCTACGGGAGCAGCTTCTGAAAGCCATCTCGCACCCCGTAGAACCCAGGGTCAGGAAAACGAAGGCATATGAAGAGATCAAAGCCGACCTTTTCAAGCTTCCTATTCCGGTTCACCACAAGTTGGATGCTGGACCATACATAACCTCCGCAGTGGTGGTGGCCTCGCACGAGCATCTAAGAACCAACGCATCCTATCACCGCTGTCTGGTTTTGGACCGGGAGAGGATTGTTATGAGAATCGCGCCTAGACACCTTAACAGACTGCTCGAGGAGGGGGTCAAGGAGGTTGCCATCTGCATCGGGGTTCCACCCTCCGTTGCCCTCTCGGCGGCGGTTTCGGTGGAGCTGGGGAAGAGTGAGCTGGCAATCGCGAATGCCCTCAGGAGAACGGATCTGGTGGAACTCGATGGCATGAAGGTCCCACCGTCTGAGATCGTGATGCTTGCGGAGTTCATGGGGCAGAGACACGAGGAGGGGCCTTTCCTCGACCTCCTTGGGCTCATGGACAAAGTGAGGCAGGAAAGGGTGTTCAGGATAAAGAAGATTTTTGTAAAAGAGGATCCCATCTATCAGACCATTCTCCCTGGCGGAAAGGAGCATGCCCTGCTCATGGGGTTCCCGAGGGAAGCTATAATATACGAGGAGGTCAGAAAGGTGTGCAATTGTTTGGAGGTAAAACTGACCCCTGGAGGGAGGAACTGGCTTCACTGCCTGATTAAAATAAAGAAGAAATCTCCGGAGGACCCAGGAAACGCGATCCTCACCGCCTTCAGGGTCCACCCGTCCCTGAAACATGTTTGGGTAGTGGATGAGGACATAGACATCAACAACCCGGAGGAGGTCGAGTGGGCGATGGCAACGCGCTTCCAGGGAAAAACTGGGATGATAATGAGGGAAGAACTGGGCTCCTCTCTGGATCCCTCGGCGGAGGACAGACTGACCACCAAGGTGGGTTTCGATTTAACCATTCCGGCTGGTAAGAAAGTCGAGAGCTTCCTCAGACCACCCCTCACCTGATGGGCCTCTACCTCACCAAGGAGCAGGAGCGTATCCTTGACGGGGAAAAAGGGGAGGGTTTGGCAAAGTGCTACCGCTTGCTCGTCAGACTCGGTGACGCCTTCGGGGCAAAAAGGCTCATACCAGTAAAGTCGGTTCATCTCTCTGGCATCTCGTACAAGTCCATCGGGAATCCCGGTCTCGAATTTCTAGAAGATCTTTCCAGAGAGGTGAGATTTAGGGTGGAGACCACGACCAACCCATGCGGTATGGATCTAAGAAAATGGAGGGAAGTTGGGATAAAGAGGGAATTTGCCTCCAACCAACTCAGAATTCTGAGAGCCCTCAGGCGGATGGGGGCACGCATGACCCTCTCCTGCACTCCCTACTACCTGCACCAACCCTCTCCGGGCGAACACCTCGCTTGGGCGGAATCCTCGGCCGTCTGCTATGCTAACTCGGTGCTGGGGGCGAGAACGAACAGGGAGGGGGCACCGTCCGCCTTGGCGTCCGCCGTGACGGGCGTGACCCCAGAATTCGGCCTTCACCTGCCCGAGAACAGACTTCCGCAGAAAGTGATTGAGGTGGAGGCGGAAATGAAATCGATTTCCGATTACGGTGCCCTAGGTTACCTCGCGGGTGAAATGCTCGGGGAAGAAATTCCGTACTTTAAGGGACTCAAGGCCGGCTTGGACGAACTGAAGGCGCTGGGATCGGCGTTGGCTTCCTCAGGTGCGGTATCCATGTTTCACGTGGAGGGCCTAACGCCTGAAAGCAGACGGTGTAAGGTTCAAGGTCTGGAGAAAATCCAGATTGATGGACGCGAGCTGGGGAAGGTTTACGAGAAACTCGGCGGAGGGGAAGAGCCAGAGGCTGTCTTCCTTGGGTGTCCGCACTTTTCCACGAGAGAGCTCCAGACAGTTTCCGGCCGGCTGGAAAAAGTCAGGCTTGAGACCTTCATCTGTGTGGCGAGGGGGCTTCCTTCCCGCGAGCTTTTGCGCAAGGTGGAGCGAAAGGGTGTGAAAGTTCTGCACGACACCTGTCTGGTGGTCTCCCCCCTGGCCGAGGAGTACAGGTG
Organism: Hadarchaeales archaeon (SeqCode); assembly: GCA_038842485.1. Classification (GTDB taxonomy): domain Archaea; phylum Hadarchaeota; class Hadarchaeia; order Hadarchaeales; family JAWBSP01; genus JAWBSP01. The sequence goes on from JAWBSP010000009.1 coordinate 29,752, forward strand.
CCTTGCCGTTGACTCGGCCAAGGCCGCAAGTTACCTGAGGGGGAGGGCGGTTCTGAGAAGAAGGGAGGAAATTTTATGAGAGTAAGAATCATCAATCCAGGAAAGGTGGAGGGGGAGGCACTTGTGTCGAGGCAACCCATAAACTTCTACTTGGGCGTGGACATCACAAGAGGTGTGGTGGTGGAGAAGGGGCACGAACTTGAGGGAAAGTGTATAAAGGATAAAATTCTGCTCTTCCCGCACGGGAAGGGCTCAACGGTGGGGGCCTATTCCCTATACGCTCTCAAGAAGAGAGGGGTTGCCCCCCTCGCCATTATAAACGAGAAGACGGATCTGGTTGTGGCAAGCGGGTGCATCCTTGCCTCCATTCCCTGTGCTGATGGGGTGAGGGTGACAAGCTTCAGGAGTGGCGAGAGATTGAGGCTGGATGCGGAGAAGGGGGAACTCATCAGGAGGAGAGGCTAGGCTGCCCTTCCCTTTGCGGCCACAATCCTGATGATATCCCCGTCCCGCAGCTGATAATCGTCCGCTAGGCGCATCTTGGTTCTGGCATTGATGGCGTAGAGGAAGGTCTCGCCCAATTCGGTGTGGATTTTGTACGCAAATTCCCTCGCCGTGATTCCCCGAGGAACCAGAAAGGCGTCAGGCAGAACATTCCCCTTTTTGTCCGTTAGCTTGGTCTCATCGTCCACTGGGTAGACCACTATCATACCTAGAACCTCCTTGATGGCCTTGTCCACCAGTTCCTGAACTCCCGTGGAACCCCACTTCTTAAGCAGCTCCCTCACCTTTTCAAGCGCAGAGAGCTGCTGGGGGCTCAGCGATTTGGAGGTTATCTGAAAATCGCTCGCACCGGGGACGTAGGAAATCATCCCCCTCTCCTCCGCCCTACGGAGGATGAGCTCGGCCTCTGCGCTCACGGGAACCACCACTCTGCCCGTTGCCTTGAGTCTCTCGATGTTTTTCTCGGCTCCTTGAACATCCATCTTGTTGGCAGCAATCAGCATGGGTTTGGATATCCTCCTGAGCTCGCTGCAGAACTTTTCCAAATCGAAACCGGCCTCCTTGAGAGCAGTCGCAATTTGGGTTTTTGTGATGCCCAAGCCGGAGAGGCGCGAGGCGAGTCCCTCCACGAAATCCACTCTCTCTGTTTTCGCCCTCCGCTCGAGCCTTTCCCACTCAGCACTCAGGATTCCCTTCAGCCACAGGTCAATCTCCCTTTCGAGAAATTCGAGATCTTGGAGGGGGTCATGGCTTCCAGGCTCGCAGGGTCTGCCTTCGGAATCCGTTGAACCAGAAGCATCAACCACATGTATCAATACGGCCGCCATCCTGAGGCTGTCAAGAAAGCGATTGCCCAGTCCCCTGCCTCGGTGGGCCCCCTCAATTAAACCCGCAACATCAATTACCCTAGTCGGTACAAATCTCGTCCCCTCCACGCAGCGGGAATTCTGCGGGTTACACTTCACCCCCAGCTCCGAGCACGGGCATCTGGAGCGAATGTACGTTATGCCCACGTTGGGTTCTATGGTAGTGAAGGGATAGGGGGCAACTGGTGCGTTGCAGGCCGTCAGTGCGTTGAAGAGAGTGGTTTTACCCGTGTTGGGCTTCCCAACTATGCCCAGCTCAAGCATCAGAAACCGTGCCTGAAGTAATATCCTGGCTCCTTCTTGGGGCCGAAGCTTCTGAGCCCTTTCTCCTTAAGTTGTTTTCTGAGTGCCTCGGCGTACTCGTGGTCGATTTCCTTCCTAGCTTCTAAGAAATCGATTATTTCTAGAGCCTCCTCTTCCGTGTCGCACCTCCTGATGAAATCCACCGCACCCGGCTCAAAGGAAGCCTTCTCAGCCTCGCGGAGGGTGGATCTCTGGGAAGAAATGCTGATGGATGGTTCACCCTCGAGCTCAGCCGCGAGATGCGGAAACAGCTTCTTCACTTGCTCATAGTTCATGTTTCTCGCCCTTGGGTGGCGTCCATTTTTTCACTTCCAGTATGGTTTTTACCAGAATCATGGTTTCAGCTGGAACATCCTCGTAGACCACTGCTCCGGGTCCCACCGCCGAATAAGGTCCTATCTTCACTCCAGGGTTTATCATACAGTTCACACCAGTTTTCACATGGTCTGCGATGATGGTGCCCATTTTCCTCCTTCCCGTGCTGACAATTTCTCCCCCCACCTCCATTTTAACTTCCTCCTCGTCCAGCCTGAGGTTGGCGATGGTCGTGCCAGCCCCTAGATTGCAGTAGCTCCCAATCACGCTGTCACCCACATATGAGAGATGAGCCACATTGGTGTGGTCCATGAGTATGCTGTTTTTGATCTCCACCCCGTTCCCCACCCTCACATAATCACAAATGGTGGTGTAGGGGCGGATGAAGCAGTTCGGTCCAATATCACAGTTTCTTCCGATGTAGGTGGGGCCCTCGATGTATGAGCCTGATCTTATCCTCGTTCCCTCCCCGACGTATACGTTCTCGCCGATGAAGGCTCCTACCTCCACCCTCCCGTGGATTTCCCCCTTCAGCTTTTTAAGGAAATACTCGTTAGCTACCAGGAGATCCCAAGGTCTCCCTAAATCACCCCAAAGCTTTATCTTGAAGGCGGTAATTTTTCTTCCCCAGTCCACGAGGTTCTGGATGGAGGAGGTGAGTTCGTATTCTCCCCTTTCGGATTTGGGAGTTTTTCTTATGGCCTCGAAGATTTCCTTCGTGAAGATGTAGATGCCGGCGTTGGTGTATTTCAGTTTGGTCTCCGTCGGCTTCTCAATGATTTTTACCACGTTACCGTCCTCCAGCTGAACCACACCGAACTGTTCAGGGTGTTCGGTTTCCGCGATGGCCAGACACCCCGCAAAGCTGGGCTTCTCTCTTGCTTCCTTGTAGTACTCCAAGAAGGAGTTGAGGGATTCCTGATCCAGAAAAACATCTCCATTCATCACCAGAAAGTCCTCCTCCCCCACGAAGCGCTCGGCCTTGGCAACGGCATCGGCCGTGCCTAGGAGTTCTTCTTGGATCAGGTACTCTATGCTCACTCCCCAGTTTTTTCCATTCTGGTACCTCTCCTGGATCATCTCCCTCCCGTATCCCACCACCATCCCGATTTCCTTCAGACCAGCCTCTCTCAGCAGCTCTATCACCCGGTCTAGAGCCGGTTTCCCACCCACCGGGAGGAGGAACTTGGGTCTAGTGAAGGTCAGAGGACGCATCCGCGTTCCGAGTCCAGCAGCCAGAACCACTGCCTTCATTCCTTTACCCTACTTTGTAGCTAATATGCGAACGATTTTCTCCATCGTTTCCCTGATCCATTTTTCCTCCTTTCCTTCCACGGTTATCCGGATGAGGGGTTCAGTCCCAGAGGGTCTCACCAGAATCCATCCCTCAGGCATGGAAACCCTCACACCATCAACGGTGCTCACCTCTCCGCCCATCTTCTCAGCTGTTTGCAAAATCCTCTCCATCCTTTCCGCCTTCTCGTTCTCGGGACAATATACTTTCTCCCTGCGTATCGCGTAGTTTGGCAGCTCCTCCCAAAGTTGAGAAAGGGATTTTCCGGACTCCAAAATCTTTAAGAGAACCACACTCCCCAAAATTCCATCCGGAGCAAGGTGAATTTTAGGAAAGATCCAAGCACCGCACTCCTCCCCACCAAAGGAGGCACAATGCTCTCTGCATGCCAAGGCCACGCTGACATCCCCCACCTTCGTCCTCACCACCCTACCTCCCCTGCTCTCCACCACGTCCTCAATCACCCTCGAGGCATCGACGGTGGTCACCACGGTGTCTCCCTTCTTAGTTTCCTGTCCAGCCACTAGGGCAAGCAGCTTGTCGCCCTCCACCGTCCTCCCCTTCTCGTCAACGGCAACCACCCTGTCGGCATCACCATCATACGCAATCCCTAGGTCAGCCCCCCACTGCTTGACCCCTTCTTCTAGGTGCTGTAGGTTTGATGGAAGGGGCTCGAGCTCTCTCCCCGGAAAGCCACTTGGGTGGGAATGGAGGCTGATCACCTCGCATCCCAGTTCTCGCAGCAGATGTGGGGCAATCAGACTGGCCGCTCCGTTTCCACAATCAACCACCACCTTGAAGCTTCTCCCTAGCGAAAACCGGCTGAGAATTTCTCCGGAGTAAACTGGCAGGATGTTGGCCTCTCCCGTTTCCCCCACCTTAGACCACTCCACTCCCTTTGGATTTTTCTCCACGAGGTCTTCGATCCTTCTCTCCTCCTCGGGGGTGAAGGCCATCCCATCTGCAGACCAGAACTTCACACCATTGTACTGGGGCGGATTGTGAGAGGCTGTTACAATGGCTCCAGCATCCGCCCCAAGGAGTTTGGTGCAGAAGGCCAGCACGGGTGTGGGCACCACCCCCACTTGGATAACTTTGCAGCCCCCCGCTAGAAGGCCAGAAACCAAGGCAGCCTGCAGAGCCTCTCCCGTGGTTCTCGTGTCCCTTCCAACCAGAACTCTTCCGGAATTCCCCAGGTGGACGGCCAGGGCCTTTCCCAGCTCGAGGAAAAGGCTTGGCGATGCCCTCTCTCCCCAAAGCCCCCTCACACCCGAGGTTCCGAAGAGCCTGCTCACTGGGGAACTCCTAAAAGCTTGGACTTCTGAATCTCCACCCGCCGGATGGGGCAGTATTTTTTTACCTCCTTGTAGATGTCCATCGCCAGCTTGCCCAGAACCATCTCCTGAGCGAATTGGTCGAGGGTTCTTTCGCTTGCCCTAGCCGTGATGAACCGGCCCATTTCCATCCTAATGAGTCTCTCCTTGGAGCTTTGGATTTTATGTCTGGTCAGTACCACCGAGGTTATCCTCAGGGAGTACCCATCCTTGGTTTTGACGTCACAAATGTTCTGGATCTTGGAGAGCCTCCTCCTTACAAAGCTCCGGAAGTAGTCATACATCGCCTCGTGACCAACAAAAATGGTAGAGGCCTTCCCCTCCGAAACTCCCGTGATTTTGAACTTGAGGCTGATGTATCCTTTGGAAATCTCTTGGGTGAGGTCGGCCAGCGATGTACTCACCGTCCTCCCCACCACACTCTTCTCCTCCGAGGCCAGAATTTCCCCAATCTTCTGCCCTCCAAAGTAGGGTGGGGCAAAGACCTCGATCCACTTCTTCGCCTTCCACTCCTTCACTCCACCACCCTCGGGACCTCCGGCATCTGTTTCATTCTCGTTCTTACCAGTTCAGGCCACCGCTCCATCTCAACCCCGTGCTGGGCGAGGAAGGCCACGGCCCATCTTAAGGTTCCGAAACCGCAGCATCCAGTCCATACTTCCCTCCCCCTGCATTCCTTTATCCCGAAGCTCCGCACAAACTTGTTTCTGTGCACATTGTAAGAGCCCACCTCTGTCCAGTCGTTCTTGTAGGGCAAGTAGATTTCCAAATCGTAGGTGGCGACCGCCCCCTCCTTCTCGATTCCCTCCCTCATGTAAAAGGGGGTGGCCTCAAGCACCCTCCAGCGCAGGCCCATCTCCTCCGCCAGCTCAACCGATTTCTCCAAGGCCTCATCTCGCAGTTTGATCACCTCCTCCGGTCCTCCCAAGAAAACGAGTTCCACCCTTCTGAACTCCTGAGTTCTTACCAAGCCCTCAACCCCTCCCCCTTCCCACCTGTAGGTCCAGCCGCTCCGGTCGAAAATCTTGAAAGGCAGATCCTCCAGCCTCACCGTTTTCCCGGAGAACATTTCATAGAAGGGCTCGCACTGGGCTGGGGCGAGCACATAGGAGGGGTTTTTGATGATCTCCCCCAGCTCTTCCTTGGGCAGTTTCTTGGTGAGTCCCAGCTTGATTTTGAATCCCTCGAAGGCTCTGGGATCTCTGGGCGGGGGACAGACGTAAAACATACCCTCCGGCACTCCATCTAGGTATCCGGGCATCTTCTGCATCACCTCGAGGGGTATGAGTTTGGGGAACATGGCCTCCTGAAAGCCTAGGGGTGAGGCGACCCTCTCCACCACCAGTTCCTCCATCAGCCAAACGAGCCTCGCGAAGGGGCCCACAAAAATCCACTGACCTCTCCCGGGGAACTCCCTCACCCACCCCAATCGGGTCAGCAGCTCGCACACATCCTGTTTTAGACCACCTTCTCTGGGTCCCCCCTCCCTTACTACCGAGGGGGCGAGCTGTCGGGGTTTCTCCGCCACTAGAGTGGAAAGCAGACGGTCCACCACTCTGGACCTGAGATCGCTCTCACCCAGCTCCCCCAGCAGGAGCTCTATGCCCCCCTCCACGGCCCTCACCTCCCCGGGAATCGGGAGCGCCTTGGGAGGTGACACATTGGGGACGAAAATTCTGTACTCCTCTGCCTTTATCTCCCTCACACCAACCCTGTGCTTTTTGCCCAGTTCCTCCCCCAATCTGCGGGCGAGCCTAAACAGGGCGTCGTGGGCTCTAACGTACCTGCCAGAAACCAGCTTCACCTTCAGCTTATCCTCCTCTATGTGCCACTCCTCAATCCGGCAGGCCTCCGCCTCTTTCCCTTTCGGTGCTCCCTTCTGGAGAAGTGCGGTTGCCCCCTTAAGGACTCTATCTACCTCCTCCCCGATTTCATCGAGCCTCCTGCTAAACCTGACCTCCCCTCTCAGCCAGAACCTCATCCCTCAAGAACCCTCTCTGCCATGGAGGCGCAGGAGAAGAGGTCTTCTAACGTGGCCATGAGGGTTTTGAGTTCCCCATCCACGCTCACTTCGGTTCTGACCCTCTTCCCCCTCCTGATCGAGTGCACCCTCACGCCCTCTGGGGCCCCCCGGTTGCAGGGTTCGAGAGCATCGACCACTGCTCTCGCCATTCTCTCGTTCTCCTCACTCCACTCCAGTTTTGCCCGCAGTTTCATAGGTCTCGCTCAAAGCCTCCTCGAGGATGAGGAGAAAGTCCCCCACTTTGTTTTTGGGTATATAGGCCGCAGCGGACGCATCATGTCCCCCGCCGGCTCCACCCACTCTTCTTGCTGCTTTATTCAAAGCCAAGCCTAGGTTGTAGCCCTTCGTTAGGTGGTGGACTCTGCCGGAAATCTTGAACTGGTTGCCCGATTCCACCAAGGCGATCACGGGCAAATCGGAGGGAAGGAGCCCTGCCTCGAGACCAAGCGAGAGGACCTCCCCTGCCATCATCGCGTCCACTGGCATCCGGAGATACCTCATGTGGGTGGAGGAGGTAATCGAACTCTTATTGGATTCCAACCATTGGAGGGCGGCTAGAATTTTTTTCACATATTCCAGAAACACGGTGTACGCCTCAGAGCTGAGAGAGGGATCGCCGAGGAGCCTCCCAAATCCCAGCTCCGGTTTCCCCATCATCCCGCATGCCTGGGCGATGATGGCCTCCTCGTGGACGTACCTTCCGTCAGAGTAAACGGGTCCCCAAAGGGCATGCCGCAGTTGCCCCGATGCGGAGCCGAGGTGAGAGAGAATGGAATTCAAAATTTTTTCCTCCTCACCCACCTGTTCCAAGGTGCTGGAGCGCCCCAAACCAACCTCCTCCAAGATGGAATCACAAACCTTCTCGTTACCCGAAATTCCCGGAAGGTATGGTCTAACGGAGTGATAGAGGGCATCAAAGAGGGGCCTGCTCCTCACTATCCTCAGCCCGGTTTTCGATTTCAACCTCCCTTCCCCAATGGCACTTTCCACCAGCTGGCGGTTCAATCCTGAGAACCCTTCCACGCCTTCCTGGCGGTCACCTAGGGCACCCACCACGGCCAGCCAAACCAACCGTCGCAGGCTTTTCTCCAGCCTCTCCACCACACAGTAAACCAAACCAGCCGCGCTCACCTCTATCCCCCCGTCCACTCCTAGATGGTGCGGGTTCAGGTAGGAGAGGGAGGGGTGGGAGAGCGGGGGACCCTGGTGGTGATCTATGAGCAGGGTATGGTGTCCCGTGTCCAGCAGGCATTTCTGGATGGCCTCAACTTCCCCGCTTCCTTGGTCGAGAAAGACCAGAAGCTTCTTTCTCTCCTGCGCCTCGGCGACTCTTATCATGTCTTTGGTTCCGAAGGGGTGGGTGAACCTCAGGTGGAAGGGAATGTCCCGCAGATGGAGGAATGAAACGAGTAGAGCTGAGGCCGCCATGCCATCCGCGTCCCCGTGGCTGAAGATTTCCACCTCCAGGTTCTTACCCTTTTCCGCCAGGAAGTCGGCGGCTTCGCCCACCGCTTGCTCAAATTCACTTGACAAGGAGAGCGGCTTTCTCCCTCTCATACTTCCAGTCCTTTGGGAGTTTTCCGCGCCTGATGTAGTACCTTGCGAGGGCGTTGATCTTCCCCTCCAGAATTTCTAGGGCACGCTTGGAGCGGAAATCCTTCCGATGCCTCGCCAGATGATTGAGTAGCGTGACAGCTTTTCTGAGCAGATTGGTGAGATCCTCCGGAATCTCCCTCTTGAACCCGAGCTCCAGCAGGATTTCGCTCAGGCTCTTCCCGGTTGCCTTTTTCACGTCTCCTATTCCATACTGGTCCCTTAGGATGAGTCCTATTTTGCTGGGTGGGTGCCCTTCCCTGGCTAGCTTCTCCACAAGCCTAGAAATCTGCGCTGGGTCAAGCTCCCTCAATTTCTCCTCACCAGCCAACTGAAGAAGTTTTCCAAGGCCTTTCCCCGATGGGAGCACTGGTTTTTCTCGCTCACGGACATCTCGGCGAAGGTCAGCTCCTTCCCCTCCGGTTTGAAGATGGGGTCATAGCCGAAACCTCCCGTTCCCCTCATCTCCTCAGCAATGCTCCCCCTCACCTCACCCGAGAACACGAAGACCTCCGTTGCACTCTGGCAGTAGCCAACGGCGGATTTGAACTCGGCCCTCCTGTTACCAACCTTTTCCAGCAGCTTCAGGATTCCCCTGTTGCCGATGGTCCTGAAAACGTAGCTGGAGTAGGGCCCCGGGAATCCCCCCAGCGCCTCCACGAAGAGACCGGAATCCTCCACGAAACAGGGGCGCTTCAGCATGGCGTAGGCCTGCTGGGCCCCAACCTTCACGATGTCCTCCAGCCTATCGGACTGAATCTCCAGGTAGGGAAGCGGGACCTGCTCCACCTCGATGCCAAACTTGAGCGCTATCTCCTTTGCCTCCCTCGCCTTTCCCTCATTGGTGGTAACGAAGCTCAGCGCCATACCCTCTCCTCTTTGGGGACATATCTCCCACGCTTGCTTATCTCCTCAGCCCTTTTTATTATTTGCCCAGCCCCTTCCCCGAACTCCTCCCTGTAGCCGGCTAGGATGTTGCGGTAGCACTCGTGGGCTATTTCAAAGTGGGTGCTTTCGAGGGCCCTCCTGCAGAGGTGCAGATCCACTCCTCTGGCCTCCACCGAGGAGTCGTGCCCGCTCAGACCGAAGTCCAGCAGGTAAATCCTGCCATTCCTCACAATCATGTTGGAGGTGGTGAGATCCCCGTGCACCACCCCTGCCTTGTGAAGTCTGGCTATGGTCCTCCCTAGGTTCCGACAGAGCTCCCTCCTCTCCCTCGCTCCCAGCCTTCCCAGCAGCTCTTTGATTCTTTCCCCCTCGACGAACTCCATAACCAGCTTTGCCTCCCTCCTGTCAACCAGATAAACGGTGGGGGTGGAGACGCCCGCCTCCTTGGCTTCCGAGAGCAATTTGGCCTCCAGCAAGGTTCTGGAACGTCTGAGCCTCTCGTCTATTTCCCGGACCCTGTAGCGTTTCGGGATCCTGTGTTTTACCACCACCCGTCCTTCCCCGTAACCGAAGAGCTCTGCAAAATCCTGCAGGTAGAGGTTGGCCTCGGCACCCTTCTTTATCAGCACAGCTGGCATACAAAATCCTATCCTGAAACTATAACTGATGAAGGCCCTGATGTTCGACTTGGACGGCGTCTTGGTCGAGTCCGTGGATGTTTGGCTTTCCGCCTTCAACGATACCCTTCGAGAGCTGGGGCTCCCCCCCATCTCGAAGGAGGAGTTCCTGCGGAAACACTGGGGGAAGAGCACGGTTGAGAACTTCCGCCTCCTAGGGCTAGGGATGGAGGCGGTCGAGCGGTGCTGGCAGAAATACCTGAGTCGGCTGGGGGAGATCAAGCTTTTTCCCGCCACCAGAGAGGTGCTGGAGCGGGTCAAAAGGAGGTACAAAACGGCGCTCGTAACCAATACCCCTCAGGAGGGCGTGAAAAGAGTCTTGAGCATGCTGGGGATCGGCAACCTCTTCGACGCGGTGGTTACGGGGGATGAGGCGAAGGAGGGAAAACCATCCCCCGAGCTCGTCCTCCTTGCCTGCAGAAAACTGGGGGTCCCTCCCGCCGAGGCCGTGCTGGTGGGGGACACCAAGGCCGATGTCGATGCTGGGAGGGCTGCCGGCTGCAAGGTGATTGGGGTGGGAATTGAGGCGGATTATACCATTTCCAACATCTCGGAGCTGGAAACCGTGCTCTCGAGACTGGATTCATGAACCTGAGGACCGAGATTCATTTCGGGGATGTGACCGAAGGTTTTGGGAGGCTGAAAATCGGGGGTAGGGGTCTCCTCTGCACCAGGAGGAATCCGAGCTTCAGGCCCGAGGGCGATTTTTTCGAGCTGAGGATCTCCCCCGAGCCCAAGCTTGAGGAAATCTATCAGTACTGGGAAAGGATAAGAGACCAGAGCTTCGACTACATCGTTGCGGTTGGAGGGGGGAGCGTTCTGGATGTCTCAAAGATCCTAGGGGCCCTGATGACCAACAGAATGAGGGTGGAGGAGATGATAGGGGTGGAGCGGATTCAGAACGAGCCTCCCCCGCTAGTGGCCGTTCCCACCACCCATGGGAGCGGGAGCGAGATCACCAAGTATGCGGTGGTGAAGCTTCCGGGGGTTAAGCGGACGGTGGTTTCGGAGAAAATTTGTCCCAAGTATGCGCTGGTGGACCCCAAGCTCACCCTGGGTCTGCCCAAAAGGCTTACTCTCCACACCTCCCTCGATGCCCTGTGTCACAACCTTGAGGCCTATCTGACCATCTACTCGGACCCCCTCCTGGATCGAATCTGCGAGCAGGGTGTGAGGTGTTTCTTGGAGGGGATAGAGCTGGCCATGGAGGATGACCTGAGGGGAAGGGAGCTGCTCATGCTCTGTTCCGTCCTCGGTGGCATAGCCATCACCAACGCCATGACCTCCTTGGTTCACGCCCTCAGCCATGTCCTGGGTGGTAGGGTGGAGGTCCCCCACGGGCTGGCAAACGCCGTCTTCCTCCCAGCCTTCCTGGAGTTCTACGGAGACACCGAAAAGCTGAGGACTCTCGAGGGGCGGCTGGGCGTGGAGCTGGTCCCCTATCTGCGGAGGCTGTACGAGAAATACGGGGTTGAGAGACTGGGGGAACTGGTGGGAAGGAAAGAGGCGGAGGAGATAGCGCTCGAGGCGGCCAAGAACGAGAGGCTAATGAACTCGGGAATCAAGCGAATAAAAGTCCAAGACCTAATGAATATCGTTCTAAGGTCGCATTAAGGGTATTTAAAGCTTACGGTCGCTTGGGTTTTCTCGTGGAATACGGGAGATTCATCTCGCTCAAGAGTTTCTCCGGTGTTAGAATCTTGAGTTCCGGGTGTTCTACCTCCTCTCTGCACACAAGAACCCTCTCTGCGCCGGGAAAAGCCCCAGTGATCTCCACAAATTTCCTCAGGTCACGGTCTCTCACGCCCCCGAGCTTCACCTCTCCCACAAGCTGCGGCCGCCCACGAACTGCCACCACGAAGTCAACTTCTTGGTCTGGAGTGAAGTAGTACATCCTAGTTCCCTCTTTGAGCTCCGCTAGAAGCTGGCCCACGAAATCTTGAGCATGCATGTTCACGAGTTTCTCAAGCGTCGGTTTGACCTCTCCAAAAGACACATCCGCCTCCTCAAAACCGTATCTGTCTGCCAAATAGTAAAATGCCTCCATGATGGGGGATTTGAGCCTGAGGTAGTTGGCTCTAGAACGATAGATTTGCACCGATTCGATGAGATCCATCTCCTCCATGTGGCTCAGGTAGGGGGCCACCGCTCTGGGATCCGCCTGTTTCAGGAGACCCCTACCGTAGAGAGTGCTGGCGATGTCATTGGTCCGCCACCTTCCCGAGCCGATGAGCCGAAGGATTGCTTCGTAGGTGTTAGTCAGCTGTCTCTCCTCCTCCGTGAAGATCTCTCCCACCAAGGCGGGGATGCTGTGCTTGGCTCCCCGCAAGACCTCGTAAATTACCCTGAGCGGATCGCCCGCGCCGAGATGCTCCACCGTCCAAGGGTCGCGGATGTAGGGGGCGAGCAACAGGGCTCTTTCAGGCGGGAGCCTTTCGCACATAAACAGAAAGGCATCGGAGGGCAGAACGAGGCTGAGCTTCTTTTCGGAGACCAACCCCAGAAGGGGGGAGCCGGGACCGAAGACCTTATGTACCACACGGAAGCTTGAGCCCAAGAGGATGAGGCGCCCTCGAGGATGGACAGATGCCACCTCGTCCAGGAAACTCTCGGGAAGCCTCTGGAACTCGTCAACCACAACCGTTTTTCCCTCTTGGAGTAGACGCTTTACCTCCACGTAGAAACCTGAGAGGTTCTCGAAGGGTCTCACATCCTTGCCCTCGGTGATAATCGCTAGGTCTCGCCGAACCGAGAAATAAACATCCCACCTCAGCGTGTTTTTGACGAGGAAGGTTTTACCGACCTTCCGGCGACCGAAGACAAGTAACCAACCCGGTGCTTCGGCTATCTCCCCTGCCTCCTTTCTTTGTATAACATTCATTAGCTAACCACTATTAGCTAACTATGGTTAGTATAAAAATTTTTCGGCTCATGGGAAAAGCTGGGGTTCGAAGAAGAAATCGGTTTGGGGCGAAAAGTACAGACTTGTGAAGGAATAATTTAGTGCAGTTTGTGTGCAAATTGCGCGCAAGTTTGTTCGGAGAAGATGAAGGAAAAACGATTGCAACCTCAACATCACGGCGGAGGAAGAGCACAACTACCGAATTCTCAAAACTCGCTAAGGCCTGACGGTCACCTTGCAGAGGCTTTTGTCTGTCTGGAGCCTCCGGAGATACTCAGGGACCTCTTCAAGTTTGATTTCCTTCGAGATCATGGGAGTCAAATCCATACCGGAGCGCATCAGTGAAATCACGTTCCAGAAGGTCCCGTGTCCAGAGTGCCCCTGAGAGCCCACTATCTGCGCCCTCCTGACCTGGTAGACCTCACAGGTGATGGGGGTTGGAACAGGGGACCTCGCCACCACCACCAGCGTGGCGTTCACCTGCCTGCCCAGCCATATGCACTTCTCTATCTGCGGGACTACTCTGTCCGGGATCCCGCTCGCCTCCAAGTAGAGCTTCGCCCCCATCCCCGAGGTTATATCTAGAACCCTCTCCACGAAATCTTCCTTCAGGGGATCGATGGTGTGGGTTGCTCCCAACCTCTTGGCCATCTCCCTCCTCCCGGCCTCAGGCTCGGAGAGGATTACCTCAGCCGCCCCCGCTCTCCTCATGATGGCGCAGGCGGCAAGCCCTATGGGTCCCCCGCCAACAATCACCACCGATTCTCCCGGTCTTATGCCTCCGCCCCTCACTATCAGGGCGGTGTAAGCAACACTAGTGGGCTCCACAAGCGAGCCGGCGAGGAATAGTCTGTCCCCCGAGTACACGCCCTCCAGCGGCTTCAGGGACCAGAGGTATTTGGCATCCACCTTGACGTACTCCGCGTATCCTCCATCGACGGTGAAACCCAGCTCCTCTAGGCGCTCGCAGTGGTTGGGAAAACCGTCAGCGCAGGGCTTGCAGGTTCCGCACCAGAGCATCTCCTCGGTGGTCACCGGCTCCCCCGGCTCGAAGGGCTTGTTCGTTCTCCGGTTTATGGCTCGCGGCCCAGCCCGTTCCACCTCCCCCGAGATTTCATGCCCCAGAACGCAGGGAAAGGCGGTGAGACCGGGGTAGAGGATGTATCCCTCGGCATCCGTCTGCGCCATGTGGACATCCGAGCCGCATATCCCGCAGGCCCTGACCCTGAGTAGCACCTCGGTCGGGCCCACCTCTGGCACGGGCTTCTCCACCACCTTCACCTCCGGGTTCTTCCAGACCTGACTTCCCAGCCAAGTCAGCTTTCCCTCGATGTCCTTGGGCCCCAGCTTGAACCCCTTTCTTGGGGCCCACTCAGCGAAAAGAGCAACCGCCCGCATCCTCCTAAATTCTCCTATATATAAAATCCGTTACCGCTTATCCCCGGAAGTGAAAGAGGAAGCCATGATCTGGAAGTGCTGCTCTAGAAGGGAATGGTACTCCTCCTCGTTCTCCGACAGGACACGTTTCAACTTTCCACCCAGCTTCCTCAGCACCGCTCCGTAGGTGACGTGAAAAACCTGTCTCCCCCTACCCTCTAGAGAGGCCTCATCAGCGCTCGCACTGACCAGACCCCGGTAAGACTCCCTTTCCCTCCCGTACGCCCTGATTGCTAGTTCCCTGATTTTCCCGAACAGCTCCGGATCGCGCCTCTCCACCACCCGGAGCGCCAGCAAGTAGCTCGTTCCCGAGGTCTTGATGTGGACCGGGAGACCCGCGAGGAGGGGGTAGATGGAATTCTTATCGCTGCCAGAGTGGATGCTGAGCTTGTACGGGCCCAAGTGCTGGGAGATGAGATAGTGAACCCTTATCTCCTCTTTCAGCTGCTTGAGGTTACCCCGGTAATCCACGGCCTTCTCGAAGACCCCGCTGAACTTGGGCGCGAAGGAGGTTATCCTCACCCCTCTGAGCTTCAGCTCGCGGACGAAGAAGAAGTGCTCCTTGGGCGAGGTTGGCTGAGGAGTTTCATCGAGGGAGATCTCGAGGTCGAACTCACCAACCATCTCCCGCAGGAGCATCCAGGCCTGCTGGACGAACCGCAGGGATCTCGCGAACTTGGTGGCCAGCTGCAGGGCCTCGTCCTTTCCGAACTCCAGCCTGAGGCCCGGGACGATTTCAAAGCTCGTGTAATCCTTCATCAGCTCGGCCGGTGGGGACCAGAGCGAAACCTTCTTCAGGTCGACCCTATCGGCTGAACAGAGGTAAGGGCTGGGGTCGAGGGTGAAACCCGTGTAGCCAGCCTTGGCAGCCTCCCTCACTTGGGAAAGCTTGGTGAGGTGGTCCGCATCCGAGCCGAAGCCCTCAGTGTACCCCTCCTGAAAGACACCCCAGATGGCATCCTCGAGCACCTCCCCGAAGCTCCTCCCAGTTTTCTCAAGCTCGCGGGCCGATTGCTGAGCCAACACGGGAAAGATTTTCAGCCTGCGCGCCGCCCTCACGTGTCCGGGAGTGGCGAGCCCAAGCCTGTCCCCAAAACCCACCGAGGGTCTCAGCCACGCGGGCTTGGGACGGAGGAAGGAAAA
>JAWBSP010000010.1:0-43510 GCA_038842485.1 Hadarchaeales archaeon (SeqCode)
TTGAGGATATTTAAGCCTTTCGCTTCTTAAATTGCCAAAATTCGAAAAAAAGCCCGAAAACGGCTCTATTTCTCGTTAATTGCAGAAAAAACTTCGGCAAACGCCGAACGCTCGCCGGACTACCATGCAGAGATTTCAATTAAAGTGAGGGAACAATTTGAAATGGAACAGCTGACCTGCACCTCCTGCAACAGGAGGATTGCCGCCGGGGAAGTGGCTACCAGATTCTTCTGCCCGGCCTGTGGAGGGGTCGAGATCGTGCGCTGCCCCGGCTGCAGGAGGACCTCCCGTCCCTACCGCTGCGCGGGGTGCGGGTTCGAGGGACCGTGAATGGGGCGCGTGGCCGTCATCTTCAGGGTGATGCCAGAGGGAACCGAGGTGGATCTCCAGAGGCTCGAGGGGGAGATACGAAAGCTACCCGAGGTCAGGGATGTCCAGAGGCACCCCATAGCCTTCGGGCTGGTCGCGCTCAGGGTTCTGGCGGTGGTTCCCGACAGCGAGGGCGGGAGCGAGAAGGTGGAGCAGGCCCTTTCCTCCCTCGAGGGGGTTTCCAGCGTGCAGGTGGAAGGGGTCACCCTCATCTAGGCGGCTGGGGGTTCAAGGAATAGTTTCCGCAGCAGAGGTGTTGGATGGCGCTAATCCACGTTGGAATCGACGACACCGACTCGAAGAGGGGGATGTGCACCACTTACGTCGGTGCGGTAGCCCTGAGGAGGCTGGAGGGAATGGCCGAGCCCGTGGGGTACCCCAAGCTCATCCGCCTCAACCCGAACTGTCCCTACAAAACCAGGGGGAACTGCTCGATAGGTTTCACCTTGCGTACGGGGGAGCCCGGGAGGGTGAAACGGGTCGTGCTCCGGACGGGTGAGGAACTCTCGGAAAAATAGGAGGGAACCGAGCCCGGGGTGGCATTTCTTGAGGGAGAGGTGCCCCCCGCCCTCCGCGAATTTTCCAAGAGGGTGGTGAGGGAGATGGTCGAACTGGAGGAGGCGGAGCGGCTAGCCCGGGAAATCGGGGCAGAGGTGCACAAGTTCGGGGGGGGAAGGGGCATCATCGGGGCCCTCGCGGCCATCGGGCACCCGCTGGAGGACTTCACCTACGAGCTGCTCACCTACAGGCGGAGGGAGTGGTGGGGAAGGCCGAGGAGGGTTGATCCCGGCTCGGTTTGGGAGGCGGACAGGAGAACCTTCCCGAGAACCTTCGACAACTTGGATCCCACCACGGGGGAAATAAGAATCACCCCACACACACCCTGCCCGGTTCTGTACGGGATAAGGGGGGTGAGCCCGGAGGCGGTTCTGGAGGCACACCAGCTGGTCAAAAGCCTGGAGCCTGTGGATTTCTACATTATCTTCAAGACCAACCAGGCGACGGACGAGCACCTGATAAAGGTTCGGAGGCTCTCGGAAATCAGGCCTCTCATGTCGGTGATCGCGGAAGGGAGGGTTTCGAGGGAGCCCCGGGTGATAGCGGGTGGGCACGTGATCTTCGGTCTGACGGACGGGGAGAGCGAGGTGGACTGCGCCGCCTACGAACCGACGAGGGGCTTCAGGAGAATCGTCCTCTCGCTCAAAGTTGGGGACAGGGTGAGGGTGTTCGGGGCGGCAAAGCAGAGGGAGGGTCTCCCTCTCACGGTCAATCTCGAGAAGCTGGAGGTGCTGGAACTCGCCAAGGTTTATCGGAAGCTCAACCCAGTCTGCGCCTGCGGGAAGCGGATGAAGTCCGAGGGGAAGGGAAAGGGGTATTCCTGTCCAAAATGCGGGAGGAGGGCTGGGCCGGGATCGGAGAGGCTGGTGGAGGTGGAGAGGGAGCTCGCGCCGGGGCTCTACGAGGTTCCGCCGAGGGCAAGAAGACACCTCTCCATGCCCCTCGCCAGGGTGTACTGAAGGCGCATGGGGAACCCAAAAGAATCCGGATTGATAGTCGGCGTGGACCTGGCGGGGAGCGAGCGGAGACCAACCGGGATCGCTCTTCTCGGCAGAACTCTCAGCACGAAAACGGTTCACGCGGAGGAGGAAATCCTCGAAGCCTGCAGGGGCGCCGGGCTGGTGGCCATCGACGCGCCCCTCAGTCTGCCGAGGAAGGGCGGGCTGAGGAAGGGGGACAGGGAGCTCATCCGCATGGGCTACCGCGTGTTCCCCCCTCTCTTCTCCCGGATGAGAATGCTCACGCGGAGGGGAATGGGGCTGGCGGCCAAGTTGAGGAGGGAGGGGATCCGGGTGATAGAAATCCACCCTCGAACCTCGGGGCTCATCCTCTTCGGAACGGAGGATCGCAGGCTCTGGCTGAGAAAGCTGGCGAGGCTCGGGGTCAAGCGCACCGCGAGCGAGCACGAACTCGATGCGGCCCTCGCGGCCCTGACGGGAAAGCTCTACCTCGAGGGAAAGACCAGAAAAGTGGGAAACATCGTCATTCCGCTGAAGGCTCGCGCCTGAGCTCCATTCTCTCCAGCACGTTCGCCACTCGGGAGAGGTTGGAAAGCCCAACCCCGAACTGGGTGGAGAGCTGAGGGAGAGTGAGTTTGTAGCCGGATCGCTTGGCGGCCCGGTAGAGGGCGGCACAGGCGAGCACGTGGGGAGCCCGGGGGAGCCTGAGCTCTAGACACATCTCCCTCGCCCTACTGCTGACCTCCGGAGGCAGCCCGAGCATGGAGGCGTACTTGTCCACGTACTCCGGGGCGCTCGGGGGTTTGACCCTTATCCCCAGCCCCTTGCTCAGAACCTTCACCGCCGTTCTGAGCTTCCTCAGGGCCTTTTCCTCGCGCATCCCCCTCCTGGTGAGGAACTCTACCGTTTCCCTCTCCCTGACCGGAAAGCCCCTCAGCCGGCAGACCAGATGGTAAAGAGCCAAGGAGAGAATGAGCTGACTCCTGCCGGCGGTCAGCCCCTTGGCCCTCGCCCTCCTGTAGAGCTGGCTGATCTCGCGCTTCATCTCCAGGGGCAGGCCCAGCTCCCGGCAGAGGTTGGAGATGACCACTAGGCCGGCCTTCAGGGTCCGCTGTTCGGGGGAGGTTCGGGAGCGGAGGTGGGCGAACCTCATCCGCCTGAGCCTCGCCCTCGTGCTGGGCGGAAGATCGGCCGGGATGCGGAACTGGCTCCCCAGACCCAGATCGTGCAGAGATAGATCCTCCCCAAAGGTTGGATCGACGCAGGCATTCTCGTCGGGAATCCGCTGGAACTCTAAACCGGGCTCGACCACGCGCTCGAGAATCACCAGACCGCAACGCGTGCACACCTCTTCCCCCCTAAGGGCGTCCCGGAAGACCGCCGCCGAGCCGCAGGAGGGACAGGACATCAGCCCAGCACCTCCAAGAGCTCCCCCGCTGCCTTACCAACCTCGACGCCCGCGAGCACCTGCGCCAGCCTGCGGAGGAGCCTCGGATTTCCCTTCAGACTCTCAAGCATCCTCTCCACCTCTTGGTCCCAGGAGCGGGACAGGCGGGAGTAGAGCCTTCGCTCAGCCTCGAATTCTTGACCAAGCTCCTGCTTCCAGAGGCGGTCGTATTCCTGGAGGGCCTGTTTGGAGGTGTCACCTTCCGTGATGGCATCGAGCGCCACCTTCGCGGCAAGCTCACCGGCCCTAATGGCCTGAAACACCCCTCCCCTCGATAGGGATAGGACCTGCCAGGCCGAACCCCCCACCGCCAGCATGCCGTCCGCGCAGAAGGAGTCGAGGGCTGCATCGGGGAACCTTCCCCTGGTGGAGGCTATCGGGTCCGCCCCGGCGAGACGGGGAACCCTGCCCACGAACTCGTTAAGTGCAGCCTCCGGATGGATTCTAAGCCCCTGGATCCCGGCGACCGCGAATCCCTCCCCGAAGGGATGAATCCAGGCATTGCCCAAGGGTGCGAGGTAGGAGCTGAAGTGGAACTCGACTGTTTCGCCCTCACTCACTCCTGCCATGAGGTGTTCTCCAGAGAAAACCATCTGTTCCGGTTTGAGTTCCCTCCCCACCAATCTCAGGAAGAGACCCCCCCACTCCCCGATGCACCCGCTCGCGTCCACCACCACCTCGGCCTTGACTTCCTCCCTCCAGCCCCCGCTCTCAAGCCTCACCCCAACAACTTTCCCGTTCTTTAGGAGGAGTTCCTTGGCGGGGCTGCTTATCCAGATCTCCGCTCCCCTTCTTCTCGCCTGAAGCGCCAGGAGCCTAACCATGGCCTTCCAATCCACAACCACACCGGGCAGGGAAACCGAGGCCTCCGATTTCGGTCCCCTGAACTTCACCCCCTTTGTCTTCTGGACCACCGCCCTCTCAAACTCATCAGGCAGGAATTCCTTCGGGAGCCAGAGGGAAAAAGCCTGACCGCCGATGGATGCCTGCATCTCACAAACAAGAACCCTCGCCTCCGCCCCGGCCGCCCTAGCCACTGCAAGCCCCGCAGGGCCGGCCCCAACGACTACAATGTCGTACCTCTGCATCCGGGTATTTGCGAGGCAGTTCTTTATAAAGCGGAAAAATTTTGGTTCTCCCCAAGTTCGGGAGATACGCAATTAACGAACAATTAGGGCGGGAGGACGAAAAACCTTTACCTGATGAAGCAGCGATGGCCAGTAAATCCCGCGACAAGAGATTCACAGCGATGGTTTCCTGTACCTCTAGTACTCCTCGGAAGCGCTCTCGAGGTCCATTGATCTCCGCCGGTCCAGCAGCCCTGCAGGAGCGTCTCTTCTTTGCTTGGTAGTTTCCCTCTCTGGAGGGAAATTTATTTAGATTATTTCCCTCCAAATTGAACCCGTGGTGTCAGTTCCATAGTGGAAACAATGAAGGCGCTGGAAGCCGCCTTGCGACACCAGAAGGGATAAGGGTCGATGATGTGTATTCCATTCGCCAAGGGGATGGACTCAAGGTAAGAAAGCTTGCCGTGTGACTGGCTGGAAGCTTTCCGGTAGAACGAGACCGTTCCCAGCAGAACCTTCCTTCGGTTGGAATAGAACAAAAATTTCAGTCTGACCTGTAGTAGCAGATCTGGAGTTTCTCGTCGTAAACTTTGGGCTCCGGAAGCCGTCTCGCCTCCTCGGGTGAGATCCCGTCCACCCTTTGCCAGCCGTGCATCAAAGCATTGGCGCGCATACCGACGTCAATCTTGCGGAGGCAGAATGCCATCTCCTTTTGGAGGGCGTGGATGTCCTTCAGGATTTCCTGATTCTGGCGAGCAAGCCCCCTGATTTCCTCCAAAATTCTCTGGTTAGAATTCAGAATCCGTTGGGTCGAGCGGGTGGTGATGATTTGTGCAGCTATGACGGAGATGCCCAAGCCGAGGAGGCTTATGAATTCCGTCATCGTATTGTTCATCTATCGGCTAATTTCCGCAGCGGTCTCCTTTAAAGCGGAAAATCACAGGTCAGGGTAGGCTTCTCCCGGCTCGAAGCAGTAATGCAGCGTCTGGAAGTCCTTTCTGAACTCCGCCACCTCCCTGGCGACCCTCTCGGGCTCCTCCCCCCTCACCAGAACCCTCCCGATGAATTCGGCAATCCTTTCCATCTCAGGCTCCTTCATTCCAAGCCTCGTAACCTCCGCCGTCCCCATCCTTATCCCTCCCGGATTCCTGTAGTGCCTCCCCTCCCTCAAATCCCAAGGGAGGAGGTTGCGGTTCAGGATGATGTTCGCCCTTTCAAGCAGGACCTCTACCTTCCCGCCGTCCCCGAAGGGCGTGACATCGACTAGAACCTGGTGGGATCGGGTGAAGCCCAGCTCCGGGCAGAGCACCCTGAACCCCCTGTCGTGGAGGGACTTGGCCAGCGCCTGCGCATTTCTCACCACCTGTGCCGCGTACGCTTCTCCGAACTCCAGCATCTCGGCAAGAGCCACCGCCAGCGCGGCCACGCAGTGAAGGTGATGGTTGCTAACCACGCCCGGAAACACCGCCCTGTCGATGGCAGGACCGAGTTCCTCCGTGCAGAGAATCATTCCGTGCTGGGGACCGGGAAGGGTTTTGTGCGTGCTGCACGTCACCACCTCCGCCCCCTCAGCCAGCGGGTTCTGGAACTGCTTCCCGGCTATCAAACCTATCACGTGGGCTGCATCGTAGGCAACCCTCGCCCCCACCTCCCTGGCGATCTGGCTAAGCTCCCTCACGGGGTGGGGAAAGAGGAAAACGCTCCCCCCGAAAAGCACAAGCTTGGGCCTCAGTTCCCTGAGCTTTTTGGCCGCCTCCTCGACCTGGATGTTCATGCGCTTCTCGTCGAACGGCCAGTACTCCACATTCAGCCCGTGAACCGCGCCAGCCGTTCCACCCATCTTCGCGCGCCCCATGCTTATGTGCCCGCCGCAGGGGATGGAGAGCGCCATCATGGTGTCCCCAGGCTGGGTGAGGGCGGTGTACATGGCGAGGTTGGCCGTCACCCCAGAAACGGGCTGGACGTTCACGTGAGGGGCCCCGAAAAGCTTTTTGGCGAGGTCGATGGCCAGAAACTCTATCTCATCGATGTACCTGCAGCCCGCGTACACCCTCTCCCCCGGCAGACCCTCCGCGTAGCGGTGCTGGAAATCGGACTGGAGGGCCCTCCGGACCGCGGGGCTGGTGAGGTTCTCGCTCGCAACCAGCGGGATGACTTCCCTGAACCACCGCTGGTGCCTCCCCAGGATTTCGAAGATCCTCCCCCCCATCAGACCACCTTCAGCAGCTCCTCATAACGTGCGGGAACCTCCTTCACCCCCCCAGCAATGCTCAGTATCTCCTCGGGATCCTTCATGGCGCTCCCCGTCGCCACGCAGACCACTCTCTCATCCCTCCCCACCTCCCCCATCTCCAAGAGCTTGCGCAGCCCCGCAACCGAGGAGGCGCTCGCCGGCTCCACCCCGATCCCCTCCATTTTTGCCAGCAGCTTCTGCGCCTCGACGATCTCCTCATCCCTCACGCTCTCCGCCGTCCCACCCGAGCGCCTTATGGCCCTGAGAGCCTTGGGACCGTTAACTGGGTTGCCAATCCTGATGGCCGTGGCGATGGTCTCGGGGTTCTCGACTGGCACGAACCTCTCCAGCCCCCTCTTTATGGCATCCACAATCGGCTTCGCCCCCTCTGCCTGAATCCCCGTCATGCGCGGAACCCTCTCGGTGAGACCGGTGCTCTGGAGCTCCCAGAAACCCTTGTATATGGCCCAGATGTTGGCACAGTTCCCCATGGGCACCACCACGCGATCCGGAACCCCTCCCAGCTGGTCCCAGATTTCAAGCCCTATCGTTTTCTGTCCCTGAGGCCTGAAGGGGTTGACGGAGTTGAGCAGGTAGATCTCCTCCCTCTCCACGCACAGCCTGCTCACCAGCTCGAGCGCCTGGTCGAAATTTCCCTGGATCCCGATCACCTCCGCCCCGTAAATCATTGCCTGAGCAAGCTTCCCCAGGGCCACCTTCCCCTTCGGGAGAAGAACCAGGCACCTGAGCCCAGCCTTCGCGGCATAGGCGGCAAGGGAGGCGGCGGTGTTTCCGGTGGAGGCGCAGGCGACCGACCTCACCCCAAACTCCAGGGCCTTGGTGACGCCCACCGTCATCCCCCTGTCCTTGAAGGAACCCGTGGGATTGGCCCCCTCGTACTTCACGTAGAGCTCCCTCACCCCGAGGTGCTGGGCGAGCCTCGTGCACCGGTAAAGGGGTGTTCCACCCTCACTCAACGTCACCACCTTGGAGAGATCGCGAACGGGCATGAAGGGAGCGTACTTCCAGACGGATGGGGGTCCCCTGAGGGGATTCCTCCTGAGCTCCTCCCCTAGGACGGCCAGATCGAACTCGATCTCCAGCAGGCCTCGGCAGCGGGGACAAGTATAAAGCTTCTGAGCGGGGTCGAACTTGGCCCCGCACTCTATGCACTCGTACCAGAACTCCATCCTCCTATCCCCTCCTAGTATGTAAGGGCTTCTCGCCGACAACTCCCCCCGCCATTCGGCGCACGATCCTCAGACCGGCCTCCTCCAGCCTTCTGCACGCCCCCCTCACAACCTTCACGCCCCTCAACCTGCCAGGCTCTCCGGTGTAGTGGAAAAGGAGACCACCCGGCCTGAGCAGCCTCGCGAGCTCACGATAGAAGCTGAGCGAATAAAGTTCGCCTGCCAGTGCGAGCCGGGGGGGATCGTGGATGATGCGGTCGAAGCTCGAATCAGGCAGCTCCTTCACCACCTCGACCGCGTCCCCCAGCACGACCCTCACCCTTTCATCGGCTAGCCCCCACGACCATGGATTGACCTCAGCGATACGCAGGACTTTCTCATCCTTC
This sequence comes from Hadarchaeales archaeon (SeqCode), assembly GCA_038842485.1. Lineage (GTDB taxonomy): Archaea > Hadarchaeota > Hadarchaeia > Hadarchaeales > JAWBSP01 > JAWBSP01. The sequence continues at coordinate 8,210 of JAWBSP010000010.1, forward strand.
TCCACCGTCAGAACCGAGCTGGCACCGAACTTGACCGAGAGTGAGGCAGTGTACCCAAGCCCCGTGCAGATATCGAGAACCTTGTGACCAGGGCCAACTCTTGCCGCCCTGACCTTCTGTAGGGAATCCTGCCAGGGAACCGTGCCCTTTATCCTGTGCATGTGAATACCCCCGATCTCAAGAGTGGGTGCGGTACTTCCAACCTGCACCAGCTGATAGAACAGACCGTCGACCCGGAGAGCCACCTTCTCCAGTTCCCCCTCCCTGAAAATGTAAACCCCTCTCTCATCCCTCAGGATCGGTTTGAGGCGTTCGAGCTCGAGCCAGGAGCCGCCCGTCATGAGCAGCCTGCCCCCGCTCAGCTCCAGCCTGCTGGTGGAGAGACCAAGATCCAAGGTGACCTCAACGGCGGACTCGCCCCGCGCAGCGGCCTCGAGAATTTTTTCCACGACCTGCTTGGTGAAGACGGGAAATTTTTTCGGTTGGAAGATATAAGCCCTCATCCAAGGAGACTGGCGAGCTCGGGGGCCAGCCCCCTGCCGAATCTAAAGATGTAGTTCGGGTGGGGGGCGAAGAAAATCTCCGCGGAGCCGCACTTCACGCGTCTTATCTCCTTCAGGCATGGGGGAGGCTCCAACCCGAAGATTTCGCAGACGGAGGAGGCCGCAAACCTGCCCATCGCCAGGATCCTCTTGGGTTGGAGAGCCCGGATTTCGCCCCTCAGAAGCGGCACGCACCTCCTCCTCATTTCCTCTATGCTTTTCCTGTCGGGGGGCCTGCACTTGACCGAGGCCGTGAAGAAGATCCCCCGCCCTCTCAGCCTTTCAAGTACCTTCTCCTGAGGAACCCCGAGGATGAACGCCAGAGAGAGCCTGAGTCTGTCGAAGGCACCCGTATTGTAGAGAGAACCCACCTTCTTCCCGGGAGGGGGGGATTCCCCGATTGCCAGGATTTTCGTCCTCTCCGGAAGCCATGAATAGACCCCGTGTTCCAAGAAGGGCTTGTCCACATAATCGCAGAGCCCGCACCGCCGAACCTCCCCCTCCAGCCTCTCCCTCAGCCCCACAAAATCTTTCCCAAGCGGATATCTTTGAATCAATCACGGTTTCGCAGGCTTAAAACGAGCCTTAGAGACGGATGAGAATGGAAGTTCTCAAGGTCAGAGATATCATGGACAAGAAACCAAGAATTGTGTCCCCCCACATGCCGATTGAGAGGATCTTCAAGTGTCTCGGAACCGACCCCTGCCTGCTTGTGGTGGAGAGAGGAAAACTGAAGGGGATCATCACCGAGAGCGATTTCCTGCATGCAGTCTCCGTCCCCACCTACCGGGCGGCGGTGGGTGCCCCCAGGATGAAGTGGAGAGCGAGAACGGCATCGGAACTCATGACGCCCCACCCAATCACCGTTTCACCGGACGACAGCTTGAGCGACGCCCTCGAACTCATGCGCAGGAAGAAGCTCCGCCACCTCCCCGTGGTGGAGGGGGAAAAGGTGGTTGGACTCCTGACCCTCCGCGCCGTCCTGCTCCGGTGCACCTAGGATGTTTTCCCTCCTCGTTGAGCTTGCGGTAATCCTGCTTACTGCCAGATTTTTCGGGGAACTCTTCGAAAGGTGGGGGCACCCCTCCGTGGTCGGCGAAATTCTGGGGGGGATAATTCTGGGGCCCCTCGCAGCTGGGCTTGTCGGGGAGAGGCTGGGAATTCCCCTCTACCTCTCTCCCAAGGGCGCTGGTGCGGAGGTTCTGGAGTTTCTCTCACAGCTGGGCATCCTTCTCCTTCTTTTCTCCGCTGGACTTGGGATGGGACCGAAATCCTTCAGAAGAGCGGGGGTTCCCGGGATTTCCGTGGCCACCGTTGGTGCCCTCACCGCCTTCGCCTTGGGTTTCGGGATTTCCTCGCTCTTCGGCTGGAGCCCGCTCGGGGCCGCCTTCGCGGGAGGGGTTCTGATGGCTACCAGCGTGGGCTTGACCGTCCGAACCCTTTCCGAAATTGGGAAGCTGCGCACGAAGGTAGGGGAGGTGATTTTGGATGCCGCCGTGATTGATGACATTTGGGGAATCCTCGTCCTGAGCGTTCTAGCGGCGGTGGCTACAGGAACCCTCTCAGGATGGGGTCTGCTCAAAACCATCGCCCTGGTGGGAGTCTTCCTCGCCCTGGCCATCCTTTCCATCAGAGTTCTCCCCACTCTGCTCAACCGGCTCAGAACCGTGAGAACGGAGGAGGCTCCCCTCTCCCTCTGTTTCGGCCTCATGCTCCTCTACTCTGCCCTAGCCCTGAAGGTTGGGCTCGCCGCCATCACGGGGGCCTTCTTCGCGGGGCTCGCCCTCTCCGAATGGAGGTACGCTAGGAGCGTGGAGGAGAAGCTTCATCCCTTGGGTTACGGTCTGCTCATCCCTCTGTTTTTCTTCTGGTGCGGGGTCAGGGTGGATCTAGGTGCCCTCGCCCAGACCTCCCTTCTATCCCTTCTCTTCCTGCTGATTGCACTTTTCGACAAGGTGGTGGGCTGCGGGCTTGGGGCGAGACTCGGCGGGATGAGCTGGAGGGAATCCTTACAGGTGGGGATGGGAATGATGCCCAGAATGGAGGTTGCCCTCATCTTCGCCAAAATGGGGGTGGACTGCGGGGCAGTGGGACCGCAACTTTTCTCCATGACGGTGCTGGTGGTTCTGTTTACCTCCCTCACCACCCCCTTCTTGGTGAAGAAAGTTTTCGAATAACCGCAACCACCGTTGGAAAACCGGCGAGGTTTTCTTTTGTAAAAACAATTTTTATGTGCCTCGGTAGCTCAGCCGGTTAGAGCGCGCGCTTGGTAAGCGCGAGGTCGCGGGTTCAATTCCCGCCCGAGGCTCCCGCTTTTGGAACCCAATCCATTCTTATCGATGTCCGAGGCCGCAAGAATCACCATCAGGGGCGTGGTTCAGGGAGTTGGTTTCAGGCCCTACTGTTACCGCCTCTCCAGAGAGCTGGGACTGGCCGGTTACGTCAGGAACCTCGGGGATGCGAGCGTCGAGGTTTACGTCGAGGGATTTGGGCTCGAAAGGTTTATAGAACTCTTGCGTTCCGCCCCTCCCCCCGCTAAAGTTGAGGAAATCAAGGTGGAAAGGGTCAGGCCGCTTGGCTTGTCGGATTTTAAAATCTTGGAAAGCGTCCCGGAAGCCGGCAGTTTCTGCCCCCCTCCGCCAGATCTCGCAACATGTGAGGAGTGCCTGCGTGAGCTGCTGAACCCGAAAAACAGGAGGTACCTGTATCCCTTCATAACCTGCATGCACTGCGGCCCTAGGTTCACCATCCTCCTCTCCCTGCCCTACGACAGGAAGTACACTACCATGCGGGAATTCCCGCTCTGCCAGTTCTGTGAGCACGAATACAATTCCCCAGAAGATAGAAGGTTCAGAGCCGAGCCCAACTGCTGCCCCAGCTGTGGTCCGAGGGTGAGGCTTTACGACGGGGAAGGGAGGGCGCTCGGTGTGAAGAATCCGATTTCTGAGGCCGCCAAGCTCTTGGACGAGGGACGCATCGTCACCATCAAGGGTATCGGCGGCACACATCTGGCGGTGAAAGCCAGCGAGGACGGACCGATCCGGAGACTCAGAGAGCTGTACAGGCGCCCGCAGCAGCCCTACCCCGTGATGTCCAGAGATCTGGAGAGGGTGAGGGAGTTCGCCGAGGTCGGGAGGGCGGAGGCCGAGCTGCTGCTCTCTCCGGCCAGACCCATAGTGGCCCTGAGGAAGAGGGAGAACTTTCCCCTTTCAGGGCTCCTCTCACCCGGACTGGACACGGTGGGCGTCATGTTGCCATACAGCGGTCTGCACCATCTCCTCCTGAGCTACGGGAGGGAGCTCGCGTACGTCCTGACAAGCGCCAATCTGCCCGGAATGCCCATGTGCACACGGAACGAGCAGGTCTTCAGGCTGGAGGCCGACTACCATCTCCTTCACAACCGAAGGATCGAGAACCGGTGCGACGACTCGGTGTTGAGGCTGACCGCCGGGAAACCGGTTTTCCTGAGGAGATCCAGAGGGTACGTCCCGATCCCCATCCCAATGGGAAGTGCTGGGGAGCTGAGGATACTCGCGGTGGGGGCCGAGCTTAGCCTCACCTTCTCACTGCTGAAGGACCGCCAGTGCTTTCCGAGCCAGCACATCGGCGACCTCACTAAGCTGGAGGTCCTCGAATACCTGCGCGACGCCATCGCGAAGTGGAGGAGGCTCCTCAAGGTTGAGAGGCTTGATGCGGTTGCCTGCGACCTCCATCCGCAGCTCCTGTCAACAGGGGAGGCTGAGAGGATTGCGAGGGAGGAGGGTTGCAGGCTCATTCGCGTCCAACACCACCACGCTCACCTAGCGTCGGTCATGGCGGAGGCGGGGCTGGAAAGCCTGATCGGGATCTCAGCGGATGGGGTGGGTTACGGGGAGGATGGAACAGTCTGGGGGGGTGAGGTCATGCTGGTGGAGGGTGGCAGGTTTGAGAGGCTCGGGTACCTGAGTCCAAGACCCATGCCTGGGGGGGACCTTGCAACCGTTTTTCCAGCCCGAATGGTGGCCGGCGTACTTTGGGGGATTCTTTCTCAGGCCGAAATCGAGGAACTGCTGGTAAGGCTCGGCACGAAACCAGAGGAGGCTGAAATGATAGTCAAGCAGCTGGAAACGGGGGTGAACGTCTTCCAAACCTCCAGCTGTGGAAGGTTGCTGGATGCCCTCTCCTGTGTCCTTGGGATATGTGACAGGCGAACATACGAGGGCGAACCTGCGATGAAGCTCGAGGCAGCCGCGAGGGGGGGGAGAATTGACTGCCTCACTTCAGAGCCTTGGGACTTTATACGCGGTAACCTCATCGAGAGCCCGGCCATCCTGCTTGAGGTGCTCGAGGGCATGAAGAGGAATATAGGAAGGAAACACCTTGCGGCATGGGCTCAAAACCTGATTGGGGAATGTCTCGCGCTCCTAGCGGTGGAGGAAGCGAAAAGAAGGGGGATAGAGGTTGTTGGGGGTTCCGGCGGTGTGTTCTACAACGATTTCATCACGGCCTCGGCGGAGAAGATGGTGGGGGAAAACGGACTAAAATTTCTGACAAACAGGCTCCTCCCGCAGGGGGACGGGGGAATTTCGGCAGGCCAGATCTATGTCGCCATCCACCGTTTCGAGCTCTGAGGCGGAAAAAGAGGCGGTCTGCTCCTGCCTCCTCACCTTTCAGTCCAGGGCGGCCCTGACCCTTTCCTCCCTCCTCATCCCCCTCCTAGCACAGGAGCTCAACCTCTCCTACTTCCAGCTCGGGTTAGTGGTCATGAGTTATGGGCTGGCCATGGCCGCCTCCAACTTTCTGTTTGGCAGGCTCTCCGACCTGCGGGGGAAGAGACTTCCCTTCATTAAGCTGGGTTTCGCCCTTGCCTTCCCCGCGTTCCTCCTCCAGCTCCTCATGAAAGGGTTCGGTTCGATGCTTCTCGTGAGAACCGCAGCCGGCTTCTGTGCGGGTGTAGCGGCGTCCCCTTTAATAGCCCATCTCTCGGAACTTCCCCACTATAGAGAAAAGGTGTGGCTTTTCTCGGGATTCACCTCTCTTGGCTGGACGGTGGGGTATATTGGCGCCGGGCTCGTCCCCGACTACTGGATGGCCTTCCTTCTCTCGTCCGTCCTCTTCCTCCTCGCCTTTCTCCTCGCCTTCCGCCTCTCCGAAACTGAGGTGAAGAGAACCGCCCCCTCCCCTCGGAATCTTCTAAAACAGAACTACCCGCTGTATACATGCTACCTGCTCAGGCATGTAGGAGCCCAAGCAGTCTGGACGATCTTTCCCGTTTACCTGCTTCAACTTGGGGCGAGCAGGGGCTGGATAGGCGGTCTTCACGCGCTCAACTGCGGCATGCAGTTCGTTTTCATGAGCCTGCTCAGCACGAGAGGGGAGACGCTCAACGATAAAAAACTCGTGAGAATCGGGCTCCTGCTTTCGGCCTTCGTCTTCCTCTTCTACTCCCTCGCCACCTCCTATCTCCACATCCTTCCCTGCCAGTTCGTGCTGGCCATGGCATGGAGCACCCTGTACGTGGGGTCCCTCCTGTACCTCCTGAGGAAGAACGTAGAAAAGGCCACATCCGCTGGATTGCTTGAATCCACCATAAATGTGGCAGGCGTGGTTGGACCCTTCTTGGGGGGCGTGATAGCAGAGCTCTGGGGAATGAGGGCCTCCATGCTCATCGCCTGCGGGCTAAGTCTAGCGGCTACTGCTCTGTCCAGCAAGTTGTAACCTCAATAACCCCGGCGCGGAAAAGGAAATGCACGAGTGGATACTCGCGGAGGGTGTGTTAAGGGCCGTGCGGACAACATCGAAGCCTCCACACAAGTTCAGAGTCAGAATCGGGGAGCTGAGGCAGGTCAACCTAGAAATCTTCCGGCATGCGTTGAGGGAGCTCTCAAAAGGGACCGAGCTCGAGGGGATGGAGGTGGAAATAGAGGTTGAGAGAGCGAGCATAAAGTGCGAGGACTGCGGCTATGAGTTCGGGTTAGATCAGATGCCCCTGAGCGAGGGGGAAAAGGAGTGCATCCACTTCTTTCCCTCCACCCTGAGGTCCTTCGGCTGCCCGCGGTGCAGGTCGGTCAGACTCAGAATTTCGGGGGGAAGGGAGTTCGAGGTGGAACCAGCTTGAACCCGCTGCAGGCTCTGATCGAGAGGAACCTGGGGGGGATTGAGTCTATCGTCTGCTTCGCCAGCGGGAAGGGCGGGGTGGGCAAGAGCATCCTCTCCTCCGCCTGTGCCCTCCTGCTCGCGCGGAATGGGAAGAGGGTGGGGTTGCTGGATCTGGACCTCCACGGTCCCTCCATCCCCCACATTCTGGGGCTGTCCCTCTCCCCCGTTGAGGATCGAGGAATCCTCCCTCCGGAACACAGGGGGGTCAAGGTTCTCTCCCTGGAGTTTTTCACGAGAAGGGCCTGCCCGATGTTGGGTACGGAAATCCAAGAAACGCTGAGAGAGATTTTCTCCATCACAAGATGGGGGGAGCTGGACCACCTGCTTGTGGATCTTCCGCCGGGCATGGGGGAGGAACTTCTGGAAATCTTGGGCCTTGGACCCAAGTTCCTGGTCATTACCACCCCCTCCAGCTTGGTTTGGCATACAGCCCGGAAGCTCTTGGATCTTCTGCTACGCTCTGGGGCTGAGGTGCTTGGAGTGGTGGAAAATATGGTTTCGGGGGAGCCCTCCACGAAAACCGAGGTGGAGCGGATGGGTCTCAAACACGTCTCAATCGGTTTCGACCCTCAAGTGGAGGAAAGAATGGGTGGGGACTTCCCACCGCCCGGTCTTTCAAGAGATGTGGAAAAAATGATCCGGGAAATGGGAATATGATCAGGCTGGAAAAGGAGGAAAAAGTTGCGGTGCTGGGGATCGGAAACGAGTTCAGAGGAGACGATGCCGCTGGACTCCTGGTTGCGAGGAAACTTGCTCCCCTTTCAGGAGAGCGCGTTCTGGTGCTGGAGGGTGGCTGCTCGCCGGAAAATTTCACCGGTGCGCTGAGGAGGTTCTCGCCCTCCCTCGTGCTCATGATCGATTGCTTAGACTTCGGCGGGAAACCTGGCGGAATCCACCTGTTGGACGCCTCAAAAATTCGTGGGTCGACCTTTTCCACCCACAACCCCTCTCTCGCCCTACTCGCAGAATACCTGAAGAGGGAGTTGGGAACAAAAGTGCTGCTGATTGGCATTCAGCCTAAGCAGCTCTCCGGAGCGCCGAGCGGCGAGGTGCTCCACGCGGTCGATAAGGTAGCATCCCTGCTGGAAGGTGCCCTGCGGATCCTCGAGACCTCCTTTCCCCACGGGCCTTCCACTTGAAGAAACTCATGCCCTAGTGGGCGGAAGAACGCAGAAAACGAGCTGGCGGCGCGTATCGGCCAGCTTCTTGGCGATAAGTTCAGCCACTTTCTGCATCACCTTGAAACCGCGCTTGGGATCCTTCTCCAGCAGGGAAAGCAGCCGAGAGGCCTCAATGGTAATCAATTTTGTCCTTTCTAAACACGTGCCAACGGTTGTGTAGGTCTTTGATGGGAGGAGCGCGGGGTAGCCGAAGAAGTTCCCCGCCCCAAGCACATAAACCCCGATTCGCTCGGTTGGAGTGATCTCAATCTCGATTGAGACCCTCCCCTTTTCGATGAGGTATATCTTTTCGGCCCGGTCCCCGGGTTTGAAGAGGACGTGACCGGCCTCATACTCCTCCTCTTGGGCTATGGCGGCAATATCCTGCAGCTCCTGAAAGCTAAGGTGCTCGAACAGGTCGGTAACCCTCAACCGCTCCGGCTGCACCGGCATCCACATGATTTTGCCATATTATTTAACCTGAAGCAAAAATCCGGGCTTAGTAGATTTTTTATAAACAGGTCAACAGATGATGCGGGAATCTCTCTTCCTCCCAAGAAGGAACCTTCCGCGTGCACTGAAAAAACTAGCGGAAACTTCCACCCTTTATGCCCCCGTCAAAACTTGGGAGGGGGTGACGCTGGAACCCGTCAGGGGGGAAACGGAGAGGGTGACCTTCGAAAAGCGGCTACCCTCCGTAAAACCGCTCTTTCTGCCTCCCGTTGAGGGATTGATAAAGTACTCCATGAACCCGCTCAGCCTTGAGAGCACTTTCTGGGAAAGCCCCTTTATCCTGCTGGGGGCAAGAGCTTGCGACCTCAATGCCTTGGTAATCTTGGACAAGGTCTTCTTGGAGGAGCCGGTTGATGAGCACTACCGGAGGAGGAGGGAGGCTGCAACGCTCATCAGCCTGGACTGCTTGGAACCCGAGGAGGCGTGCTTCTGCACGAGGTTGGGTTATCACCCCTACCCCACCAGTGGCTTCGACCTCAACATGAGCCAGCTGGAAGAGGGAATGCTCTTGGAGGCCGGGAGTGAAAAGGGTTCCAAGATTTTGCAGCTGCTCACCGAGTTCACGGAAAATACCACGCCAGCTATGCTGGAGGAGAGGGAGAGAAACCGGAAGAGAATCGAGGGAAAAATGGAGGGGAGAAAACTTGAGAGGCTGGAGAAGGTGGGGGAGCTGAAAGAAGAATACTGGAAGCGATATGCCCTCAAGTGCGTGGAGTGCTCAGCCTGCATAAACATCTGCCCCACCTGCTACTGCTTCAGCTTGGCGGAGGAGAAACTTCAGGAACACTTTTTGAGGCTCAGGTATTGGGAGCCATGCCTGAAGGAAGGATACCAGAAGGTTGCGGCGGGTGTGAACCCCAGACCGGAACTCCACTCAAGACTTGCCAACCGAATCCTGCACAAGTTCGCGTACTTCCCCGAGAAATATGGTACCTATGCCTGCACGGGATGCGGCAGGTGCGTGGAAGCGTGCTTGGGAAAGATAGATGTGAGGGAGCCGCTGGAACATGAGTAGCCCCTACCTGCCCCAGCCGGCCAGAATTCTGGAGGTCATCGATGAGACCCCAAACATAAAAACTTTCGTGCTGGAACCCGAGAAAAAATTCGAGTTCAGTCCCGGCCAATTCCTCGAGCTGACCGCCTTCGGGGTGGGAGAGGCACCCTTCGCCATCTCTTCCCCACCTCACGGCGAGAGGCTTGAGATGACCGTGATGAGGACCTTCGACCCCAGCCTAGGAACCTACGGAAGGGTTACTTCGGCGCTCCATCGCATGGGGGCTGGCGAGGTGCTCGGAATCAGGGGACCTTACGGGAATTCCTACCCCGTGAAGGAATCTGAGGGAAAAGACATCCTGATTGTGGGAGGGGGAATCGGACTTTCAACTCTCCGCTCTTACCTCCTGACGCTTTTGCATGAGAGGGAAAAGTACGGAAGGATCTTGCTTTTTTACGGGGCGAGAACGCCGGCTGACCTTGTCTTCAAAAGGGAGTACGAGGAGTGGAAGAGGAGAGGCGCGGAAGTGCATCTATCGGTGGATGTGGGAACTCCGGGGTGGACTGGAAATGTGGGAGTGGTTACCACACTCTTCGACAGGGTGAAACTGGATTTCCGGAGAGAGCTAGCGGTTGTGTGCGGGCCTCCCATCATGATCAGGTTCACCGTCGAAAGGCTCCTTCAGGTGGGTTACGAACCGCCAAACATATACGTCTCACTGGAGCGGAAAATGAGGTGCGGAATAGGAAAGTGCGGACACTGTAACATAGAGAAATACTACGTTTGCAAGGATGGCCCGATTTTCTCCTTCGAAAAACTAAAAGGGATTCCCGAGTGGTGGTGATGGAGGTCAAAACCATTTGTCCCCACTGTGGTCTTTTATGCGACCTCACCCTCTTGAAGGAGAGAGAAATCCTAGGAACGGTCCCAAGCCCGCTGTGCGTGAAAGGGCTGCTAGCCTGGACCATCACCTACGACCAGAGCAGGATCTACCAGCCCATGATGAGAAAGGGGAGAAAACATGCCACCATCCACTGGAAGGAGGCTGTGGAGACGATGAGAAGAAAAATCAAAAACAAGGGGGCTCTCACCTTCGTGGTTTCGGGGAGTTGCACCGAGGAGGAGCTCGCCTGGATTTACTCCCTCTCTAATTCCCTAGGCGCCCCCATGGTGACTACCGATCCCGTTCTGTCCGCCTCGATTTTCTGTAAACAGGCCACCATTTCGGACCTCGAAACTGCCGATGTAATTTTTATACTCGGGGAACTTCTCGAGTTCCACCCAGTTCTCGCAGGGCAAATCTTGAGGTCGAAGTATGAAAGAGGAACGAGGCTTTTCTGCCTTTCGAGCAGGCTTGGTCCATCAAGCTGGTTCTCCGAAACCCTGCAACCCCTACCAGGCGGAGAATCCCTCGTGCTCCTCCACATGGCGCAGATGCTGATTCAACAGGGGACATATAAAAAGGAGCAGGAGAAAATCCCAGGCTTCCCCGAATTCAGGAGCACTCTCAAAGCACTTCCCCCGGTTGATAGGGCGGGAATCAAACCCCTCGCCCTTTCCCCCGTGGTTGATGCGCTGGCGAAGGCAAAGAAACCCCTTTTTGTGGTAACCCCTTCCGTCACCAAAACCGATAACTGGAAGGAAACCCTCCTGAGCCTTTCCAACCTCGCCCTCCTGCTTGACTGCGGTGTTCTCATAGTTGGTGGACTCGAGAAGGGGCTACGGAAATATGGGGTGGAGGAGTACGATGGGAAGAGGAAGAAAGTGGCCTTTATTTTCAGGTCTGATCCGCGCAGTGTTGATGCCGATTTCAAGATCCTGTTTACACCCTACTTCGTGGAGGAGGCTGACCTTCTCATTCCGATTCCATGCTTCACCGAACTCTCGGGGACCCTTACTGACGCGGATGGAGGGACCAAAAAGCTGAACAAAATCTCAGATCCCCCTCAAGATGTGAGGGAGGTGGGGTCGATATTGAGTGAGGTGGTGGAGGAACTGAGGCCTTCCTCTCCTCCCCCCAAGAAACCCCTCTTCGAGTTCAAAGAAGTGAAGGAGAAAATAAACGTCCCCAGGGTGAGTGCCGGCTTTCCATTTTTGCTATATTCCCAGCCCACTTACTTTAACTTCGACTGGGTGAAGTTAAAGAAACTGCTGGACCGTTTCCTAGACCTGAAGGATAGCTTTGAATTGAACCCTGAGGACGCTGAAAGGCTAGGAATAAAGGAAGGAGCAGAGGTCATGCTGAGAACTGAGAAGGAGGAATTCAAGAGGATGGCGCTGGTGAGGAGATCTGTTCCCCCCGGGGTGATATACCTCCCGGACTTTAAGACCTGCGTGGCTGCCGTGGTGTGAATGGAGCTCTATTTTGATATAGATCTGTGTGTGGGGTGCCACGCCTGCGAGCTCGCCTGCGCGCTCCAAAATCACGGGGAGAAGCGGATAAACATTGAGGTTTTCGGAGGACTTTTCCCGCTCTCGGGGGTTTGCCGTCAATGCGAGAACAGCCCCTGCGTTCAGGTCTGCCCGAAGGAGGCCATAAAGAGAACAGGGGATGCCGTAAAGATAAACGAGAACCTCTGCATAGGGTGCCGCTCCTGCTCCATCGCCTGTCCCTTTGGAAACATAGACTTCCTGGAATCAAGAAGGGTTTCGGTCAAGTGCGACGAATGCCTTGGTCGCTTGAAGGAGGGAGAGCGGCCCCCATGCGCCAGGGTCTGCCCAACCGGTGCTTTGAGATTCTGTGAGTATGAGGAGATGGAGAAGGTCGCGAGCACCGCAAAACGGAGAAGGGAGATGGTAGGGCCCAGAATCTTCGCCTGGAGACCAAAATGAGGGCTGAAGAGCTGCTGGAGGAGATAAAGCAAAAATTCGGTGAGATTTTCCTCGAGGGGGGACTTAAACCTCACCTTGGGGCTAACCCCAGGATTTTCGTCAGGGTGTCAAAGGAGAGGATCCTCGATGCTGCAAAGAAGATGGTTGAGATGGGTTACAGGCTCTGCACCGTGAGCTGCGTAGAGCACATGTCCTTTTTCGAATTGATTTACCATTTCTCTCTTGACCAAGAAAAAGTGCTGGCAAACCTGAGGATCGAGGTTCCAAAATCGAGTCCGAGAGTTGATTCTATAACCAGTGCGACGAAGGGAGCCCTATTCATAGAAAGGGAGATCCACGATCTGTTCGGAGTGGAGTTCGTGGGCCATCCGGATCTCCGAAGACTTATACTGGCGGACGACTGGCCCAAGGAGGTCTTTCCGCTCAGGAAGGGGTGAGGAGATGCCGGTTATCCCAATAGGTCCGTTCCACCCTGCCCTTAAGGAACCCGAGTTTTTCAAATTGTACGTGAAGGGGGAGCAGGTGGTGGGTGTCGACATAAGAATTGGCTGGGTACACAGAGGTATAGAAAAGCTTTCCGAGGGGTTGACCTTCGAGCAGATCCCCTTCCTCGTCGAGCGGATATGCGGTATATGCTCCAATGTTCACCCCCTCTGCTACGTCCAGGCGGTCGAGGATATTGCCCAGATAGAGGTTCCAGACAGAGCCAGATACATAAGAGTTATAATTGCGGAGCTCGAGCGGATTCACAGTCACCTCTTATGGCTGGGGGTTGCCGGGCACCTCATAGGTTTCGACACCCTACTCATGTGGGCTTGGAAATACAGAGAGCCTGTGCTGGACCTCTTCGAGCTCATGACCGGGAACAGGCAGAACTATGCCATGCAGGCGGTCGGAGGGGTCAGGTATGATATAAAACCAGAGCATGTACCGAAGATCCTAGAGGTCCTAAAGACGGTTGAGAAGGAGACAAAAAAAGCCGTTGGAATGGTGGAGGGCGACCCAGTTACCAAGAAGAGATTGGAGGGAATCGGATTATTAACCACGGAACAGGCACGGGACTTCTGCGTTGTGGGTCCAACCGCAAGGGGATCGGGATTGAAGATCGATGTGAGGAGGGATGACCCATATGCGGCCTATGGCGAACTGAGCTTTGATGTTCCTGTATACACTTCCGGGGACAACCTTGCCAGAGTTCTCGTGAGGATGGACGAACTCCTCCAATCGGTCGAGCTTGTGAGACAGGCCCTAGATGGGCTTCCAAGAGGTGAGATAAGGGCAGAGTTTAAAGAGGTTCCGCCGGGAGAGGGGATTGGGCGTGCTGAGGCCCCTAGAGGGGAGGACATACACTATGTTAAAACCGATGGAAGAAACACGCCCTTCAGGCACAAGATAAGAGCACCGACTTACGCCAACCTTCCCGCCCTCTCGGTCATGCTGCCAAACTACACCCTAGCCGATGCGGTGATAACCCTCGGCTCGATCGATCCTTGCTTCAGCTGCACCGAGAGGGTTGCGGTGGTTGATGTCCGGACGGGGAAGAAGAGGCACTTGAGCGAGGAGGAACTGGTGGAGATTTCCAGAAAACATGGGGCTTAAAATAAAAGAGATCGGGGAGGCACTGAGATCGGCAGCAAGCAAGCCGTTCACCGTCCGCTATCCCTTCGTTCCCTCCCCACCGCCAGAAACGTTCAGGGGAAAGCCAGAATTCAACGATAAATGCATGGGGTGCGGGGCCTGCGAGATGGTGTGCCCGGCGGGGGCCATCACGGTGGAGGATGGAGAGCTCAGAAGAATCCAAGTAGAGTACGGGAGATGTATAAGGTGCGGACAGTGTGCCAGACTTTGCCCGGTGGAGGGGATTAAACTGACAACCGGCTCCTGCGTGATTTCAAAAGGGGAGGAGGAAAGGACCCGCACCTCGGTGGAGAGGAAACTCCTAAGGTGTGAAGAATGCGGGGCACCCATAACCGCTAGGGAGCACATGGGGTGGATGCTTGAAAGATTGGGTCCGCTTTCCTTTTCAAACCCCACTCTAGTTAAATTTTCCCAGCTGCTCTTGGGAGAGGCTGTGCCCGAAACGGAATCCCCCTTCCGCCTCCTCTGTCCCAGATGCAGGAGGATGCTTGTACTTTCTGAGCACGGCTGGAGAACCAAGTATTAAACATTCCCACCTGGCAGGTAATGTTACTATAGTAACACGCGCTCAACGGAAAGTTTGCTGGAGATGGCCTTGAAATCGAAAAACTTTAGAACAAGACTAAGCAGACAACCAAGTTCGCAAGCACTGGTACCATGAGATAAAGCCAGCAGAACTTGAAGGCCTGATCGATTCTCGCCCTTGGATTGGCAGCAGCCAGCACCGACAGCACGGCGACCACCAGCACAACCTTGGCCAAGTGGAGGGCTGCATCGATGGGCCAGACGCCCAAGGAGGGGGAGGGGAAGTAAAGGGAGACCAAAAGGCTCGAAAGCACGTACAGCTGGATGGCCTTTGAAAGTTTGAGCAGACCCAGGAGCGAGCCGGAGTATTCGGTGTAAATCCCGGCCATGAGCTCCGTCTTGGCCTCCGGGATGTCGAAGGGGGGAAGACCCATTTTCGCCAGCATGCAGACGAAGAAAACGACTGCCGCAGGCAGGCAAGAAATAGATCGGACCCTTTGAGAGGGAAAACCTGACGATGTCCTCAATCCTGAGAGAGCCCGCGCCCACCGCCGGAACCAGCAGACAGAGGGCGAAGCTGAGCTCGTACGATAAAACCAGTGCCATCTCCCTGCCGGCCCCCGTCGAGGAGAGGGGATTGCCTGATGCCATTCCCCCCACAACTAGGGCCACGGCGAAGAAGGTCAACAGGTAGAGAAGGACCAGAAGATCCCCTCCGAACCCCAATACGGGCGCAGAAGCGGGACCGGGTATGAGCAAGCTGGCCACCAGAATGGAAGCAAGAGCCAGAACGGGAGCGGAAACGAAGGCCTTCCGGTGGGCCCCGAGGGGGATGACGGTCTCCTTGAAAATCAGCTTGAAGAAATCCGCAAAGGGCTGGAAGATTGGAGGTCCCACCCTCCACTGTACCCTCGCCACAACCTTCCTCATGACCCACACCAGAAAGAGCCCGAAACATGCAGCAAACAGGAGGCCTGGAAAGAATAGAGCCCTGAGGAGGAAGAGGGCCGTCATACCGTCACGTATGGGGAGAGAAATACGAAGAGGAGGAGCAGCGCCCCCAGCATGAGCACAAGGAGGAGCACTGGAACGTATCCTCCCTTGAGCAGACGTCTGTGCATCCCCCTAGCACCCGATGCCACCCCCCGAGCCACCCCAACCCAGAACAGGTCAAACCCGCCCCTTCTTGCCACGCGCAGCAGGGGATCGAAGAAATGCTCGGCGCTCCCGCTGAACACATCCGAATGTGGCCTCAGCTCCTCCCCAAGTATGTCAGCCGACTCCCCCCCTATCACCATCTCGTACTTCTGAGGAGAGCTCACCGCTGGCGCGAAACTGAGCCCTGCCCTGTATATCGCCAGCCCAAGCAGGATGGAGGCACCGACCGCCGCAGCCAGAACAGCCGAAAGGTAGACTCCTGTCGAAGTCGTGTATCCCAGCCATCCTATCTCGAGCGGGGAGACCCCAACCGATTCGACCGCAGGGGAAATCACCTTCATGGGGAGCAGGGGAAAGATCCCAAACAGAAGACAAAGCCCCGAAAGAACCGAGGTTGGGATGACCATGTGGATGGGAACCTCCTCTATTCTCCCGAACCGCTTCGATTTTTGACCAAAGAAAATTGAATGGGCTGCCTTCATGAAGGATGCCACGGTTAATGCAGAAACGTAAATGGCGATGGCTGCATAAAGCGTGTAGATTGATGAAAAGTTGGAAGTGGAGAGACAAGCCTCATAGATAATGAGTTTGCTGGCAAAACCGTTGAAGGGTGGGATACCCGAAATCGCGAAAGCAGCGAACAAGAAAGCTAAGGTAGTTAGAGGCATGTCCTTTGCAAGACCCCCCATTTCATCTATGTTCCTAGTTCCAACCCTATAGATCACCGAGCCAGCACATAGGAAAAGACATGCCTTAAAGAGAGCATGATTTAGGGCGTGGAAAAGTGCACCGGTAATCCCAAGTGTGGTTCCTACCCCAATTCCAAGAATCATATAACCTATCTGGCTTACAGAGTGAAAAGCCAAAATCCGCTTTATGTCTTTCTCGAGGAAAGCCATATGAACACCGATCACCATTGTGACAACACCAAAGGTCGCCACCAGAAGTCCTGCCCACTCCAAGAGAGAGGGACCAAGACCGTATACACCTAGGAGGAACCTGAGCATCCCGTAGATCCCCGCCTTTATCATAATCCCGGAGAGAAGGGCACTTATGGGTGAAGGGGCCTCAGGGTGGGCCTCGGGAAGCCAAGTGTGGAAAGGCGACATGGCAGCCTTGAACCCGAAGCCGACTAGGCTCAATGCACCAACAGGTAACAACCACCTTCCGGGGGAAATGGCGGCAAGTCCCCCCCTCCTAGAGAGTTCCACCATGCTCAGCGTCCCAATTCCGGGATGGAAGTAAATGCTCAGAAAGGCGGCCAGAAGACAGAGGGTTCCGACGTGAATCATAATGAAGTATTTCATGGCTGCCCTGAGAGAAACCTCCGTTCTGAAGTGACCAACCAGTAGGTAGCAGCTCAGGGTCATCAGCTCCCAGAAGATCAGGAACTGGAAGAGGTTGGCAGAACAGAACATCCCGAGCATGCCTCCCCCGAAAAGAAGGAGGATCGAGTAGAACCGGGACTGCCCCTCCCTCCCGGCCATGTAACCTGCCGAATGGAGGGTGGAGAGGAAACACAGGAAAATGGTGACGGTTGAGAAGAGAAGCGCTAGGGAATCGAGATAAAGCTCGTAGTTCAGCTTCTGGGCTGGAGCCCATGGGTAGGAGAGATGTATGGGACCCGTCGAAACCACTTGGGCAAGAAGGATGGCAAGAGGGAGAAGAACCAGAAGAAAAACGCCGGCCGTGAAATGAGGCCTGAACCTTCCGAGGGCTGGCGCGATGGCAGCCCCTACAAAGGGCAGAAGAAAGAGGTAGGGGATCAGAGAAGTGGGGATCGCTATCATCTTCTTCCCCTGTACTCATCGATTACGTTTTGACGGCACGGGCGGACCCCGCTCTTGTATCCCGCCCTCGCTATGGCATGGGAGGCGACGGGGGCGGTGAGGTATACGAAAAGGACGACCACGAGGGTTTTGGCCGAGAGGGGATCGATGCCCCTCCTAAAGACAATCGCCAGCCCAAACCAGAGGACCCCTATGGTGCATAAGGTTGAGGCCTGAATCCTAGTGTAGAGATCCGGAAACCTGGCTATCCCAAGCGAGCCAACCAGACAGAAGATCGCGCCGGCCAGAGCCAAGATTATGTAAAGGAGCTCAATCAATCCTACCACGCTCCAAATATTTGCAGACTGCAAGCGTGCTCACGAAGGCTATAAGGGCCAGGGGAATGGCGGTGTCCGAAAGGAAGGGGCTGTATCTATCCCCAAGAAGGAGCACCACCCCAACCCCCATGGTCCAGATGACATTGGAGGCAAGCAGGATGTCCGCCACTGTGGGGCCCCTGATCAGCCTCCAGATGCAAAGGGCAAAGGCAACCACCATGAGCAACATCACGAGCTGGAAGATCATTTGATCCTCCCCAAGTATCTCTCAAAGGGCCCAGAAACTTTCTCGGCGATGGCCTTCCGCTCCTTCTCTGTCACGTTGATCCAGTGGACATACAGCATCCCTTTCTTCTCGTTCAAATCCACCACAAAGGTCCCGGGCGTCATGGTTATAGTGTTCGACAGAAGCGTCACCGCCCATTCCTTCCGCAGGCCCGTCGGCACCCTCACGAATCCGGGCCTCACCCTACCAGTTGCGATGAGCTTGAACATCGCTGCGCTTGCCTTCAGCATTTCCCAGAGATAGACGAAAATGTATCCAACCATTCTAATCCAAACCCCTGGCTTAAGCTCATCCCTCTCCCTTCCGGTTAAGGAGAAGGAGGCGAAAAGGAGCGCGCTCAATCCGCCGATCAGAGCCAGCGCGAGCAGGAACTGGAGATCCAGACTGAAGGAGAGGAGGAGGCAGGAGAGGAAAACGGCGGCCCACACGGAAATTTTCCTTCTCATCTCATCACCTCGGTAATGTATTCGCTCGGGTTCAAGAGCTGGTGGGATATCCTAGAGGTCAAATCGAGCAGGGGCTGCGGGTAGAGACCGATCAGAAGGATGAGGGCGGAGAGAAGGAGAACCGGACCCAGCATTGTCCCGGGCATCCTCATATTCCCGCTTGGTCCCCTACCCTTCCCTAAGAAAACGAGTTGGAAGACCCTCAGATAGATGGCTAGGAAAAAGATGCTCGTGCCGATGGAGACAACAAGGGGAACCCACTGACCGTTCTGATAGAGCGCCTCATAGATAAGCAGTTTGCTGAAGAAACCGTTGCAGGGGGGAACTCCCGTCACCGCTAGCCCACCAAGGAGAAAGGTGGCGGCCTCAGCAGGAGCAACGTTGAGCAGACCACCCATCCTTCTCATGTCCCTAGTGCCCACCCTGTGGATCAGGCAACCTGCGATGAAGAATAGCATGGCCTTTGCCAAAGCGTGGTTGAGGAGATGGAAAATCGATCCCTGAAGTCCTAGCTCCCCTGCCCCGAGCCCAACCACCAGGTAGCCCATGGAACCAACGGTGGAGTAGGCTAGGAAGCGCTTCAGGTCGGTCTGGATGAGGGCGAGCATCGCCCCCACCACCATGGTTAGCATTCCCAGAGCGAGAAGGGTTGGCTTGAGAAGTGAGATGTAGTCGAGACCGAAGACCGTGCAGCCCACCCTCAGGATGGCGTAGAACGCCACCTTCACCACCACACCCGAGAGGAGGGCGCTTATGGGGGAGGGGGCTGCCGGGTGGGCGTCGGGTAGCCAAGTGTGAAGGGGCACTATGGATGACCCAACACCAAGGCCCACCGCGAGGGAGATGAAGCCGAAAATGGGGAGGGTCCTAGGAGCAATCGGTGCCATGGCCTTCAGACCCTGAGCAATGTATGCAAGATTCAGGTTTCCCGTGAACTCGTATAGAATTCCTATGCCCAGCAGGAAGAAGGACATGCCCACCATGCTCAGGATGGCGTATTTGAAGGAGGCCCGGAGCTCGGTTGATCCCCTCAGAAAGCCAACTAAGGCGTAGGACGAGATGAAGAGGATCTCAAAGAAGACGAACATGTTGAAGAGATCCCCGGTCAGGACAACCCCCTGCATGCCAGCTAGCAGGAACATGAGGAGGGAATCATACTGGACCCTGCCTGTGAACTCTCTGGTGTAGGAGATAGAATATGCGATCGCGAGGAGGCCGAGAAGGGAAACTAGAAGGGAAACGGTTGAACTTAGGTTGTCAACTGCCAAGACGATTCCCGTTGGGGCACGCCAGCCCCCCAGCCTGTAAACAACGATCTCTCCAGAGAGAGTCTGGCAGAGCAGAAGGGCGGAGGAAACCAGCATGAAGACCCCGGCCACCAAGGAGATGGATTGCCTGATCCTTGCCTGCCTGAAAATAACGTTCAGCCCCCCACAGAGCAGCGGCACCACCACGAGGTAGATGGGAGGAATCATTCCGAGGTCCCCACGATTCTTGAGTCGGTGGTCTTGTGCTCCTCGAATATTTTTATGGCAACCGCGGTGATCAACATCAGCACCCCGAACTCGATGACAATCGCGGTGAGGAGAAGGGCCTGCAGAAGGGGATCAACCGCGTTTGGAACCGATGAACCGGAAGTTATGGGAACGGCTCCTCCCTCAAAATAGCCAAGAGCAACTAGGAAGAGGTTGGTTGCATAACCCAGGATACAGATGCCGAAAATCATCTTGAACAGGTCCCGCTTCACTAGAATGCTGTAAATCCCCACCGCCGCAAGCCCGATTATCAAAACGTAGGGGAGATTCCCGAGCATTCACTCCTCCTCCAGGGCCGGGTACCTTTCGAGATAGTAATAAATCAGGAGGGGGATCTCACCGCCCACCAGGAGTCCCGAAGCCACGAGCAGGGGGACGAGGAATCCTGCCATGGTGAGGTGACCAGAGAGCTTGGGGAAGAGGTTCGTCAGGAACTCCCTTCCGAAGGCGAGACCTATGCAGCCTATGAAGAGATACCCCAACAGCCCGCCCGCCCTAGTAAAGTAAAATTTATTTGGCGAGAGCAGCTTCTCCGACCTCTTAATACCGTGTCCGATGATGATCAGGGAGACCCCCATCCCAATGGCCACACCTCCGGCGAAGGAGCCGCCTGGAGAGACATGGCCCGTGAGGATGAGGAGGATGGCGTAACCGAAGATCAAGCAAGCTAAAATCCTGGAGGCGGTTCGAACGATCACGCTCATCTCGCTTTTCCTTCCCCTCATCGCTCCCCCCTCCCCAATTTCTTCCTGAGGATGGCGGAGATCCCCAACACCGAGACGAAGAGGACCGTGACCTCTCCCAGCGTGTCGAACCCCCTGTAGTCGAAGACCACGGAACACACGAAGTTTCTGGAGCCGGTTTCGGAGAGGCTCTGATCAACGTACCGCCCAGCCACCGACTCACCGATGACCGACCTTGCGAGCGTGTACTGGGTGCTTCCGAAGGGGGTGATGAACTTGGTGAAGGTGGAGTAGGCGAGGAAGGTCGAGGCCAGAATCACGACCAATACGATGGCCGACCCAAACCTCTCCGGTTCTGATGACCTCCGGTGGGTCCTAGAGATCGCCACAACGAAAACGATGGTGGTGGCCGTCTCCACCAGAAACTGAACCATCGCAAGGTCTGGAGCCATCATGAGCAGGAAGAGAACCCCAACGAAGAAACCGCTGACCCCAAGAACGATAGCCGCCGAGAGGAGATCCCTCAGCTCCACGGCAACGATGGCCGAAACAAGAGTGAGAAGCAGAAAGATTAGGATGATCACTTACTTCCCCCCAGAACGGCGAGGGCTTTCACCACCCCGTCGATTATCTCCTGCGGTCTGGGCGGACAACCGGTGACATAAACATCAACCGGGATTACCTTGTCGACGGGGCCGGCAAAATTGTAGCTGTTCTTGAAAATTCCGCCGGAAGTGGCGCACGTCCCCACTGCTATCACTGCCTTCGGGAGGGGCGTCTGCTCATAAATCCTTCTGAGCCTAGGGGCCGACTGCCGGTTGACCATCCCTGTCACGGTCAGGATGTCCGCGTGACGGGGGCTTCCTTCCAACAGGATACCGAACCTCTCGACGTCGAATTTGGGAGTTAGAGCGTTTATGATTTCGATGTCACAGTTGTTGCATGAGCCCCCGGCGTTCACATGAAAGATCCAGGGGGACTTTTTTCTGCTCCAGCTTCTCAGTTTGCCGAGCATTAGGCTACTTCAAAGAAGCAATATAAAATGTTCTCATCGGTTCTGCTGAGCATTTTTACCCTCGAACAGATAAGTAGCCTGCTTCGCTTTCGAGAATTTTGAATGGACTTTCTTGAGATCGCCAAGCTTTCGCAAACGTTGGAGGAGGAAACGGGTAGAAACGAGATGATAGAACTCGTGTCAGATTTTCTCAGCAGGCTCCCGGCTGATGAGCTTTTACCGGCCTGCTATATGCTCACCAACCCGCCTAAAACGGGTGTAGGGTGGGCCTGCGTGAGGGACGTGCTGTTAAGGGTTACGGGAGCACGAGAGGAGGAGCTGTTTAAAGCCTTCTCGGAAACGGGGGACCTAGGGGAGGCGGCTTACCGGCTTTTCGAGACAAGGAAGATCAGAGTCACCACCCTTGAGAGCCGACCCCTCACCATTTCGGAGGTTTGGGAGACGATGAAGAGAACGGCAGAAACCCCACAAGCAACCAAGAAGGAGAGGCTCATAGAGGCCCTTTATTTGAGGTGCTCGCCACTGGAAGCTAAGCTCCTTACCAAGATCCTCACGGGGGAGCTGAGAACTGGATTCAAAGAGGGCCTGCTCCTCCCCGCTCTCTCCAAAACCTATTCCATTCCATTGGAGACGATTAGGCGTGCATGGGCCGTGGGCGGGCCAGAGCTTACCCTTGGGAGCCTGAACCGGGGGGAGCAGCCCATGACCAATCCCTTCCCCTTTCAACCTGTTCTCCCCATGCTCGCCCACACAGCCAGCAGTTTTGAGGAGATCTTCGATGAACACGGAGGGTCAACCTTTCTGGAGTTCAAGCTCGATGGCGCCAGGGTTCAGATTCACTCATCCACAGGTAAAGTTAGCATCTTCAGTCGGACGGGGGAGAACATCGCCCAGAGCATGCCGGAGATCGTTCAGGAGGTGAGAGAGCTTGGAATCGGAGAATGCATTCTTGAGGGAGAAGTTGTCGCACTTCGAGACGAGCGCCCACTCCCTTTCCAGTATCTCCTTAAGAGGTTTAGGCGGAAGCATGAAGTCCAGCGGGCGGTAGACGAAACCCCCCTAAAACTTTACCTCTTCGATGCGCTTTTTCTGAACGGGAGCTCTTTACTTGACCTTCCATATGAGCAGAGGAGGGAGAAACTGGAAGAAATTGGAGGAGAACTCCTGGTTCCAAAGAAAGAGGTCAGAAATCCGGAGGAGGCAGAGGAATTCTTCAAACTTGCGATCGAGAAAGGGCATGAAGGGGTGATAGCAAAAAAGCCAGGCAGCGTGTATAAACCAGGGCAAAGAGTGAGGGACTGGTTGAAACTGAAGAGGGTCCTGACCTTAGATCTGGTGATCGTGGGCGCAGAGTGGGGCCATGGGAGGAGAGCGCGGTGGCTTTCAGATTATTATCTCGCAGCCCTTGACAGGGAGACTGGAAAGTTCGAAATCGTGGGGAAGACCTTCAAAGGACTGACCGACGCGGAGCTCGAGCAGATGACGAAGAGGCTAAAGGAACTCCAGATTTCGAGCAGGGGAAGGACCGTTTTTGTCAAGCCGGAAATCGTGGTAGAGGTTTCCTTCAACCAAGTCCAGGAGAGCCCAAAGTACGCCAAGGGAATGGCCCTTCGCTTTGCTAGGATCGAGAGGATAAGGGAGGATAAGAAGCCCGAGGAGGCGAGTACGCTGGACGAGGTCAGAAGAATCTTTAGCCTTACTTTCAAAACCGGGGAAAATTAACGGATATTTGACAGAAAGAGTAGATTTATTGGCAATGAGGGGAATACCCCGCGAGCAGCGAGAGCCGGTGTGAAGAGTAGGAGCACCGGTGCATCCCTTGCGGGAACACTCGAGCCTCCCGCCGACAGACGCACCAAAATGGGTCCTCCTGGGAGCGGATTGGTGGAACACCTCGCCGTGACCTGGAGACAACCCTGGTGCGGTACAGGCGGGCCGGCCCCGCGCGATCCCCACCACGAGGGTTACCGGGAGGAGGACGCCGGTAGGCAAGACGAGGAGTCCCGGGGTTAGTGTGTTGGGGGAAAGCGGGGCCTATCTCAGTTTCAGTTTCCAAGATTTGCGGGCAAAATCGGGTAGCTCCCCGTGCTCCCTTATCCACTTGCGAAGAAAGGAAATGGTCCGTGGATCGGTGAGATAGCCGGAGCCGAAATCACCGTATTTTTCATGTAGCTCCTTAACCCTCTCCTCTCTCCGCTGCTTGGCGAGGATGGATGCAGCCGAGGCCTGAACATACTTCCTGTCGGCCCCATTCTCAACCACAAGCCTTGGGGACTTCTTGAGGTACCTTCTAAGCCTTTGCTCGAAGAGATGCGGATCGGGATCGGGGGAGTCCACATACGCGGAGGAGGGGTTGAGGTTGTTTATAATACGTGCGAAAATCTCCGCCTCTATCTCGTTCAAATTTTTCGATTTTCTTAGCTCGTCAATTTGCTGAGCCTGGAGCTCCACCAATTCCACAGAGACGGCGATTTCCCCGATAACCTCCGCAAGCTTCTCCCTTTTCTGGGGGCTCAAAAGCTTGGAATCCCTGACACCTGCCTCTCTGAGTCTAGGAAGATCCCTCTCCTCGAAACTCACCCCGCAAAGAACCATCGGGCCTAGGATTGGCCCTCTCCCGGCCTCGTCCAAACCTGCTGTCGTCACTAAAATATCCTTCCCTCTACATTTGCAGATAGCACCATCTGCTGGAGCAGTTATAGAACTGCAGACATAGACTCATATGAGGTTCCCGCGAGACTTTACGATGCGGAGTCGGCCAGAATTCATCTCGAATATTGTAAAAAAGGTGGTGGAGTGGGTAAGAAAGGAATTAGGATTAAAGACGTTGAGCATCTGAGGAGAATTTTCAGGAACTCACCCGTGAAGGTGGAGGGTGCCTACCTCTTCGGCTCCAGGGCAAGAGGCGACTTTCTGGAGGAAAGCGATTGGGACATGCTCGTGGTTTCATCAGCCTTCGCCAAAATCCCCTTCCCAGAGAGGGCAACCTACCCACTGAGAAAGCTTCCTTTAAGGAGAGTGGAGCTGCTATGCTACACGCCCGATGAAATAAGAAAAAGACGGGGGGAAGAAGGAATTATAAAAGAGGCTCTCAAGG
The DNA here is from genome assembly GCA_038842485.1 of Hadarchaeales archaeon (SeqCode). GTDB lineage: Archaea > Hadarchaeota > Hadarchaeia > Hadarchaeales > JAWBSP01 > JAWBSP01. The sequence continues at coordinate 32,879 of JAWBSP010000010.1, forward strand.
GGGCAAGGATACTTTGAGTATCCACGCCTTAACTCCTTCCAACCCATGAGGGTCGACATCCACATACATTCCGTTTATTCCAGAGATGCCATCCCGACCCCCCGAGAGATTATACAGTTCGCAAAAAAGAAGGGGCTCAGCGGGGTTGCCATAACAGACCATAACTCGGTTGAGGGGGGAAGAATTGGTAGGAAACTCGACCCGAAGTTTGTCATTCCGGGGATTGAGATAAGAACCAGAGAGGGGGATGTCTTGGGGCTTGGTTTAACGAAACTCATCCCAAAGGGAATGAGTGTGGAAGAAACGGTGGAGAGAATTAGAGAGGAGGGTGGGGTTGCCGTCGCCGCCCATCCCTATGCTAGGCTGAGAGCCGGGGTTGGGGACTTGGTGAAAAGGGTGGACTTTGACGCCATCGAGGTCCTGAACGCCCACCTCCTGTCGAGGAACCCGAAAGCCCTAAAGGTATGCCAGGAGCTCGGGAAGTCCATGTGCGCAGGCAGCGATGCCCACGTTTTGGAGGATGTGGGGAACGCCTACACCGAGGCCGAAGCCTCCAGCCTTGAGGAATTCCTCGAGTGCCTCCGGAAAGGAAAAACCAAGGTTTTCGGAACACTGCCCAGCCTGTGGGGGGAGATACGCTCGATGATGAAGAGGAGGGTCGCGAAGATCAAACGATTCCTAGCCGGTCCAGCAGTCGCCTAGCCCTCTCGGCGCCCAGCAGCTTCACCAGCTCCTCCCTCGCCTGGTCATCCCACCTGCTCAGGAGCTCCTCCACCCTTTCCACCTGCTCGGTCCCCAAGTCCCTTGCCGCCTCCCTGAGAGCGCGCCTCCTTCCCCTCAGCAGGTCTCTGGGAAGTACCACCGCTCCCATCAAAACCTGTGCCTTATTCCCTAAACTTCTGGAGCCTGCGAAGTAGTTCCCTCTCCCCCTCCCGGTCCCCCACACACGTCGGGATTAGACCATTCACCATGCCCGTGAGCCCCTCACAGAAATCCTCAACGCGCTCCATGGAAAGGGAGGGCCAACCAATTTTCCCGATCAAACCCCGATTTTTTGGGGTTGCGACCATCAGGTAGGTGTACAGGGGTTTCCCCGCTTTTCTGCACGCCCTCGAGACCTCCTCGAGCTTGTACATGGAGTCCTCGGCAAGCCTCATGAATACCAGAAAATCCCACCTGTCCTCAGCCTTGGCGACGCATTCCTCGCTAGAGAACCTAGCGGAGATCAGCCCGCCGATCTTCAGGTTCTTAATCCCGAGCGTTTCACGGAGGAATTCTCTCCCTTCCTCCGGGCTCCTGAACATCGCAACAAACTCCCCATATCTCGGCGCATCCCCCCATAGGGGCTTCAGCTCGCCGGAAGTGGGATCCAGCACGAACCTGGGGCCATCCACCACCATTCCGTCCACGCCCACCGCGGCCGCAGCCAGGGCGAGGGCCCCCACCTCAACCCGACTTTTATAATGCAGGATGCAGACCGGCAACACCGTCTTATCGGGATATTTTGATTTGAGGACGCTGCCCACCACGGTCCCGCTGGGCGCCGGAATTCCCCTGGAGCTGTCGGTGACAAACCATCCGTCTACGAGTTCCCTCTGCTCGTGCGCCACTTGGAGGAAGTCCGATTTTGGGACCAGTTCCTGGAGCACGAGCATCGAAGTAAGCCCTTACCAAAATTAATCGAGAATCAGGGTGCGATTTTTTCCTCCAGTTGATGTAGGACCTCAGAAATCCTGTGTGGAGAGTCCAGTACTGTCACATTGGGTATTCCCCGAAGTTTCCTTGCATTCTCAGCGTCCAAGGGTCTGACGTAAATTTCGATTTCCTTGCCGAAGGTAATCGCCCCCCTCGGACAGGCCTTTAAGCACAGACCGCACCCCTCGCACTTTGTGAGGTCGAGAGAGCTCCTTTGACCCGAAAACTTAATGGCACCGGCTGGGCATTTTTTGGCTGGGGGGCATTCAACGCACCCGCACAGGGAGAGATCCAGCGAATAGGGAAGCCTAGTCCTGAGTTTCCCCGCCCTCAAATCGGTCGGAACAATTATCACTGGGACCCCTCCCTTGCCCGCCTGCGCGATGGCGTTCGTCAGGAGGGTATCGGCAATACCGTGGACGACCTTTGCCACCGTGTTCGCACTTGCCGGGGAAACCACCAGGGCGCGCCAGGAGCCGGTTGAAAACCTGCAGGCCAGCGGGAAAGCCGGGGCCTGCTCCTCCTCCCTCACCATTCTGTCCTGAAGGAGGGATTGGATTCTGGACCAAAGCCCGTAGACCCTGACCACCCGCTCCCCGGCTCTCGAAAGAAAACCATATATCTCGTACTTGGAGGCGATTCTCTCCATCTCCTCAACCGTCTCGAGCAGGAGATGACCGGAACCAGTTATTCCCCAGCCAATCCTCATTCTAACTACCAAAATCCAATTGGAAATGAAGGTTGTGGTGGTCGCCCCCCACCCCGACGATCTGGAAATCTTCTGTGGGGGGACGGTCGCGGAGCACATCAAGAAGGGCGATGAGGTAGTGGAACTCTTGGTAACCGATGGACAGCTCGGATCCCTCAAGAACATGCTGCTCGGGATGCTCCCCGGCAGGTTGAAAGGACCGGACTGGGGACTCGGGAAAAGGAGGAGGGAAGAAGCCGTGCGATCCGCCGCCTTTTTAAAAATCCAGCTGAAAGCACTTGGACTGGTGGACAGGGGGGTCAAGTGTGAACATGCGGAGCTGATTCAAGAGGCGGTCAGGGCGGAGAGGCCCGAGCTCGTCTATGCCCCGGATCCGGAGTTCGCCTCCTACCGGCATCCAGATCACCTTGAGGTCGGGAGGGCCGTCTCGGGTTTCAGGCCCGTGCGCTTCTATCACACGAGCAAACCGAACCTTAGATTCAGGGTGGACAAAAAAATAAAGGTGAGGGCGGTACGCTTCCATCGGAGCCAGTGGTGGGTTTGGGGCATCTTTTTTAGAAGGAGAATCGGGGACTGGGAGGAATTCAGGGAAATCCCATGATTCGTGCTAAGGTGACGGTGGGGGGAAGGCTGTGGAAAACACCGATGATCCTCGGGCAGTTCCTCGAAAACATGGGGGAAAACATCTACGGGGGATTGTGGGACCCCACTCAGCCGGCCTCCAACCTCTTGTTCGGAGGGGTGAGGAAGGATGTTGCTGAGCTCGTCAAGTCGCTCCGCCCCCCAATCATAAGATTTCCTGGTGGTTGTGCTGCCGATTACTACCACTGGAGACTTGGTGTGGGCCCCAGGGAGAAGCGACCAACGAGACCCAACTACCATTGGCGCTGGGCGGGAGGGGGGATAGGAAAACCGGAAACCTATCAGTTCGGCACAGACGAGTTTCTCAAGTTCTGCCGGTACGTTGGTGCCGAGCCCATGATAACGGTGAATGCCGGGACTGGGACGCCCGAGGAGGCGGCTGCTTGGGTGGAGTACTGTAACGGGGGCAGAACATCCGAGCACGGCAGACTTCGGGCGAGCTTCGGGCACCCTGAACCTTGGGGGGTGAAATACTGGTGCATCGGGAACGAGCAGTGGGGACCCTGGGAGAGGGGGGCAAGCTCCCCAGAGGAATATGGGAGGAAGTTCCTGAGATACGCCCGCGCCATGAGGAAGGTCGACCCGGATATAAAACTGGTGGCCTGCGGGCTAAACTGGGAGTTCGGCGAATCGATCTGGCCCCTTCTCCTTCCCTCCATCCTCCTCAGACCGCTCTATGAACCCCTCAGGCCCTTCTTCAACCCCACCAACTGGAGGAACTGGAACGAGCGGCTGCTTAGGGTTGCTGGGGACGAGATAGACATCCTTTCCCTCCACGACTACTTCCCGGACAGCATGCGCCTTTGGAGCTGGAGACCGAAACCAACTCCCGAGAACTTCTACTGGATCGTTACCGGCAACATCAAAACGGAGCTGATGCTGCGTAGAGTCCAGGAGAGAGTAAAGATTCCCGTTTGCCTGGACGAGTGGAACGTCAGATATGACTTACCCTCCCACAGGCGCTGCAATTACTCGGTGGCGGAGGGAATCTACTCGGCCTGTATGCTCAACTCCCTGCTCAGGATTGAGAGACTTTTCTGCGCAAACTATGCCCAGTTGGTGAATGCCCTTGGGATGGTGATAACCCACGAGCGGGGAGCCTACCTTACCCCAACCGGTCACATTTTCAGGATGTACGCCGAGACGCTTCGGGCCTGGGTAATCGAGACGTGTGTGGAGTCGCCCACCCTTACCGTGAGGGGACTGAAGGCAAACTATGTGGATGCGGCTGCAACTGGGGACGACAAGGGGATCTCACTTTATTTGGTGAACAGGAGCTACGACGAGCCCGCTGAAGTTGAGGTGAAAGGGGAGATCGAAAAATTCCTGACCGTGGGTATCCCAGGTCCATTCGCCGTCAACACCCCGGAGAACCCCGAGCACGTGAAGATCGAACCCGGCCCGATTCAAAACAATAAAATAATATTGCCCCCGCACACCGCCAATTGCCTCCTTCTGAGGTGAAAGTCAGAACAGAAAGCTGAGAGCCAGTAGCGGTATTTCCAGAGCGGCCCAAAGGGGTGGGTTCCAGTTGAAAACTTTCGAGCCATCGAGCGGGGGAACGGGAAGGAGGTTGAAGGTTGCGAGCCAGAGATTCAGGAAAATCCCCTGCATTGCCATCTCCCCCAGCCAGCCGGGGAGGGTTGAGAGAGGGAGGAAACAGCATGCCAGAAAAACGTTTGCTAGGGGGCCCGCGAGCGATATCCTGCCGGCTTGCTCGGGGGTGAAAAATCCGGCCAGGATGACCACTGCACCTGGGGCCGCGAAGAGAAATCTTCCGCGCGAGACCAGACCGAGGACGAGCGCTAGTGTGAGACCCAGAGGCCAGCTCCTGTAGACGGAGAAGAACCCGAATCTAGAGGCTGCCCACTTGTGGGAAATCTCGTGAAGGAAGAACCCGAGCAGGAGGGGAATCGCCACCACCACCAACCGGTGGAGGCTCAGGCCCGAGACCGCCACCATCAGCACGAGAATCGAGAGGAAGATCTCCTTAAGCTCCGAGGCGAGAAACCTCATAGGCCCACCTCGGTTTTCAGTTCCAGCCCCTCCCCCCTCAGCAGTGCCGCGGTCACGCCATCTCCCTCGATCCTGCCTTCAGGCGCCTCCACCCACCCCACACCGCAGGAGGGGCTACCCGACTTCAAAATCGCCTGACGGACACCCATTCTCCTAGCTAAGGAAAGGGTTTCGAAGGCACCTTTGATGAAGTTTTCTGTAACGTCCTCCCCCCTCGCATTTAAGACGCGCGCTTTCCCTTCGAGCACCTCCTTTCCCGCCCCGCCCCTGAGATAATTTGGGGGACGAGGTGTTGGCAACCCCCCGAAGACTTCAGGACAGACCAAAATCACCTTTCTGTCCCTAACCAGCGAAAGGACCTCGCTGTTCAAGGAGTTCCGTCCGTCGTAGCGGCAATTCACGCCAAGGAGACAGGCGGAAACAAGCACCGGCGAGGGGGGAACGGGGGACTCAAGCTTCCTGCCCAAAATTTGGGACTCCAGCTCCCTTGGGATCCCAATATCCTCCACTAAGACTTCTCCCGTGTAATCCTCCCTCCCCTCGAACCCCTTCTTCCTCGCGTGAAAGGTGACCGTCAGCCTCGCCCTGACCGCCTCCCCACAAATCCTTCCCGTCGAGGGATCCAGACCTGTCGGGGTGTCAACCGCGACGACCGGCTTCCCGCAAGAATTCACCTTCCTCACCACCGAGAGCACGGGTTCCCTAAGCTCCCCTTTAACGCCCGTCCCCAAGATGGCATCAACCACTACCTCCGCCCACCTGAGCTCCTCGTCCAGACCCGATAGTTCCCTGAGGGAAACGGACTTGAGGTTTTGCAAGACTCTCCAGTTCAGCCTCGACTCCTCCGTCCTTATCGCCTCCGGTTCGCCGACCAGGACCAGGTGAACCTCGCACCCGAAGTTCGAGAGGTGACGGGCGGCGACCATCCCATCGCCGCCGTTGTTTCCCGTTCCGGCGAGGATCAAGATGCGCGGCCTGCCGAACCTCTCCACGATTCTTCTCGCGACCGCCGATCCGGCATTTTCCATCAAAAGGCACCTCGGCAAGCCGAGACGCTCAGCAGCCTGATCGAGGATAGCCATTTCCTCGCTCGTGACCATCAAATGAAAGTGGCGAAGAAGATTTACGCGGGATTCGGTGACTTCGCGCACATTTGTACTCAAGTACATTTGTACGTAAGTATAAGTGTACGTGCCGTATATCAAACTTTGGGTGAACCCATCATCTCTTTATTTATGATTTACCGTGGGGAGAAGCGTTAGTCAACCTGTAATTCGAAGAGCCCTCAGAGGAGCCTTCCCTTGCCCACTATGTGCAGGACCTGCCAGCCCCTCTTCCGGAGTTCCCTAGCGATGAACCTCCTGTGGCATCCGCTCGGGTACCCCTCCAGACACATCAAGACGGAGAGTTTCTGCCTTGCAAGTTCCTCAAGTTTTTCCAATCCCTGCCCGAATTCCTCAGTCTGAGTGTAAGCCTCATAACCTCCCTTTCTGTAACCGCCGAGCTCCTCTATCCTAACGTAAGAAATCCCAAAGTGCGGGAGGTTCTTCTCCAGCTCCTCCCTTTTGAAGCCGGGATACTTTGAGGTCGGGAAAGCCCTAACATCGATTACCGTTTCTATTCCAAAGTTTTTCAGTATGCGGACGAAATCCTCAAACTTTCTCCCCCCGTAACCTATCGTGTAGATTTTTCTCACTTGGAGTTGCCCGACTCCATCAGGTGCCTGTACGCGCCCTTCTTTGCCCACCAAGCGAGAGCCGCCGGGAGGACGAAGAAGACCGCGCAGAGACAAGCGGCAAACTCTAGGCCTACGATCTCGCCGAAGGCCCCCACAGCAGGCATCCTGGAGAACATCAGGGTACCCATGGCGGCCAAGGAGGTGGAGGCCGCACCCAGCACCGCTCCACCTATTCTCGTCATGGTTTCTTTGGTGGCCTCTTCGATGCTCCTCCCCTTTGCGAGTTCCTCCACGAACCTATGCCTGACGTGAATGGAGTAATCTATCCCGATTCCTATCAGCATGGCCGAAACCAGAACCGTCAGCAGATTGATGGGGAGATCTATCAGCGGGAACATGCCCAGACCCCAGACTAGGGTCAGCCCGATGGGAATCATGCAGAGGGTCGCATCCCCGATTCTCCGGAATACAGCGAGGAGGATGAGGAAGCAGCCCACGAAGGCTATGAGGGTGGTCTTGAGCTGGGAGGAGGGCAGTTCCGTCAGCAGGTCCCCATAGACAGCCGGAAGGCCGCCCACGCGGTAATCCGCCCCCCTTCCAAACTGCTGGATTCCCTTCCTCACGTGGTCGACCGCCGCCTTCATGTCGTTATCACCGTACATGTTCTCGGTCATCAGAAGAATCACCGCCCGCCTGTAGTCGCTTGAAACAACGGATTCAAGCCTAGGCTCCTGTTGCAGCAGCTCCCCAAGCACCTCGCGTATCGTGTTCTCGTCCTGCGGGATGAGACCGCCGCACCTGCTCCTGACCATTCCTGGGAGGCTGAGTGGGCTTCCGGAGATGAACCTCGATTGCTTTGAGAAGGACTCGATTTTCTCAATGGAGCTCAGCGTCTCGGACGAGGCGACATTTCCCTCCACCAAGACGATGATGGCGCTCATGGGATTCTCTCCGGGGAAGAGTTCTAGGTACCGTGCCGAGGTCTCCAAGGATTCCACATGGGAGGGCAGCATTTTCTCCCACTCTATCGCGGTCCTAGCACGGGTGGCGCTGGCAATCGCCAAGAGGGTGACCACGGCTGCGATCGCCAATATCGGTTTACTCCTGCGCTCGACCAGAGTTCCAACGTTCGTCAGCCCCTTCTCCACCGCCCTCACGGAGAACCTGTCAACCAGCTCCCCCTTTTCCACGCCGCGATCCAGCAGGATGCGGCAGGAGGGGAGGAAGAGGATCGCCATGAAGTAGGAGAAGCCTATCCCCATCATCGAGAGGGCGCCGAAGTCGAACAGCGGCCTCATGGGGGAGCTTAGCCAGGATCCGTATCCGAACTGGGTGGTCATGCAGGAGAGGAAAACCGCAACCCCGACCGTGCGGATGACCAAGGCCGCCGCGTCCCCTCGCTCCTGTCCGGCCTGCCTTTCCTCGGAGTACCGGTAGTTCACGTAAATGGAGTAATCTATACCCAGACCGAGCAGGAGGGGGAAGACCCCAACCACCACGGGGGAGAACTCGATCCCGAACCAGCCCATGAGGCAGAGCACCCACAGAATGGCCAAGCCAATCGAGAGGAGTGAGAGCATGATGTACTTGAACTTCCGGTAGGTGAGTAGGAGACAGATCAGGACGAGAACCCCTGCAATCCCAAACAGCCAGACGCGCTCCTCCTCTATCGTCCGCATCAGGTCCTTGGAGGCCGAGTGATCCCCGCCCACGTAAGCCCTGAAACCGGCAGCCGCGGCGTGCGACTTCACCACGTTTTCCAGGATCTTCGCGTTCCGGATCTCCTCGGCGCTCGGGAGCTTTGCCACCCTGTAAACCAGCCTCCCAACCATGAGGCCCGTTTCCCTGTTCTCCCGGGTGTTGGCCTCGAATTCGGCGACGACGGACGGATCCGAGCGGAGCTCCTCCAGCCTGGTCGAGAGCTCCTCGAGGTTCTCCGGGAAGTTCTCCCCAAGCCTGTTCTCGATGCCCCTGAGGTAGTTATAGGTCTCCTCCAGCAGGTAGCCGGCGAGCTGGCGCTTCAGATCCAGCTTCATCTCGTGAACGGCCTTCACGCACGAGGGATTCCACAGGTTTTCCGACTCGATGAGAATGATCTCCGAGCTTATCCCCCCCAGCATGTTCTCCACCTCCAGCGTGGTCCGGGCGGACTCGTAGGAGGGAGGGAGGAAGGAGCGCAACTCCACGTTCAGGGTTAGCTTAGAGAGACCGGGGGCGAGACAGGCGGTGACTGCCAGGATGCAGGAGAGAACCACCGCGGGATGCCGTTTGACCGCCTCTGAAACCCTTTTGGCATTCAGGAAAAGAATGGCCGTTAGGACCAGAACCAGGGCGGGAGGGAAGTAGGAGGAGGCGGGTATCCCCGGATTGAAGATGGCACAAAGAACCATGTAAACCAAAACGGCTCCGATTACCAGCAGGAAGGAGTGCTCTTCCAGCCTGAACCTCCTAGCCATCTCCTACCAGCGGGCTGGTAATAAAATCTTAAATACAGCGAGTTCGGTGGAGAGATGAACAAGCTGGTTCCCATCTTGCTCGTGCTCGTGGCGGCGGCCTGTGGTGGTGCCTACATGTTTCTCATGAGAGCCCCCGCTGGAGCCGAGTACACGGTGGAGGATCTGACGGTTTACCCCACGGAGGTTCCCTCGGGAGGCAAGATTTACATCACGGCACTTGTGAAGTCCGCGAGGGCGGGAACGGTCGAGGTTAAGTTTAACATCGGTGGGGAGGAGATACCGGTCGAGACGGATTTTGCTGAGGAGGGAGAGGAGAAGCTAGTTGCTTACGAGTACCCGGTGAGCGAGCTGGGGGAGCTCCAAATTAGGGCGGGTGACCTTTCCAGAACCGTCACGGTCAGGACGCCCCAGCCGGCCCGCTTTGAAGTAACGAGACTGGAGGTGCCCTCCCAAGTACTTAAGGGAAGCCAAACCGCTGTTGTCGCCGAGGTGGTAAACAGGGGGGAGATGAGGGGCAACTATCAGGGGGGGCTTTCGGTAGCTGGCACACAAGTTAGCACTGCCTCGGCACAGGGAATCGACCCGGGAGAGAGGAGGATAGTCCGCTTTGTCTTCACCGCTACCGTGGGTGGAAGCATCACTTTGGAAAACTACACCGGGAGCCCGGTTTCCCTCAACGTGGTGGAACCCTTCACCCGGTTTGAATACGTGGACCTTGCCGTCCCCTCCACGGTCTATGCTGGAGAGGTCAGAATCGAGGGGAGGGTGAAGAACACTGGAAACGTTGAGAACGAAATCACCGTTCAGCTGACGGTCAACCCATCCGCGAACTACACTGTCTCACCACGCGCCCGCCTCTCCCTTAAACCGGGACAGGAGAGTACTGTCACCTTTATCTTCTCTGACCTTTCCGCCGGAAGTTACATCCTTCAGTTCGGGGACCTTCCCAGCAAAACTCTGAGGGTGGAGCCCAAACCAGAGGTGTATGTTGAAGATATCATTGTCCCAGAGGTCGCCATCGTGGGGACCCAGATCCCCGTGAGGGTGGTGGTGAAGAGCGGAACCACTGGAGGTTCCTTTTCCGGGACCCTCGAAGCAAAAGTCGGGGGGAGCACGGTCTCCAGCGAATTCATCTCCCTAACGCTTGGCAGCAACGAAACCCGTGAAGTAAGCAAAATCCTTTCGGTGGGGAACAACAAGGGAATATGCACCCTGGAGGTGGGTGGAAAGGCGAAGAGCCTCAGGGTGTTAGGATATAAGGATCTCTATGTCGCGGGGGTGGACTGGATGGAGTACAACTACACCTCAGACATGCGCGTGCCGGAACTCAACCAGTCCATACACGATGAGGGTAGGTTCAAATACACCTACCAGGGAAGCAAAACGGTGGGCGACCAAACCTGCAGGGAGATGAGGAGGGAGATCACTTCCTCCCA
>JAWBSP010000011.1:0-40804 GCA_038842485.1 Hadarchaeales archaeon (SeqCode)
TGAAGCTGTTGAGGCCGCCCTCCCCGCCGGTTACGTTTCCTTTTGTTTGAGGTATCCCACTTCCGATCCCAGGTACACCTCAGGGTTCTACTCTAGAGAGGCCTATTATCGTCCCCGTCTCGAGGTCACCTACAACAGCCCGCCAGTGATCGAGAGTTATCAGGTTTCCCCCTCCCAGTCCGCTCCCTGGGGAACGCCTCTCACCTTTACCCTCAGATGCTCGGATCCGGACGGGGACACCCTGAGCGTTACCCTGCTTATAAATGGGAACAGTTACGACATGAATCCCACGGCCCCCAACACCTTCCGTTACGTGTGGACGCCCGCCAAGGAGGAGGTGGGTGCCAAGAGCTTCCGTTTCAGGGTTACCGACGGAAGCAGGTCGGTTGAGAGCCCCTCCTACAGCCTGTTGGTTGAGAAGAGGCCGAGTTCGCTGAGCCTCACATGTTCCCCCTCCACTAAAATCTCCTTCAACCAGAGGCTGACGCTGACCGGAACGCTGAATCCCGCCCTCACTGGGGTGGCGGTTAACCTGACCCTGCTCGGGCCCGATAACGCCCTTACGAACAGGCTCGTCTACACTGAGGAGGGTTCCTTCAGCCTAATCCTAGAGAACTGGACACCCTCCAACCTAGGGCGGTGGAGGGCGGTGGCGAGCTGGGCGGGAGATCGGTACTACGCGGGAGCGACCAGCCGCGAGGTCAGCTTCGAGGTGACCAAGGCCAGCAGCTCGCTCTTCTGTACGGGTTTGGAAAACCTGACGAGGGCCGACCGGAAGATCATCGTCTCCGGCGGTCTCGATCCCCCCTTGCAGGGGCGGAAGGTTTCCCTTACCTTCAAGGTGGGGGGTGCAAGCTTCACGGAGGAGGTCACCACGGGCCCGGGGGGAGGCTTCTCTTTCGAGTTCGAGCCCCGTGAGCTGGCCGAGAAGCATGGGGTCAAGGAGTGGACGGGTGAGTGGGAAATCAGGGTGGGTTGGGAAGGGAGTGAGGTGTACTTCGGGGCCGCGAGGCTCTATAGAATGCAGGTGCTCCCCCCTCTGTGGGTGGAGGAGTGGTTCCCTCTGGTGTCGGCCCTCAGCGTGGGAGCACTCGGTGGTCTGACGGTGGCGGTCGTGAGGATGAGGAGGACCTATCTTCCACAGAAGCCCAAATCGGGAGAGAAACTGGTTTTCGAACTGGTGAGGGCTGATGAAGCCTAGGAGGAAGGTGGAGAGGACCGACTCAGCGATAACCCCCGTGAGCTGTCCCCACTGCAAGGCGCCCAACCCTCCCCTCACGCAGCTCTGTAGCCGGTGCGGCAGACCTCTGGCACCCGCACCCAAGCCAACCCCCGCATCGAGGAAGGGGGGATCTCTCATGGCATTCATCTCCTACCTACCGGCACTCTTCCTGTGCTGCCTGATTCTGGTTCACCTACTCACCTGGCCTCCCCAGCTCGAGAATTTGGGGCAGCTGGCGGTGCTGGGGTGGGTGGGGGTCGCCTGCCTGACCATCGCCTGCGCTAGGGTGCTGCGCCTGCTGGGTGCGCCGCCGGAGAGCATTCAGGGCTTGGGAGGGGTCTCGCTGGCGTGCTCCGTCAGCCTTCTCCCACTCTGGATGGGCTTGGGCTATCTCATCCAAGTTCGGCTTTTCTACTTCCTCTCTTATGCGCTTCTCCTTTCGGCTGGCTGCGTGCTCCTTGCCCTCTGGCCCCACAAGCCCAAGAAGCCTGAGAAAGGGGTTGAGCTTCCCCTCCCCCCGGTTCCTGTGGGCCCCTCCGAACTGGAGAAGGTCCAAAAAAAGCTCCTCTCCTACATCAAAGAGCACGGGGGAGTCATAGAGAGGAAGAAGTGCTTGGTGGATTTGGGGCTCACGGACAATCTCTTCTTGGTCGCGGTCAGGGGCCTGGAGAAGAGCGGGAAGTTGAAGCTGAAGGAGGGGAATTTAATTTAGAGCCAGAGTAATCGTAATGGACACCATAAAGGGTGTGAGAGCCCGTCAGATACTGGACAGCAGGGGCAACCCCACCATTGAGATCGAACTCGAGGTGGGTGCGGGAAGGGTGAGGGCGGCAGCCCCTAGCGGTGCGAGCAGGGGGAGGCACGAGGCGGTTGCCTTTCCCCAGGGCGGAGTAAGGGCCTCCATCGAGAGGCTGAGGCGGGAGGTGTTCCCCAAACTCATCGGGATGGAGCTCGATCAGGAGAAGGTTGACACCCTACTCAGGGAGCTGGACGGGACTGGAAACTTTTCCAAACTGGGCGGCAACGCGGCCGTGGCCCTCTCGATGGCAGTGGCGAAGGCGGCAGCGCTCTCCTCCGGTGTTCCCCTCTACAAGCACCTGAATCCCGATGCCTCCGCTCTTCCTTTCCCCCTCGGGAACCTCATCGGGGGCGGGGCACACGCAGGGGAGTCCACCCCAGACATTCAGGAGTTCCACGTGCTTCCGGTGGGGGCTAGGAGCTTCTCGCAGGCGGTCTTCGCGAACGCCAAGGTCCACCAGAGGCTCAAGGGTCTGATTGGGAAGCGCGATCCGTCCTTTGCGGGCGGGAGAGGGGATGAGGGGGCGTGGGCGGCCAAGCTCAGGAGCGAGGAGGCGCTGGAACTCATGGCGGAGGCGGCCGAGGAGGTCGGGAGGGAGGAGGGGATAAGGATCGCCCTGGGGCTGGATCTGGCGGCGAGTGGACTTTGGGACGGTTCTGGGTACCGGTACAGAAGGGAAGGGAAGACCCTGAACGAGGAGGAGCAAATAGGGTTCCTCGAGGAGCTGGTTGGGACTTACGACCTCATCTTCCTAGAGGATCCCCTGCACGAGGAGGACTTTGAAGGATTTGCTAGGCTCACGGGGGAGGTGGGGAAAAAGTGCATCGTTTGCGGGGATGATCTCTACGTCACCAACCCCGAACGCATTGAGAGGGGCCTGAAGCTGCGCTCGACCAACGCCGTGTTGATAAAGCCCAATCAGGTGGGCACCCTCACCGAAACCCTCCAAGCCGTGAGGCTCACCCAGCAGGCCGGCTGTTTGCCCGTGATTTCCCACCGTTCCGGGGAGACCACGGATGAAACCATCTCGCACCTGGCTGTGGGATGGGGGTGTCCGATCATAAAGACGGGTGCGGTGGGGGGGGAGAGGGTGGCCAAGCTTAACGAGCTCATAAGGATTGAGGAGGAGCTGGGAGAGAGGGCTAGGATGGCGGACCTGAGATGGAGCTAGGGACGGTTGAACTTCTGGTTCCTCAGGACGTCTACCTCCAGAACGGCGTCCATGTGGGAACCAAGCAGCGCTCGGGGGACATGCGGCCCTACATCTTTAAGGTGAGGCAGGACGGGGTGGCCATCATAGATGTGAGGAAGACGGATGAGAAGCTGAGAGTGGCGAGCAAGTGGATAGCCAGGGAGGCGCCCGAGAGAACGCTCGTGGCTTCGGCCAGGCATCACGGTCAGCAACCGGTGGCGAAATTCGGGGAGATCACCGGCGTCAGGACCTCGCTAGGGAGGTTCATCCCGGGCACCCTTACCAATCCACACCTTCCAACCTTCATGGAGCCCAGGCTTGTGATGGTCACGGATCCGGCCGCCGACGAGCAACTTCTGAACGAGGCCTCACAGGTGGGAATCCCCTGCATTGGAATCTGTGACACGGATAACTCCACCGCCAAGCTCGACCTGGTCATTCCCGCCAACAACCGGGGGAGGCGCTCGCTCGCCCTTCTGTACTGGATTCTCGCCATGCAGGTTCTGAGGGAGCGCGGGACGCTGGCCTTGGATCAGCCCTTCCCTCACTCCATTGAAGATTTTGAAACCAAGACATGAGGCAACCGGCCGTCGCGGGGCAGTTCTACGAGGGAACGAAAGAGGGATTGCTCAAGCAGATTGAGTGGTGCTACAAGCATCAGATCGGGCCGCGGAAGCTTCCGGAGGTGAGGGAAGGCCCCCGTTCCCTTCTGGGCCTGGTTTCACCCCATGCGGGATACATGTACTCGGGCCCGGTTGCCGCCCACGGTTTTGTGGAGCTTGCCGCTGACGGAAGGCCGGATTCCTTCGTCATCCTCGGCCCCAACCATCACGGGCTTGGTTCGGGAGTCTCGCTCAGATCAGTCGGAAGGTGGAGGACCCCACTTGGCGAGGTTCTGATAGACACTTCTCTCGCAAAGGAGATCCTGAAGAACTCCGATCTCATCGACGACGAGGAGATGGCTCATCTATATGAGCACTCCATTGAGGTTCAACTCCCCTTCCTCCAGCACCTGTATGGGGAGATCAAGTTCGTCCCCATCTCGATGATGCTCCAGGACCTGAGGACAGACCTGGAAGTTGGCCGGGCTGTGGGGGAGGCCTGCCGCGGTAAGAACGTGGTGGTGATAGCCTCAACGGATTTCACCCATTACGAGCCCCACTCACAGGCCGTCAGAAGGGATCAAATGGCGATCAAGCGAATCTTGGAGCTTGACGCTCGAGGGCTCGTTGAGACTGTTGAGAGGGAGGGACTGAGCATGTGCGGTTACGGACCCGTTGCTGCCATGCTGGAGGCAACAAGCCTTATGGGGGCAAGAAAGGCAAAGCTCTTGAAGCATGCCACCTCTGGGGAGACCTCGGGCATGATGGGGGAAGTGGTGGGATACGCCTCTATAGCGATTTACAAGCAAGCTTCCAGCGAGGAATTTTCTACTTTATAAAAGCAGCCATCCCAAATCCCTCGAAATGAGAAACGTGCGAACGTTCGCAATTACGTGATTTATGACTTCAAAGGCAAGGCCCCGCGCAGCCTCTACTCCTTGCGTGAGAAGCTGGAATCGCTCGGGTTGGCGAGATGGATTCAGTACAGTGTCGGGAGGTCGGGAAGTTGGAGGTGCCTTGGAAATAGCCAACTTCTGCGTCAGCGTGGGGCGAAAGCCTACCTCATGTGGTAAAAGTTTGAGCTTGGGTAATTGCGAACGTTCGCATGTTCTGCCGGGTTTCACGATTTCCTCAGCTTGGAAGTGCGAACGTTCGCACCCTTTTGGCGACCCCGTTTTTGCCGAAAAATCTGGCTGGGGAGGGAGTAGGCATTTGCGAACGTTCGCACACTGTCTAGCTCAGCAGTTTGATTGAGGACTCGAGCTTTAAAAAGTGATCCATGTTGCGAACGTTCGCATCTTCCGACAGAACCCGAATGTTTTGGCTTGAGGAACTAGAGAGCCTCAGAGGTGGTTCCTATTGTGAACGTTCGCGTGTTTGTGAGTTCGAGAATCTCTCTGAAAGATTTCGGCCTCGAGTTGAGGTGTTGCGAACGTTCGCACCTCCAATGGGACCCACTGTTTTACAGGAAAAATCTAGGGTTGGTGAGGTAGGGGCATTGCGAACGTTCGCACTTTTCTTAAGTCCCGACCCTCCACCAAGGTTGTGTTAGAGTTTGGAGAGTGACCAAAAACTAGAGGTTGATTGAGTCTTCTCGAGGGGAATTGCTCTCAAATCAAAATAGGAATGAGCAGACCAATTGTAGGAGCTTGGGAGCGTGATAACCAGTAAGTGCAGCCTTTCAGCTTGGGGAGAAAGGTTCCGCAAAGGCGTGAGTAAAGCCCATCGAAAATTGATGATACGGAGTTTTATTAGCAGTTGCGAAACCCCTAAAGAGTGGAGAGAAAAATTTCCAGAACTTTCGCCGGCTCTTGGCTTTTGGGAAGAATGCCCAAGGGCTGCAGTCTGTGCATTAGGGGCGCTAAACTCGTGCTCTTCGTAACCGGTCTCTGCAGGCGTGGGTGCTTTTACTGTCCGCTCTCCGACAAGCGGAGGGGGAAGGATGTGATTTATGCCAACGAGAGACCGGTGAGGCGGAAGGAGGAGATCTTGGAGGAGGCGAGATCCATGGGGGCCTTGGGAACTGGGATTACCGGTGGGGATCCGGCCCTCAGGTTTGAGCGAACCGAAGGCCTCATCCGCATGCTCAAGGCGAACTTCGGTTCCAAACACCACATCCACATGTATTGCATCTCTCTGACCCGCGGGCAGATCAGGAGGCTGAGGGAGGCGGGTGTTGATGAGCTGAGGTACCACACTTGGGACCCCTCGCAGGTGGAGCAGGCACTGGAGGAGAACGTGTTTGCGGGGGTGGAGCTGCCGAGTGTGCCTGGGAAGTTCAGGGAGCTCACCGATCTGCTTGCGGAACTGGATGAAATTGGATGCAGGTTCGTGAATCTGAACGAGTTGGAGTTTTCTGACACCAACCAGCGGGCACTCAGGGAAAGGGGTTTCGTGCTGAAGTCGGAGGAGTCCATGGCGGTGAGGGGAAGCCAGGAACTGGCCTTGAGGGTGCTGGGCTGGGCGAAGAGAAACACGAGGCTGAACATCCACTACTGTCCGAGCTCCCTGAAGGACGGTGTGCAGCTTAGGAACAGGCTGCTCAGGAGGGCTAGAAGGACGGCCAAGCCCCACGAACTGATCACCGAGGAGGGGACCCTCTGGCTTGGCATAGCCCACGGGATACCCAAGGAAAGGCTATGGGCGGAGAGGGATAGGCTGGTGAGGGAGGCTGGAATTCCCGCCCGCCTGGTTTATGTCAACGAGGAGAGGGGCAGGCTGGAGATGTCTCCCGAACTTGCGGAGAGGCTCTCCCGAAGGGTGAAGGGGATGAGGTTCGCCCTGGTGGAGGAGTATCCCACTTGGGATAGGCTCCAGACCCTTTTTCTCCCGCTGGAGGAGGGCTGAATGGTGCTGAGCGAGCTCAAGCCCCGCCTCGAAAACCTCATCCAGAGGCCCGCCCAGCTCCTTGTGGAAGCCGGGTTCACGCCCAACACCCTGACGGTCTGTGGCCTGCTTCTCTCCTTCGTCTGCTTTTTCGTTTTCGGGCGGGGGTGGGAACTGTTGGGCGGGCTGCTTCTGCTGGTGTGTGGATTCTTCGATGTTATGGATGGGGCGGTGGCGAGACTCACCGGGAGTGAGACGACCTTCGGCGGTTTCTTAGATTCGGTGGTGGACAGGTATTCCGACTTCCTGGTTCTTGCCGGGATGATGGTGGGAAAACTGACCACCCTCTCTTGGGGACTTCTGGCTGTGCTGGGGAGCTTCATGGTAAGCTACACCAGGGCGAGGGCGGAGGCTGCCGGGTCGGGTAAGCTGGCGGTAGGGTTCGCCGAGAGGGGGGAGCGGTTGCTTATCCTCTCCTTCTTTTCCCTGGTGGGGCGTGCGAACTTTGGGGTCGCGCTCGTGGCAATCCTTGCGAACCTGACGGCCCTTCACAGGGTGCTTGTGGCTTGGGACAGGCTCACCTGAATTTTGCTTCCAGCTCCGCTAGGTATTTTCTGAAGCTTTCCAAGAGTTCCCTACCCTTTGGGGTGAGCCGGTAATATTTTCTAGGTTTCCCTTCATTCTGCCACTGGGGGGTTACATGCCCGTCCTGCTCGAGCCTATGAAGGACGCGGTATGCGGCGGAGAGCTGGGGGGAAAAACCGAACCTCCTGGTGACCTCTTTTTTGAGTTGGTAGGCATACATTGGCTTTTCCGCCAGTATCCTCAGGAAGTAGGGCCACAGCATTTCCAAGGTGGTTTTTCGCTTGATCCGCCTCATCCGGAAATAAAAAATTTACTGAGGGTTTTTAAAATCGGTGGTGCCAAAGTGTATGGGAAAAGTTAGAGTAGCAATTGCAGGGGTCGGGAACTGCGCCTCCTCTCTGGTTCAGGGAGTGGAGTATTACAAGAATGCCCGCGAAGACGAGAAGGTGCCGGGGCTAATGCATGTAAATTTTGGTGGCTATCACATCAGGGACATTGAGTTCGTGGCTGCCTTCGATGTCGATGCCAACAAAGTGGGGCGCGATTTGAGTGAGGCCATTTTCACGCCCCCCAACTGCACGGTGAAGTTCTGCGAGGTTCCGAGACTGGGGGTAAAGGTCATGAAGGGACCGGTGCTGGACGGGCTAGGGAAGTACCTCAAATCCGTCATCCCGGTGGATCCAACTCAGAAGGAGGTGGATGTAGTAAGCGTGCTGAAGGAGACGGGAGCCGATGTTCTTATCAACTACATGCCAGTGGGGAGCTACGAGGCGAGCAGGTTCTACGCGAAGGCGGCATTGGAGGCGGGGGTCGGATTCGTGAACTGCATGCCCGAGTTCATCGTTTCCAGCCCTGAGTGGGGGAAGAAGTTCGAGGAGAGGGGAATCCCCTGTGCCGGTGACGACATAAAATCGCAAGTTGGGGCCACCATCCTGCACCGCACGCTGGTCAAGCTACTTGTCGACCGGGGGGTGAAGGTGGAGGAGAGCTACCAGCTGAACATCGGAGGCAACACGGACTTCCTAAACATGCTTGAGGAGGAGCGCCTCAGCTCGAAGCGCGTGAGCAAGACGGCCGCGGTGGCGAGTCAGATTCCCTATGAGGTCCCGCTCAGGATAGGGCCGAGCGACTACGTTCCCTTCCTCAAGGACAGGAAGATATGTTACATTTACATAAAGGGGAGGAAGTTCGGTGACGTGCCGATCTGGATTGACGCAAAGCTGAACGTGGAGGACTCCCCCAACAGCGCAGGGGTGGTGATCGATGCGTTAAGGGCCGTGAAGCTTGCTAGGGATAGGGGGATAGGGGGGCCCCTTCTTTCAGTTTCGGCCTACTTCTTCAAACATCCACCCATTCAGATGTCGGACGAGGAGGCGAAGCAGGCGGTGGAGGAGTTCATACAGGGAAAGAGGGAGAGGTAATGGAGCTGGAGTTTTTGGTGGTGGGTCACGTCGCCATCGATGTGAATGTCTTTCCTTGGGGTGTGGTCGAGAATGTTTTGGGGGGAGCACCCACCTATAGCGGGTTCTTTCTGGCCGGTTTGGGGAAACGGGTAGGTATCCTGTCCAAGGTAGGAATAGATTTCACAGAGCTCTTCCCGCCTATTTTCGGAAAGTTCGGCCTGGACACGGAGGGGCTGATAGTGGCGGGGGAGAGGTCCACCACCTTCCAAAACACCTACGACGAGCACGGCAACCGCGTGCAGGTCTGCAAGCACTTGGCTCCCCCTCTAACGGTGGGGGACATCCCCTCCTACTATACCGGGTTTGAGGGCGTGTACATCTCCCCGCTCGGTCAGGAGGTTTCACCCGAGCTGCTTGCCGAGCTCAGAAAGAGGGCCAGGGTCCTGATGATGGATCCTCAAGGACTTTTTAGGAGGATAGGCGCCGATGGCAGGGTCAGGCTAGAAAGTTTCGATCGGCTGGCAGATTATCTCAAGTATGTGGACATCGCGAAAGTGGGGAAGGATGAGTTGGCAGCCTTTCCCGGCAAATCGCCCGCACAGGTGGCAGAAGAACTCAGGGCGGCGGGGGCTTCCGTGGCCGTCGTCACTCAGGGTGAGGGGGGCTGCATCGTTTCGGACGGGAAGGAGATAAGGAAGTTTCCCGCTCTCCAGGTGGAGGTTAGGGACCACACTGGAGCGGGGGACGTTTTTGGGGCTGCCTTCCTCTGCAGGTATGTGGAGACCCATGACGTCGTCCAGTCCGCCAAATTCGCCAATGCCGCCGCAGGTCTCAAGATAAGGTATAGAGGCGCTGTTGGTTTCCCCTCACTTGAAGAGATTCTCCGAGCCATCCGCTGAGGGATTGCGCCGGGAAAGGGCACTTAGGCTCATTCTTTTACTGGGCGTCGTGAGCCTGCTTGGGGATATAGTGTACGAGGGATGCAGGGGCGTGGTGGGGCCCTATCTTGCCTTCCTAGGCGCGGGGGCATCCGCAATCGGTCTGCTCTCAGGACTGGGCGAATTTTTAGGGTTTGCTCTCCGTTTGCCCTTTGGCTCCCTCTCCGACCGCACCCGGAGTTACTGGGGCATGACCATTCTCGGCTACGGACTCCTGCTCTCGGTGCCTTTGTTGGTCTTGGCCGGAAACTGGTGGCTCGCGGCGGTTCTCCTTCTGGTTGAGCGGACGGGCAAGGCTTTGAGGTCACCCGCCAGGGACACCATCCTCTCTCACGCCACCCTGCAGGTGGGGGCCGGCAGGGGTTTTGCCATCCACGAGCTTTTGGATCAGGTTGGGGCGATTGCCGGTCCTCTCCTCTTCTCCCTTCTCCTCCTGCGGTTGAACTACCGTGGGGCCTTCTCGGTGATGTTTTTCCCCTTCCTCCTCCTGATGTTTTTCCTGATCCTTGCCAGAAGAACCTTGCCCCAGCTGCCCATCGAGAGCGAGACCAAACCGGAAGCGACCAAACTTGAGGAAGCGACGAGCCTGCGGTGGTACAACCTTTTCGTCTTCTTCTCGGTGGCCGGTCTCCTTCCCTTCCCCCTCTTGGCTTACCACCTGAAGGTTGGCGGACTGGTGGCCGAGTCCTCCATCCCCCTAGTCTACTCCTTGGCCATGGGGGCGGATGCTCTCATGGCATACCCAATAGGGGTGGCTTTTGACAGATGGGGCATGGTTTCCCTCTCGCTTGCATCCCTCTTTTCAGCGATGGTTCCCCTCGCCATGCTGCCGGGTTTCCCCAGCTTGCTCTTAGGGGCAGTTGCTCTTGGTTTCGCTATCAGTGCGCATGAGACTGTAATGAGAGCGGCCGTTGCGAAACTTTCCGCTTCCGGAAGGCGCGGGAGAGCATACGGGAGCTTTCAGAGTGTTTATGGGATTTCCCACTTGCTGGGGAACTCGATTTGCGGATTGCTGTATGAAAGAGGGAGATTCCTCCTGTCTCTGTACGTTCTTGTTATGGAGGCGCTCTCCCTGCTGGTTCTTGGAAAACTCACGCGACGGGAGGTCTGAGCAGATTTTTCCTCGCTTCCCTCGCCCTCTGGCAGCAGGACAGGGGGAGATCCTGTATCTGCTGGAGGACCTCGGCGGACTGGAGCACAAGCCTTTGGAGGTCTCCCTCGTCCGCCCCGGAGCGCCCTACCAAGGACCACCAGCTCATTCCTTTAGCCCAAGCCTCAACGGTGGAGGCCCTCAGCTCTGGAGGGGTCCACCTCCCGTTCCCCCAGAACTCGAAAAGAAGGGGGGAGTACTCAAGCCTCCATCGACGTTCTATCTTGGCTATACGCCTCGCCACGGTGAAGAGCTCCCCCAGCTCGACCCTCTCCACCATCCTTCTAGGAGGCTTTTCCCCGGAGAGTGCGGCGGCCCAGCCACAAAGCTCCTCCACCGAGAGGTCGTCGAGCAGTTCGCTCCGGATGCTCTCGGTGATGAAAAGGGAATTCACGTGTCTCACTTCTTTGGCCCAGCTCCCAGTCTCCGTGAGTTCCCAGTTCTCATCGAGGTACCCCAGCTCGGAAAGCACTTCGACCCTCCTCCTGAACTCGCTCTCCAGCTCCCTCCTCGCCTTCTTCTCACCCCGCTGGCCGGATTCGGCTCTCTGGTACACCAGGAGGGTTTTGCCGAGCAGTTCCAGCGCCCCCCAGTACCCGTACCTATTCAGGAGATTTAGTATCTGATAGTACTGGATTCTGAAGGCAGACCGCAGCCCCTCCGGCTCGCTTGCAGAAAGCCTGCGTGCCAGAGAGAGCCCTCTTCCACCCGAAAGCGAGAGAAGCGCGAAACCGATCCTGTCCTTCCCCCTCCTCCCCGCTCTTCCTATCATTTGGTGAAATTCAAGGGTTGTTAGGGGCTCAAGTTCGCCCATGAGGGTTCGCTCAGGAAGCACCACCGTTCTGGCAGGGACATCAAGGCCGGCGGCGAGGGTGGAGGTTGAAAAGACGGCTCTCAGCAGCCCTGAGGAGAGCATTCGTTCAACCGCTATTTTCCAAGCCGTGAGGTGGCCGGCATGGTGGGAGGCAACCCCAGCCGAAAGGAGAATTCCGGTGAGGGGATGCGAGCGCAGTGAGGGGTACTCCGAAGCAATTCTTGCGAAGAATTTCTCCCTCTCCTCCCTCCCCCCAGCCACGATTCCCCTGAACATCCAAGCACTCCTATCGCAGTCCCTTCTGCGGGAGAGGAAGAAGATTGCGGGAAGGAGGGAGCGCCTCTCGAGAAGTTGAACCATCCTCACCGGATCAAACCTCCCGAAAATCGGGCCGTGGGAGAAGTGGAGCGGCAGTACGTAACCCTGGGGGGTGAGGATTCCAGTTCGTAGCGGAACGGGTCTCTCCTCGCACTTCACGAGCTGGGGGGCCTCTCCCCTCACCCTCGCCATCCAGCCGCGGATGTCCTCTGGGTTGGAGATGGTGGCTGAAAGGAGAAGGAACTGGACGGACCTCGGCGCGAGGATGATCACCTCCTCCCAAGTCACCCCGCGCTCCGGATCCGAGATGTAGTGGGCCTCATCCAGAACCACGAGGGAGGGCTCTTCATGACCCGAGTACAGGTGGTTCCTGAAAATCTCGGTGGTTGCCACGACTAGGGGTGCCGAAGGGTTCACCCTTCTCTCTCCGGTCAGCAGGCCAACTTTATCCTCGCCGAAGAGTTCCCGGAAAAAGTCAAACTTCTGGTTGGAGAGGGCCTTCAGGGGAGTGGTGTACCAGCATCTCCTCCCCTTTTCCAGATACTCCCTTATTATCTCCTGCGCGATCCAGGTCTTCCCGCTCCCGGTTGGGGCTACCACCAGCACATCCCTGCCTTCCCTCAGGTGGCGCAGGGCTTCAAGCTGGAAGGGGGAGGGCCTGAATTCCTCCTCGACCTCGCCCATTCCCCTCAGGAAGGCCTGCGTGATTTCTTCTAGCTCCATCCTAACTGTTCACCTTTCTGCAAATCGGGCTCTAATTTGCTTCCAGATGCTCTCTTCAGAAATCCGTGAAGTTCCCGCATCAAGTGTCGCTCTGGGGGCTCCCGAATCGAACGTGAGTTTTCCTGACCACCACACTCTATCGCCGCCCGGAGGGGATCATAGGGGAGGTGAAGAAATCCTAGAGAAACTAGTCTTGGGTTCAGAGGTAGCCCGTGTTCCCCTCCCAGAAGCGGTAGGAATTGTCGCTGAGCGTCAGGTGGACTTTCACGTAGTATTGCTGCCCCCTCTGCGGGTGGCTCCCGTTCGGAAGGGTCCACTTCGCCATGTCTTCCCTCAGCACGAGCTTGTGGTTCTCCGGAGGAGGGATAACCGCCAAAGTGGGTCTCGATGACGTTGTCCTGGAATCCTATACCATCTCCATAGTTTATGCCTACTGACCAAGCCGTGACCCCGCGGCCGCCACTGGTGATCTCCACCACTACCGCGAAGTCGTTGGGTAAACGTTTCCCATGAAATCGACCCAGTCGTCGAAGTACACCCTGTCTATGGCGAAGTAATCGGAGGAGACCTGAAGGTGGTCCCTCTCCTCCCTGTTCTCCCTCCCTCTCCCGGTGGAAGACAAGGGCAAAGGAGGAGGTAGCTATCACCACCAGCAGAACCAAGATGCCCCCCAGTACTTCATCCTCAAATTTCCCCATTTCTTTAAGCTTGACGGAAGGGAAGAGATGACCGGCAGAAGGTGAGGGGCTTGATGTCGGAGGATTTCCACCGGGGAGGAGCTCATGGCCTTCTGGAGGCTCCTCTCCTAGATACTCCTATCATCTCCCGCAATCGTGGCGAACGTTCGCCACCCCTCCCCTGGGTTTTGAGCGAGCCCTTGTAAGAAGGTGAGTTCGAGCAAGTACACATACATGCCAGCACCTAGCAGTCGGGTAAATCGTACCAGTGACTGTTTCTTAAACAGTCGGAAAGCTAAAAATGTGTGGGCCCGTAGCTTAGCCAGGTTAGAGCGCTCGGCTGATAACCGGGAGGTCGAGGGTTCAAATCCCTCCGGGCCCACCCGTGTGATAACTAAAAGTAGAGGATTAGATGATTCAAGACCCGTGGCTTGATAACGTCAGAAACGCCAGAACTCGAGAGTGTTTTCAACGGTCAAACCTGCGTTGGGAGGGGGACCAAGCACGGTTTGGTTCTGAAGGTGGTTCATGTGCACACCATAGGTTAAAAGGTTAGGTAGGGCTTCTCTCAGGATTCCTGTACCATGGACATCATCAACTTGGTCTGAAATTCTAGTCCAAAACCGCCTTTTTCAGCACGGGATCGGGCACAATGTATACGCGGCCCCTTTTTTCTATGAACATAGACGCTATCAAGACATCCAAGATATCGGAAACCCTCTTGTTGTTGAACTCTCCAAATTTTCTTTCCAGCGCTCTCTTGATTTCACCCCATCTCGCCCCCATTGCAGCGCTCCTCAAAACTGTCATGTAAGCCTCTTTGTTTCTGCCTTTCAAGAAATTCTTCAATTCTTCGTTCACAACTTTCTTCCCCTCCCTCACAACTTCCTCCAAAGCTGTTTCCCGGCTTATTTTCCTGATACACCTGAAATTTCCG
Source organism: Hadarchaeales archaeon (SeqCode) (assembly GCA_038842485.1). GTDB lineage: Archaea > Hadarchaeota > Hadarchaeia > Hadarchaeales > JAWBSP01 > JAWBSP01. The sequence continues at coordinate 14,187 of JAWBSP010000011.1, forward strand.
TAGTACGTGAGCCACCCAACGTAGCCATCGAGCATGCCAACGACTTCCTCTAATTCGTCTTCCTCGATGCGGGTTCCGAGTTCTTTAAATCCACTCCTCAAAAAATTCATCGAAACTTCTTCTGGGAACGGGGCTAACTCTATTCTTGCGGGCTTTCGTCCATACATCGGTGAGGAGACCTTTGGCTGAAGCAGGGTGCGCATGAGGCCGAACATAGAACCGGTGAAAATGAATCTTACCTTGGGGTAGGTGTCATGGATCATTTTCAGCATCTTGAGGAACTGTCCAGAAACTCGGTATAACTCTTGGACTTCGTCTAAGACTATTATCACATCTTTTTTCATGCTTTTGAGTTGGGAAAAAATTCCTTCCACAAGCCTCAAGGATTTGGTAACCTCCACAAAAGGAAGCTTTAACGAGATCTCTTGTGAAGTAACTTTATAACTTAGAGATTCGGAAAGTTTTGCCACGAAGTCTCGAATGCCTTTGGCACCCAGAAGGTTGACGTACAAAGCTATCACGTTACCTCGACGGGATTTCTCGGCCACAAAGGTTTTCACGAGACTGGTCTTACCTGTCATCCTGGCGCCGACTATTGCGACCCACTCGCTTGCAACCAATCTTTCCAGTTCTTGAAGTTCTTTCTCTCGGCCAAACAGGTCCTTTCGGTTTTCTTTGGGCCTTAGGTCGAAAAGCATGGTTACACCTGTAACTAGTTACATATGTAACTTAAAAATGTATGTCACCGTTCGCGAACTACCCTTTTCGAGATTGTGGTGTAAAACCTGACTTTTTACGCTCATAACGGGAACCCACGAGAAATTGATGTTCATCATCTTGGCCTCGACCTTAGACCCGGCGGCGGTAAACATCACAGAGCACCTGCGGGAATGCTTTGGTCTCTGCCCAAATCGGGAGGAGGTGCTGGGTGGCAAGAGGGTGCTTCTGTTGCCTCTGGAAACTGAGGTGGTATCTCTCTCCAAACTCCCTCAAGAGGCGGAGGAAATCCTTGTGGCCTCGAGACACGCGAGCGAAACGGGAAGACCTTCTCTAACCGTGCACGTCCCGGGTCAACTGGAGGAGGGAGCGCTTGCGATGGCATCCCCCTGTACCGTGAAGAAGGCTCTCCTTGCCCTGAACAGGTTGGCCGGGGAGGAAAAACTGAACTTTCAAGTCTCACTTGAGGCAACCCATCACGGCCCAACCCATCCGGAGGTACCCGTGACTTTTGTAGAGATAGGTGGATCCGAGGAGTATTGGAGGAATAAAAAAGCGGGAGAGGTTGTGGCCGCGGCAATGGTGGAAGCGGTTGGGGGGATGAGCGGAAGGCTGGCGGTGGGTGTTGGGGGCCCACACTATGCACCTAGGCACACGGAAGTCTCGCTGAAGACCGATGTTGCCATAGGCCATATCTTGCCACGGTATGCCCCCCTGAGTTCACAGTTGGTGGAGCTGGCGGTGAAAAGAACGAAGGGTAAAGTGGAGCTACTGGCTGCTGACTGGAAAGGCCTCAGCTCCTCCCAAAGGGAAGTGGTAAAGGAGGCCTCCCGACAGCTGGGGGTTGAGCTGGTGAAGGAAAGCGAGCTCTTGCGTGAATTTATAACGGGGGGCGAAACGGGTGATGGCGCCAGAGGAAAGGAAGCCGGGGCTGATTCCAGAAGAGGTGGTTCCCACTCCTCCCGGGAAACTCACCTTTACCGAGGAGGAGCTGAGGGAGATTCTAGCCAAGGCCCAGGCTAGAATAAAGATCATAGGGGTGGGCGGAGCTGGCTGCAACACCATAGCCAGAATGACGGAGGTGGGGATAACTGGGGCCGAAACCATTGCCGTCAACACCGATGCCCAGGATCTGCTCTACACCTCCGCGGATCGCAAGATTCTGATAGGGAAGACCGTTACCGGCGGTCTGGGGGCAGGGAACGATCCGGAGAAGGGCAGGAAGGCGGCGGAGGAGGATCAGGAGCTCCTCAAGAACGCCGTCTACGGTGCCCACATGGTTTTCATAACCTGTGGTTTGGGTGGCGGCACGGGGACGGGAGCGGCCCCCGTCATAGCCGAACTCAGCAGGAGGATGGGAATCCTGACCTCGGCGGTGGTTACCCTCCCCTTCACCGTGGAGGGAAAGCGCAGGAGGGAGAATGCTATGAGGGGCCTCGAGGAGCTGAAGCAGGGAGCGGACTCCATCGTGGTAATCCCGAACGACAGGCTTCTCCAGATCTCCCCGGATCTCTCCATAAGCGAGGCTTTTCAGAAATGTGACATCATCCTGACCAACGCCGTCAAGGGGATAACGGAGTCCATAACCAAGCCGGGTCTGATAAACATCGACTTCGCGGATGTCAAGGCGGTCCTCTCTAATGCGGGAATTTCGGCTATTTGCGTGGCCGAATCTGACGCGGAAAACAGGGACGAGGATGTGGTAAACCAGGCCATCAACAACCCCCTTTTGGACGTGGACGTGAGCAACGCCAAGGGGGCATTGCTGAACCTGATAGCCTCCAACATCACCATCAAGGAGGCACAGAACATCGTTTCCAAGTTCCAGGAGCTTCTTAACCCCGAGGCCCAGCTCATTTGGGGGGCACAGCACTCAAGCGAGATGAAAAATGCCATTAGGCTGGTCGCTCTGCTCGCCGGTGTTTACTCTCCTCATGCGGTTCCCGAGAGGAAGAGGCCCAAGCCCGGCGAGATAGACCTGGGGATCAAGTACGTGTAAAATGGGAAGGGTAACCTCAAGCATCAAGAGGGTCCTGCTGGTGGCTAGGAGGCCAACCCCACAAGAGTTTAGGGAATCCGTCAAGATTTCTGGGCTTATCATCCTCCTAGTCGGTGCAGTGGCCTTCCTCTTCAAGATTTTAGGATCCATACTGGCCGGAGTGGTGTAGATGGAGGAGGGTACCGGAAAGAAGAGACCTTTCCTCTTCGTTCTCAAGACCACCATAGGGCAGGAAATCCCGACCGCTGGTCTCATCATGACTAGGGCCAGAAAGCTGGGGCTTCCCATCTCTGCTGTGCTCGTACCCCCGGGTCTCAGGGGGTATGTCTTCATAGAGGCGGTTGGCGAGACGCAGGCCGAAGGAAGGACGGTGGCGGAGAAGGTCAAGATGGGAATCAAGCACTCCAACGAAATCCTCAGAGAGCCACTCCCCTTCTCCGAGATTGAAACTTTCCTGACTCCCAAATCACCCGTGGCGGGCATGGAGGCCGGGGATGTGGTGGAGATCATAGCTGGACCTTTCAAGGGGGAGAGGGCGAGGATTTCAAAGGTTGATGTGGAGAGAGAGGAAGTGACCGTCGAGCTATTGGAGGCCACCGTACCCATCCCGTTGACCCTCTCGGCGGGTTGGGTTAAAATTGCCCAGAAGAAAGCGGAGTAATGGCTAAGCAGTCGGTCAAGGTGCTGGTAGAGGGAGGAAAAGCCACTCCAGGTCCACCACTTGGTCCCGCGTTAGGTGTGCTGGGTGTGAATGTTGCCCAGGTGGTGGCGAAAATAAACGAGGAAACCTCCCATCTGGAGGGCCTGAAGGTCCCAGTCACGGTGACGGTGGATACCAAGACCAAGCAGTTTGAGGTGAAGGTCGGGCTCCCTCCTGTTTCGGTCCTCATCAAGAAGGAACTGGGGGTGGAGAAGGGGGCCAAGACTCCGGGGAAGGAGACGGTGGGTGACCTGCCCTTTCAGAAGGTGGTGGAGATAGCCAAGGCCAGACAGGCGGTCACGCTGGCGAAGGGGCTGAAGGAGGCGGTCAGCGAGGTTCTGGGAACCTGCGTGAGTATGGGGGTAACAGTGGACGGGCTAGATCCCAGAGAGGTGCAGAGAGAGGTGAGGGAGGGAAAGCGGCAGGTGAGTTGAGTTGAGGGAGTCGATTCTGGAGGCCCTGCGGGCGGCCAAGGCTGGTAAGAGCAGGAACTTCAAACAATCGGTGGAGCTGATAATCTCCTTCAAGGGGATAGACCCGAAGAAGCCCGGGCAGCGAATCTCGGGGGAGGTCCTGCTACCCCATGGATGCGGTGAGCCTAAGAAGGTATGTGTTTTTGCGGAGAAGGAGCTTGCGGTTAGGGCGAGGGAGGCGGGGGCGGATGCCGTTCTGGGGCTGGATGACCTCAACAGGGTGGCTTCCAACAAGCGGGAGGCAAAGAAGCTGGTGGAGGGGTACGATTTTTTCCTAGCACAGGCTGACATGATTACCACCGTGGCCAAGCTCTTGGGGAAGTTCTTGGGGCCTAGGGGAAAAACCCCGAAACCCCTTTCCATTTCGGGAGTGCGGGAGACCCTCGAAAAGCTTCGCAGAACTTCCTACTTCAGGATGAAGGATCAGCCCATGGTGGCCCTCAAGATAGGGACGGAGGAGATGACCGACGAGCAGCTCGCGGACAATGCCGAGGCCGTAATCAAGAGCGTGGAACCCAAACTCCCCAAGGGTCTTTCACAGATCAAGTCGATGTATGTTAAGCTGACCATGGGTAGGCCGGTCAAGGTGAGCCTCAAATGAGGAGGGAGGAGAAGGTCCAAGAGGTCGAGTCGCTGAAGGCGAAGCTTCGGGAGTTCCCAGTGGTCGCCATCGCCGATTTCACGGGCGTGCCGGCCGATCTCCTGCAGAACCTCAGACGTGAGCTCGCGGGTCAGGCGGAGATTAGGGTTTCAAAGCGCACCCTCATCGAGAGGGCCCTGAAGGAGGCCGGTAGACCGGGGCTTGAGCAACTGGTGCCCTACCTGAGGGGGCAGCCCGCCCTGATTTTCTCTAGGTTGAACCCCTTCAAGCTCTACCGCTTTCTGGAGGCGAGGAAGAGGAGGGTTCCAGCCAAGCCTGGTTCGGTCAGCTCGTCCGATGTGGTGGTACCGGCGGGGGAGATAGATCTTCCCCCCGGGCCGGCAGTTTCGACACTGCAGAAGATGGGGGCCAAGGCCAGGATTCAGGCGGGGAGAGTGGTGCTACAGGAGGACTTCAAGCTGTTGGCGGCGGGGGAGGTGGTGAGCAGCGAGAAATCTGATCTGCTGGCAAAGCTGGGTATCCTACCGGTGGAGCAGAGTCTGAAAATCACGGCGGCCACGGAAGGGGGTCTTGTGTATCTCCCAGAGGTTCTGCGGGTTGATGAGAAGGAGATTTCCCAGCGGTTCCAGCAAGCGCATCTCAGCGCCTTCAATCTTTCGCTGAGCATCTGTTTCCCCACCTCGCAGACGATTCCGGTAATGGTTCAGAAGGCCCACCTCTCCGCCGTTCAGCTGGTTCTCAACCTGAGCTTTCCCGTCAAAGACTTCATGCCTCTCCTGCTTTCCAAGGCTGCAACCCACATGCTTGCTTTGGCGGCGGCGGTGAGGGGCAGAAACGAGAGCGCGCTAGATGAAGAAATAAAAGCACTGCTGGGGTAAGAAGGATGGAGTACATCTACGCCGCTCTGCTGTTGCACTCCCTGGGCAAGAAGGTTGAGGAGGCAGCCCTCCTGAACGTGTTGAAGGCGGCAGGGGGGAATGTGGACGAGGCGAGGGTGAAAGCCCTAGTTTCCGCACTGGAGGGGGTAAACATAGACGAGGCCGTAAAGGCTGTTTCCATCCCCACGGTCGCGGCACCCGCACCCGCTCCCGCCCCAGCCACCCCGGCCCCGAAAGAGGAGAAGAAGGAGGAGAAAGAGGAGAAAAAGGAAGAGGAGGCGCTGGCTGGTCTGGGAGCTCTCTTCGGGTGAATGAGATTTCCAGTACGTATTTGGCCGACCATTACAGACGCGTAGAGTTTGACTGACTAAAAGCTTTGAACGATGCACACGTGTGCAGTACCCAACCAAACCTTTGTCTTGGACTGGAACCGCTTCAGTCTGGCTTCAAAACAGATTTTTCCTCACGAGACGAACGAACCGTCAATCTTGGCAGCTTTCCGAACACGAGGCAGTGCACACGTGTGCAGTGACAGCACACGCGTCTCGGCAATCACCACGCACGCTAACTTGCAAGCCTCATGAGCTTCAAATGCTAGGTGTTTTTGGCAAGCAGGAAAGGACAGTAAACGTAAGATTTAAGATTTCTTCCATGTAACACGTGTTTCACCCACGACTTCCAATCTCTGTCTCCAGTGCAACACGTGTTTCACCTGCTCTTAGACATTTCTATGTGCTGGCTCGTTTCAGGTTTAGCTCGATTTTGAGATGCTTCAGGAATCTCCTCACCTTTTCCAGAGTTGGAAGGGCGGTGATCGCGCCAACCTCGGTCACACAAAGTGCGGCCACCGCGCTGGCAAGGGTAGCGCACCCCTCCAGAGGGAGCCCTCTCAGCAGACCCACCTCGAACCCCGCGGCCCAAGCATCCCCTGCCCCCGTGGTGTCCCTGACCTTCACCCTGAAAGCTGGTATTCTTGCCCTTTCCCTCCCGGACACCACATAGCAGCCCTCTCCCCCCAGCTTGAGGCAGAGGTATTTGGGGCGGTACTTCGAGGCGGCCTTCTCCACCTTCTCAGGCTCGCTGGTTCCGAACAGCCACTCGGCCTCCTCCCTTGCAAGCAGGAGGATGTCTGCCTTCTTCATGGCCTCATGGTAGACCCTTCTCAGCTCTTCGGGGTTCTCCCACAGATCCTCCCTTATGTTCGGGTCGAAGGCCACCATTGCCCCCGCCTGCCTAGCGAGCTCGACCGCCTTCCCCATCGCCCCCCGGCATGGTTCGTGGGAGAGAGCCACCCCCGAATAGTGGAAAATCCTGACCCCAGAGAAGGTGGAGGGTCTCAAATCCGAGGGGGAGAGCATGGTATCGGCCGTTTCCGCCCAAGGCTTGCGGTAGAAGAAGAAATCCCTCTCCCCTCCCTCCCTCCGCAGGACGAAGGCTAGGGAGGTTCTTGCGTGCTTCACCACTACGCCCGAGATGTCGATCCCGTTCGCCTTCAGGGTGTCAAGTAGGAACTTTCCGAACTGGTCCTCCCCCACGGCGCAGAGGGCTCCCACCTTGGCCCCCAGTCTAGCCGCTCCGATGGCGGTGTTGAAGGGTGCTCCTCCAAAACACTTGCGGAAGGACAGAACCTTCGAGTATTCCCCCACCTGCTCCGGGATCATGTCCACCAGGATTTCCCCCGCAGCCAGAAGTTCCACCATAGTTGTATAGCTCTGAGCAGTTAAGATTGGTAGGGTTTTCCCCTTTATAGAGAGGGTCCACCAGAAACTCCCGATGCGAACCGTCGCCAAGGTTGTGCTGGTGTTTCTCTTTATATCGGGAATTTTGGCGGTTCTGCTGAATCGCGGGGGGAGAACAAGGGCGGAAGTTTTGAAGGTGGTGGATGGCGACACCCTGCGGGTGCTCCTCAACGGGAAGAGGGAATATGTGAGGCTGGTCGGGATAGATGCCCTCGAGCTGAAGCGTGGAGGGGAGAAGGCCAGGAACTTTCTCGCCCAGCTTTGTCCAGTCGGATCCACCATCTACCTCGAGATTTTCGGGAGGGACAGGTACGGAAGGCTCTTGGCGGAGGTCTACACGGAGAACGGTTTGGATGTTAATCACGCTCTCTTGAAGGAGAACCTCGCCGTTCCCCTCGTTTCTCTCGACCCCTAGACCCTCTTGGATGCCAGTCTTATGTCCTCCTCCCTAACGGTGCGCCGCTTGGCATGGGCTGCGAGCTTGACAGCCTCCGACGCTATCCGGAGGGCTTCCTCTTCCAAGGCTTCGACGAGGGCTTTGGCAGCCTCATCGCTAACCCTTTTGGCCCCCGCTTTCCTTATCAGCCGATCAGCCGTCGCCAAAGGGATAATCGCCAATTTTCACCTCCTTTTTTCAGATTACAACACAGAATATAAAGGTTTTTCGTCAGAACGCTCAAATTTGGCGGGATTCAGGAAATAGCAACGTCTAAGACGATGTGGTAGCACCTCGGGGCATAAGATCTCAGCTTTCGTGCTCCGAGTAACTCCACCCTCCTCCCACTCTTCTCCTTCAAAAAGTGCAGGGAGGGGGAGAAGGGATCGGGTTCCCTCCCGAAATCATAGAAGTGGACCACCCCGCCCTCAGGCTTAAGGGCGGTGAGGGCAGTGTCGAGGAACTCCCTGGCCTTTTCCGGCAGGGGCATGAGAACCCTGTCCGCCTTCTCTATTCCCTTCACGGCTTCCCTAGCATCCCCCAAGATGGGAATAACCTTATCCCCCACCCGGTTGAGCCGCACATTTTCGCACATGTAGCGGTAGGCCTCGGGGTTGAGATCTATCGAGTAGATTTTGGAGGCTGGGGAGTGGCGGGCGAGGATGATGGAGTAGCACCCCACCCCCGCGAAAAGATTGGTCACCACTTCCCCCTCCCTCACCAGTTTTGCGATCCGCAGGCGGTCGAAGGAGAGGCGGGGGGAGAAGTAGCTCTTGGCCAGATCCACCCTGAAAAGGCATCCGGATTCCCTGTGTATGGTTTCGGTTTTGGGCTCGCCCGCCACGAACTCGAGTCCCCTGGTTCGGTACACCCCGCTCACGGGACTTGTCTGCAGGAGTACCGTTTTGACGTTCGAATGCACCTTGAGAACGGCCTCTCCTATCAGGGTTTTCTTCCCTAGCAGTTCCTCCGGCAGTCTCAGGATGGCGATGTCCCCCACTAGGTCGAAGGCCCTGATCTGCGCCAGCTCTTGCGGTCGGAGTACCCCCTCCAGTGCCTCACGAAGGCTTCTGGGCTTCACGCTTCCAATAGGGTGATTTTAGATCCTCGAAGGCCGAGAGGGCTGCTACCGCTCCCTGTGAGCAGGCCACGACAATCTGCCTCGCCCCTCCCGTCACATCCCCTGCGGCGTAAACCCCAGGCACGCTGGTTCTCTGCGCAGCGTCCACGCTGATGTATCCATCCTCTCGGAGTCTCACCCCCAGTGGGACCGCTAGGGAGGTGTTGGGGATTTCCCCCACCGCCACGAACACCCCCTCCACCGGAAGCTCCTCCCTCTCCCCAGATCGGGTGTTGAGCAACCTGAGGCCCTCCACCGAGTTCTTGCCCAGGATTCCCTCGACCACCCGGTTCAGCTTGAGGTTTACCCCCTCCAGCCTTCTCTGTAGGTGCTCTTCCGCCCTCAGTTCGCTCCTCCTGTGGATCAGGAAAACTTCGCAGCCGAGTTCCCGCAGATGGATGGCCTCCATGACGGCCGAGTTCCCTCCCCCCACCACCGCCACCCGCTTTCCCCTGAACAGCGGGCCGTCGCAGATGGCACAGTAGGAGAGCCCCCTACCCAGAAACTCCTCCTCCCGGGGCAGGCCCAGTTTTCTCCTAGAGGTGCCCGTGCAGAAGATTACAGCACTGGTTTGGTAGGAGTTCCGCCCAGTTCTTGCTTCGAAGCCTTGAGGGAGCCTCCTAACCTCGAGGACCTCTTCCCCCTCCCTTACCGAGACATATTGCAGAGCGTGCTCCTTCAGCTTTTCGGCCAGCTCTTCGCCGGTTATCCTCTTCTCGCCAGGGAAGTTCTCAATTTGTGGGGCCTCCCGGAGCATGCCACCGGCCAGGCCCTTTTCCAGCACCAAGGCCCGTAGTCCCAGCCGCGATGCATAGATTCCTGCTGTGAGCCCAGCTGGTCCTCCCCCTATCACGAGCAGTTCGAGGTCCATCCAAACATTGGGGGTCCCTGCTTTTTGCGAGCTTGCAGGTATGTGTTAGTGTAGTAACATAGGAGAGGGCAGGGGGTATCTGGTGATGTGTTACTATAGTAACATCAACATCAGCGGGGCATTCTGAATCGATTGATTTTGTTAGAAAAACAGTGTTACTATAGTAACATCGGAGGGGGCGTTGTTTAAGGGGATTTTTCCGTTCCATTTTGATGGGGGGGTTAAGGATTGGGGTAGTGGGATTGCAGGGAGATGTTAGCGAGCACATTGAGGCCGTGAGAAGGGCAATGCAGAAGATGGACATCCAGGGAGAGGTGTTATGGGTAAGGGAACCAGGGCAGCTTGAGGGGCTGGATGGTCTTATCATCCCTGGTGGGGAGAGCACGACCATAGGCAGGCTGCTGGTGACGAGCGGAATGTTCGAGGAGATCAAGCGAAAGGCACAGGAGGGCATACCCATCATGGGTACCTGCGCAGGTCTGATTGTGCTTGCCAAGGAGGGTGACGAGCAGGTCAAGCGCAGCGGACAGCCACTGCTGGGTCTGATGGATATCAAGGTGATCAGGAACGCCTTCGGCAGGCAGCGTGAATCCTTCGAGGTGGATCTAGAGATTCCAGAGTTTGGGGGTACTCTCAGGTGCGTGTTCATCAGGGCACCGGTGATCGAGAAGGTGTGGGGTGAAACGAGAATTCTTGCCAAGTTCGGGGATAGGATAGTGGCGGCTAGGGAGGGGAATCTCTTGGCTCTATCTTTTCATCCCGAACTGACGGAGGACACGGCAGTCCACGAGTATTTCCTCAAGATGTGCTTGGAGCGGGTCAGATCCTGACGGGTACCCCCTTTTTCAGCAGGAATTCCTTAACTTCGCGTACCCTGTATTTCCGATAATGGAAGATGCTTGCCGCGAGCGCCGCATCAGCCCTCGTCTTCTTAAAGACCTCGCACATGTGATCCGGATTTCCGCACCCTCCCGAGGCTATCACAGGTATGTTCACCCTCTCGCTCACGACCTTGGTTAGCGGTATATCATAGCCCTCCTTGGTTCCGTCCCTGTCCATACTGGTCAGAAGTATCTCCCCAGCTCCCCTCTCCTCGACTTCCTGTGCCCACTTTATGGCATCCACTCCGGTGAATTCCCTACCTCCGTAGATTGAACACTCGTACCAGCAAAGACCCTCTGGGGTCTCGACAAGCACCCTGTTTTCTGCTTCTTTGGGTGAACTCACATACCTTCTCTTGGCATCGATGGCAACCACGCAGGCTTGGCTCCCAAAATATTTCGCCAGCTCGTTGACGAGATTTGGATTTTTAATTGCCGCGGTGTTTATGGCCACCTTGTCAGCCCCCGCATTAAAAACTCTTCTAGCATCCTCCTTGGTTCGAATTCCACCTCCCACCGTCAGGGGGACAAAGACCCTCTCAGAGGTCCTCTCGATCACCTTGATCATCGTCTCCCGTCGCTCGTGACTTGCCGTTATATCAAGGAAGACTATTTCGTCCGCTCCCTCCTCATAATATCTCTCGGCCAGCTCCCAAGGGGTTCCGGCGTATTTTATATGTTTGAACTCCACGCCCTTGACCACCCTTCCCTCCGGAACGGCCAGGTCGCAATCTAGGCAGGGGATTATCCTGCGACAGAGCGTCATAGCTTCAAAAAGTTCTCGAGCATTTTCAGACCGACCTTTCCGCTCTTCTCGGGATGGAACTGGGTTCCGTACATATTTCCCTTCCAAACTGCGGCGGTCACCCTGCACCCGTACTGGGTGGTGGCGGCAACAACATCTTCTTCGGGCTCGGCGTGATAGGAGTGAACGAAATATACGTAGGCGTCGTTCAACCCTTCAAAAAGTGGGCACTCCTTCTCGATTTTCAGGGAATTCCAGCCCATGTGGGGGAGCTTTAGGCGGGTCGGCATCCTAACCACTCGACCTTTTATCAGACCCAGTCCTTTCACCCCAGGTGACTCCTCAGACCCCTCAAAGAGTATGTGCAGTCCCAGGCAGATCCCGAGGAAAGGGGTCCCAGACCTCAAGGCCTCAAGAATCTTCGGGACAAAAGGTCTCAGGTTTTTCATCCCGTTCCCGAAGCTCCCGACTCCCGGAAGCACTATCCTCTCAGCATTTAGCTTCGAGGGAGATCTGACGATGGTGGGTTCCACTCCCAGGTACTTGAAGGCATTCCAAACGCTTTTTATATTACCCATTCCGTAGTCTATCACCGCAAGTTTCATGACCATCAATTTGTACGTTTCTGAAGTTTAGTTCCCCCTCAGCTGAAGCTTTTGCGTCTCCTGCAGCGTGCGTATATCAATTCCCTTCATTGGCTGGGGGAGGTTTTTGCATGCCTCTAAAACCGCCTCGGGGTCGTCGTAATTTCTGGTTGCCTCCACGATGGCTCTCGCCATGCGTGCAGGATCGCTCGACTTGAAAATGCCCGAACCCACGAATATTCCATCGACGCCAAGCTGCATGACTAGGGATGCATCAGCCGGTGTGGCAATCCCCCCCGCCGCGAACCAGACCACGGGCAGTCGTTGCAATTTTGCGGTTTCTTCAAGCAAGCGCACCGAAACTCTGTACTCCTCCGCCTTTTTCTCTAGCTCGCTGCGGTCGAGTTTCGAGAGCTCGGCTATCTGTCTTTTGGTAAGCTTTATGTGCCTAACCGCCTCGACCACATTCCCGGTACCGGCCTCCCCCTTGGTTCTAATCATCGCTGCCCCCTCCTCTATCCTCCGAAGAGCTTGACCAAGGTCATAGGCCCCGCACACGAATGGAACCTTAAACTTATGCTTGTCTATATGGGCTTCCTCATCTGCGGGGGTGAGGACTTCACTCTCATCTATCATGTCCACGCCGAGTGCTTCCAGCACCTGGGCCTCGGCGAAGTGACCGATCCGGCACTTTGCCATGACGGGGATGGTTACGGCATCCATTATCGCCTTTATGATGGCAGGATCGGCCATTCTTGCCACCCCTCCAGCCGCCCGTATGTCCGCCGGAACAGCTTGGAGGGCCATCACCGCCACCGCCCCCGCCTCCTCGGCGATTCTGGCCTGCTCTGGGGTGGTGACATCCATGATAACACCACCCTTCTGCATCTTGGCGAAGCCCCTCTTCAGCCTCTCGGATCCGACGATGATTTCTACCATCTAATAACCTCCGTACCTCATTACCATTTAAAATTGCCTCGGGAAGACACTCCTTTCGAGCGGGGAGGGATCCTCGATACACTCCCACCCACCTCTCGGCTGGGGGGCGGGCGATTGGCTCACCCTTTCCATATCCCGACAACGAGTCCCAAAGCGAAGGTTGCAACCGAATAGGGGAGGGTTCCGATCACACTTTGGGACCACGCGCTGAGGGTGGGCAGAAACTCCGAGGCCCGCTTCCACAGGTCGGGCAGGGTAAAGGTTGCGGCACCGGTCAGCGCAAGCAGGGCCACGATGGCAATAGCCAAGGTGACGAGTTTAATGGCCTGCTTCACGAAGAGCCCGATCAGGAGACCGAACACGAAGGGCAGAACCAGCGGAAAGAGCCACTCAAAGCTCATACAAATTCAAGCCAGGAAAGATATTTCTCCACCCTCCCCCTGACGGTGTCGAAGTAGATTTTCTGAATTCTGCGGGTGATTTTCCACTCACCCGTTCCAATCCTCCTTCCCTCGATTTCCCTGATGGGGGTAACCTCTGCAGCCGTTCCCGTGAAGAAGGCCTCATCGGCCTGCATAACCTCCTCCACGGTCAGGTTCCTCTCCTCGACCGGGATCCCTTCATCCGCCGCAATCCTCATGACGGAGTCCCTGGTGATTCCCGGAAGCACCCCTGCTGAGATCGGTGGAGTGAGGAGCCTGCCCCCCTTCACGATAAAGAGATTCTCCCCGGGTCCCTCTGCCACTTTTCCTTCCGTGTTCAGCAAGATGGCCTCTTGGAAGCCCTCCTTCAGCGCCTCAACCTTGGCTAGGATGGAATTGGCGTAGTTGGCCACCAACTTGGCTTGGGGTGGGAGGGTTCTGGGGTCTATTCTCCTCCACCCAGAGATCTTCACCCTTACCCCCTCCCTCAGCCCCTCCTCGCCGAGGTAGGTACCCCACGGCCAAACGGCGATGGCCACCTGCACTGGGGCTCCTTCGGGGTTCAGCCCCATCACCCCGTACCCATAGAAGGCGATGGGCCTGATGTAACATTCGTTCAGTTCGTTGGCTCTTATAAGATCTTTGGTTGCCCTCACCAGCTCCTCGGGGGTGTAGGGGAGCTTCATGCCTACAAGCGAGGCCGAATTCTCCAGTCTCTTCATGTGATCCGTGAGCCTGAACACGGCCGCCCCCCTGCTGGTGTTGTAACACCTTATCCCCTCGAACACTCCAAAACCGTAGTGCAGGGTGTGGGTGAGAACGTGTATTTGGGCCTTCTCCCAGGCTACTAGCTGTCCATCCATCCAGATGAACCTGACTGGAGTGAGCGAAGGTGTCTTCTTCATTCGAGTTTTTCCAGCGTGTTCTTTAACTCTTGAACGTGCTGGGGTAGGGCCTGAGGGTCCAACCCACGCTCTAGGTATTCGGAGAACCTCTCCCTCGCCTGGCTGGCGTACTCCGCCACGTGCTCTCCACTGATTCTTTCCGGGGGAGGCAGAACCTCAGGGTCGTGGGGGATGCTCAGTCCAGCGTCCAGAGCTCCCTTCAAAGCCGCGAAGATTCTCGAGCCCTTGGTGGGAGAATGCAGTCCGAGGTCTAGCACCGTTTCTTTTACCCCCGCTTTAAGCGCGCGCTTCCCGCAGAGGAGTCCCGTCAGGTAGGCGGCAGGGGTATTGGCCCCCCCTTTCCAGCCGAATTTTCTGAGCTCTTTGGAATCGGCGGAGGCCAGCACGATGTCTCCTTTCGGGTCGAATTTAATAATCTGGCAGATTATCCGCCTGTTGGTTAGCCTCACCACCAACCTGGGCTTTCCAGACAGGCACAGCCGGAGTCTTTTCCGGTAGTCGGTTTTCCCCTCCCTCCTGCGCCTGAAAGGAACTCTATACCTGGGTCCGAACTTCACTTCAGCACCCCCTCCTTCTTGAGGTAGAGGGCAAGGTGTCCCCTGTCTCTGAAGTACCCTCCTTTGACCATCCTGTAGAGTCTTCTGTATTGGCGTGAGTCCAGTACCCTCTTCTCCCTCAGCTCCTTAAGCATTTTCCTCAGGGCTCTGACTTTCCTCATCCACTTCAGCTTCTCACGCTCGGCCGGCCCCTCCCTGCTACCAGGCCCTCTTCTCCTCTTTTGAAATCTTCCTCTCGAGGTTCCTCTTTCAGGCTTCGCCCGGATGAACCTCTTTTTTATCAACTTCCTTATGTCCTCCTTGGAAATGGCTAGAGAAATCTCCTCAGTTCTGGAGGGATCCATCCAAATCCGGTTCTCCCCAACCTTGAGGATCTCCGCGGCGAGTCTACGTTGGGTGCGTAGTTTCATGGGTTGAGGACCTTTATTCCTCTCTCTTTCGCTAGGAGCAACAACCTTTCTCTTTTTCTCCTTCCCAGCTTAGAGGAGAGGCGGATCGCCTGTTTTGAGGGATTCAAGCCTTCTATCTCTCTGGGATCTCTGACCAGCACCTCTCTGAGACCAGAGGGGTGAAGCCCTCTGAGCACCTTGGGCTGGCGGTACCCGATCTTTACCCTCGCCGGTTTCCCCTTCTTGCCGAGTCTCATTTTGCTGTCGATTCCTCTAGGCTTTCTCCAGCCCTCCCTGAGCGCCCTGTGCCTCCACCACTCTTGCCTCCTGAATTTCGGGAGCTTTCTCTTGCTCGGCTTCATGTTATCCGATAGATTCCGTCTTGGAACACCCTGGGATCCTTGCGTTTGATGCGCGTGGCTTTCTCCAAGTTCCAGGCGGTTTGCCCCACCTCATACTTGTCCACTCCCTCCACTATCACTTCATCCCCTTCCACTCTCACTTGGGTATTCCCTAAAATTTTGGCAACTCTTGGAGATTTTTCTCCCAGAAAGTTTTTGATCAAGATGGTTCCATTCTCCACCTTAACCTCTATGGGAAAATGGGAGTAGACGATTTTCAGTCTCTGGGTCCAGCCCTGCGTCACCCCCTTGAAGGCGTTCCGAAGATGGGCGCGGATGGTTCCTATCATGGCTTTCTCCTTCCTTCTACTGGTGGCACTTCTGATGATGATACTTCTCCCTTCCACCCCCAAGCTCACGCCGGGGAAATCGAAGGTTTTGACAAGGCTTCCCCTAGGCCCCTCTATTTTAACTACCTTCCCCTCTAGGGATAGCTTGACGGATTCTGGAATCTCGATTCTCTCTTCCATTTCACCACACGTAGGCGATCAATTTCCCTCCGAGTCCTCTCTCCCTAGCCTGTGCGTTGTTCATGAGTCCCTGGGGGGTGGAAAGGATAATCATTCCCACACCAGCGGCCGGCAGGTACCTCTTCTCCCACTTCTCGAGTTCCGTATGTTTCACGGAGAATCTTGGTTTTATGACCCCGCAGTCGTTTATTTTTCCAATCAGTTTTATCTTAAACTTTCCACCCCTTCCCTCCTCTATCCTCTCAAATCCCCCGATGTATCCCTTGTGGAGCATGAGTTCTAGGATGTTTTGTAGGAGCTTAGAGGCCGGTCCCACCTCCACCTCGGTCTTTCTCGCTCTTTCATAGTTCTTCACTTTGGAGAGGGCATCGGCTAGGGGATCGTGCTGCATATCAGTACTTTCTGAACCCCATTTTGGGGGCCATCTCCCTGAAGCACCTCCTACACAGGTAGAGATCGAACTGAGTATAAACGGGCCCTACCCTGCCGCATCTCCTGCAGGGGTGCGCTCCCTTACCAAAGAGTCTCTTGCTCATTAGACAATTTCTACTCCAAAGTTATTCTTTACCCATTCCAGCGCGTCCTCAGCGGTGACCATGTGTCTTTTGGGAACTCTCCTCCTCGCTCTCCTCCTGCGCATAACCCTGTACCCCCTCCTCCGTAGCGAGACGCAGACATCCATGCCGAAAACTCCCAATTCTGGATCATATTTGACACCGGGGATGTCGATCTGCTCCCGGATACCAAACGAAAAATTGCCGTGTGAGTCGAAGGAGGATTTCTTCAGCTTGTTGTCCACGGCCTTGAGTAAGAGCCCTAGGAGTTTCATCCCCCTCTCGCCTCTAACGGTTACCATGCAACCTATGGGTTCTCCTTTGTGTATCCTCCACTCCCTGATGGTTTTTTTTGCCAGGGTACGTTTCGGCTTCATGCCTGAAATCTGGGTGAGAACCTTTTCAGCCTTCTCAAGCTTTTCACCGCTTTCCCCGACCCCAATGTTGATTACCACCTTATCCAGCAGTACTTGGCGCATCGGGTTCATGGCAGGGAGATGAGGGGTTCCTTTTCTCCGATCAGAAAGAGGTAGGGTATTTGAGTTTCTATTTTCTCACCGTCCGTCTCCAGCACGGCCGTGTTGGGTTGAATGCTCTTCAGCTCCTTTATCTCCACGATTCTTCCCGTTTTTCCAACGTTCTTTCCACCGACGATGAGCGCAAGGCAGCCCACTCTGAAGGGTATCCTTTCGAGTACCTCTTGGCCGGGGAGAGAAATTTTAACCACCTCTCTGACGCGGAAATCGTTGGAGGCTAACAAGTTTCTGCCGTCGTGCAGGCCAAGCTGAACCCTGCCTCCTCGGATTACCTTTTTGGTTTCCACCCTGCAGAGCTTGAAGCCGGCTTCGTGGGCCCCGATGGGGTGGGGAAAGAGCCTTCCGAGGGTGTTGGGGAGGATCCTGAAGTGCTGTCCAGTAGCTGGGAGGGAGAGCACATCCATGAGACCCACTGGGAACTTGGGCTCTCTGATAGGTCTGCCATCTACGAACACTTTCCCTTCCTTTATGATTTTCGAGACCTCTTTCAGCGAGCAACCCACCTGCAAGTAGTCCCTCAGCAGGATCCCGAGCGGGATGCTTCGATCTAGTGGGTGGGGACCTGGCATCGCCTTCACGGTCCACACCTTCTCCTTTCTAGGTAGTTTGAGTACTCTCGGTGCGGCATGCCTTTTCAGATGCCTGCTTCCGCCCATCCGCGCCATCTGGGGATGGTCGCCTTTTCTAAAAACCTTTCCTGAGCGCTTCGATCTCCTTGTGCAGCGATTCTAGTCTCCTGATGGAAGCGTGGTTCTCTCCCAGCTCCGATTTGAAACTTTCTAAAACTCGCTCGAAGGGGACGACCTCTTTACCCATCACCAGCTTGTCTGCGTAGGTCACGATCTTCTCCTCTAGGGTGCGTGGGAGAAAGTTTCTCGGGGGTAGCCCTAGCTCCACCGCTTCTTCCGCAGGTATCCCGGCACCCAGATGGTTCTCAGCAAAAGAGGAAAATCTTTCCGCCCCCATCTCCCTCAGAATTCTGCCCCCCTCCACTCCATGGAGTATCCCGTGGGTTTTGGCCCTGCCCACATCGTGAAGGAGGCTACCGATACTTACGGTTTCCAAGTCAACCTTCCTGAAACGGGAGATCTCCTGGGCAAGTTTCATGGCTTCCCGTTCTACCGCCAAGCAGTGCTCAATTACTTCCTTTGGGCAGCCAGCTCTCCTCAGAATCTCTAGGGCTTCTTCACGACGCAAGATTGGAACCAGATTTTGAAACTTGGCTTTCCAGCGATTTGATGGTCTCCTCTAGGCTCCGGACGAGGGGAGAGTTGTCGTAGTGTTCCAACCTCTCGCCACAGGTTGGGCAGGTAAAATCTAGTTCCAAAGCTCTGTCCATGGGGATTTTTGGGCATTTGTTAGGGCACCTAAAGAAGATATTGTTCCTCTCGTACTCCAGTCTTTCCTTCAGCTTTTCCAGCATTTGCCTGTGGTGTGTTTCCAGATACTCCGCCGCTCTCTCTGGCTCCAGATACCAGTAGTAGACATACCATCCTGTCCCGTCGTCCCTAGTCCTCCTGTAGTTTACAAGCCTCCTCTCGTAGAGATCGTAGAGAATCCTTCTAACCACGTTCACCTTCAGCCCGGTGATCCTGGCCAGTCCCTCATCAGTGAGCTCTTTTCCGATGAGAGATGAGATAACCACGTGCCCATGGTCGCCTGAGACCATGTCTATCAGCTCCTTCATCCGCCCGTCACCGGTGGAGGGAAGTTTTTGGGTTTTTCTCCCAGTTTCCCGTTTCTTCAAGCAGGATACCTCCTGGAATACTCGAATAATATATGAAGATATTCCAATAAAAAGCTTTCTGAGAGGGAAACTAAAGCGAGAAAAACACCTTGAAAAGGCCCTTGTTCCCCGAACCGACAAAAATGGAGGAAGAAGTTCACGGACGTTCGATCTTCGGAATCCCCCTGTTTTTGTTTGAAAATCTGGCTTGAAGGTAGAGGGCATTGCGAACGTTCGCATGTTTGGTTAATCTGGGGTTCGAGAGTTTCAGTCCCCGAGCATGGTGCGGTAGTTGAAATAGGAAGAGGAAAGGTGAATGGGGTTGGAGAACTACCTCTCCAGAACCAACCTTCTGCTGAGGAGGAGCATGGGGAAGTTCTTGTCTGGCATCAAACCCATGGAATTGAGGGAATCCATGGCTCACCTTCTCATGGCGGGGGGAAAGAGACTCAGGCCCTGTCTTCTCCTGCTCTCCTGCGAGGCCGTGGGAGGAAGGATGGAAGATGCTAGGGAGGCAGCGGTGGCTGTCGAGTTCCTGCACACCTTCACTCTGATACATGATGACATCATGGACGGTTCCGCTAGGCGAAGGGGGGTTCCAACCGTTCATACCATCTGGGGAAGGGATTTGGCGATAACAGCCGGGGACGCCCTCTGTGCCAAGGCTTTCGAGGCTCTTGATTGCAACGCTAGCAGAGTTGGTTTGAGTGATGAGAGATTTTCAAATCTGCTTCACACCTTTGCGCGGGCGACCTTCGATGTATGTATGGGCCAAGCACTGGATCTTGTGCTGGGGAAAAAACCCATGAGGAAGAAGGATTATTTCGAGCTGGTTAGGCTTAAAACCGGTTCCCTTTTTAGGGCCTCAGCCAAGGCTGGTGCCATACTAGGCGGGGGAAAGATGGAGGAGGTTGAGGCTTTGGGGGAGTATGCTCTGTGGCTTGGGGTGGCATTTCAGATTCGGGACGACGTTTTGGATCTCGTGGGAGGGAA
The DNA here is from genome assembly GCA_038842485.1 of Hadarchaeales archaeon (SeqCode). Lineage (GTDB taxonomy): Archaea > Hadarchaeota > Hadarchaeia > Hadarchaeales > JAWBSP01 > JAWBSP01. The sequence continues at coordinate 33,823 of JAWBSP010000011.1, forward strand.
GGAATTTGGGAAGGAGAAGTGGCGGGACCTCAAAGAGGGGAAGATGACCCTTCCCATTCTCTTGGCCATTGAGTTAGGAGCCCGCGAGCTGACCAGCATGCTTAGAGGGGGGATAAGGGGGAATCAGATAGAGGAGGCGGTTCGAATGGTTGAGAGTACCGGGGCTATTGAGGCCGCGAGGAGGATCGCCTTGCAATTTTCGAGGAGGGCCGTTTCTTACCTTGGTAGAATCCGAGACTCCGAGGCCAAGCAGGCCCTGAAGGAGATGGCAACTTTTGTGGTTGAGCGGAGGGAGTAAGCTAGTGGAGAAGCTTCTGTCTGATGGTTTCCATTAGTGCCTCCAGGTTTTCCCCACGTGCTGCAGAGATGGGTACGAAGGTGTAGGGGGAGTGGTTGAGGAAATCAATCCTAGTCTTGAGCTCCTCGGGGGAGAGGAGGTCTATTTTATTCAGCGCTATAATGATTTTCACACCGTACCTAGAGAGGATTTCCAAGCAGCTCTTCGCCTTCCTGCAGAGTTCCGGGAGAGGGTCGGAACAGTCGAGAACCAGCACCACCAGATCCGAGAGGTAAATCTCCTCGAGGGTAGCCTTGAAGGCCTCCACCATCCAAGGTGGGAGGTCCTCAATGAATCCCACGGTATCGGTCAGGAGCAGGTTCGGTGCGGCTTTTATGGCTCTCGTTCTGGTGGTGAGGGTCGTGAACATCATGTTGTCCACCTCCGCCCTCGCATGGGTTAATGCGTTGAGAAGCGTCGACTTTCCGGCGTTGGTGTAACCCGCGAGCGTGACGAGTCTGAAGCCCCTCCTTCTCCTCAGCTTTCTCTTCAGCTCCCTGCGCTTGGAGATGTCTGCCAGCTTCCTCTTCAGGTAGGTGAGCCTCCGCCTGATGGTGTCGTAGTATATGTTGACCTCGTACTCCCCCCTGCCCATCCTCCCAGGCTGCTCGGTGGAAAGGAGCTGCCTCACCCTCTCCCTCGCCCTCGGTAGCTCGTACCTCAGCCTTGCGTACTCCACCTGCAGTTTGGCCTCCGGAGTGCCGGCCCTCATGGCGAAGATGTCTAGGATAAGTTGCAGTCTGTCGATTACCTCTACCCCGAACATCTGGGAGAGTCTGAAGGCCTGTGCGGCCGTGAGGGGGTTGCCGAAGATGACTTTCTGAACTCCAAGTTTCCTGACCATTTCGGATACCTCTCTGGCTTTTCCCTCTCCGATTTGGTAGGCGGGATCCGGCTCCCTTATTTGCTCCACTTTTCCCTTCACCTCGTATCCTAGCGTTCTGGCGAGAGAGCAGAGCTCCTCCATTCTTGAGGGCTGACCGGGAGAGCGCCTCTCTACTAACAGAACCTTCACAAAATAGGTAAATCTTCCGACGTTAATCTTTCCATGAGGTATGGGACGGTTGTGGTTTTTCTAATCCTCCTTCTCCCAACGGTGGAGGCGACGGGGTACTACTATAACTTTATCATTCAGGACTACTGGATTCAGCCGGACAGGAGCGTGAGGCTCTCCCTTGATGTAAAGATCACCAATGAGGGTCCTCCCATCTCCGGGCTGATCTGGAAAATTCCGGGGAGGGTGGAAAGGATTCAGGCTTGGGACCGGGAGGGAGGGGAGCTGAGGGTCTCACCGGTACAGAGGGACAACTACACAGAGGTGGAGATTTCGTTCACCTCACCGATTCCCACACGTGGTCATGGTGGTTTTAGGCTCGACTGCACGGTAGAGGGGGCGGTGGAGGGTACGGGGCCAGAGTTCAGAGGAGGATTTGGGGGATTTGCCACGGAGAGGCGAGTGGAAAGTTACGTAGTGAGGGTCTGGGGCCCGCCCGGAACCAGACTTTTCCTCGCTTCCTCCCCTGCAAGGGCTTTTGAGAATTTTGCCGAGCTTGGAAGAACGCTCTCGGCGGGTGAGAGTTTTGAGGGAATCTATACAATTTTTTACCGCACTCCTCTTTCGTATGAGGTTTCTCTCTCGGAAACCCTGTCCAACCCGGGAGAAAGGGACAGCACCGTTCTGCTGGATGTTCTGCTGTTTCACCGTTCAGAATACCAGTTTGCCACACTTTGCACCTCCTCCCACCCCCTGAAGAGTTTGTACTTGGACGAGGAGAACAATTGGCACGCCAACATCGAGGTGAGGCTCAGACCGGGGGAAAGTGAGGAAATTCAATTGCAGCTTCTCTATATCACCGAAATGTACGTATGTCCAACTCCTCAAGCTGCAGGAAGGCTTGAGGAGATAGACGAATCGCTTGCCCGCTACCTCCAACCGGACACTTGGTGGGAGGTGAACAATCCCTCCATCCAAGAGCTCGCCACTCAACTGGTTGGGAGGGAATCCGATGTGTATACCATAGCCTATCGGCTGCTTCAGGGAGTGGGCGGACTGATAACATACAGGGAGACGGAACTGAGGCAAGGGGCGCTAAAAACCCTCGCCCAGCGGACCGGGGACTGTGATGGGTACAGCGACTTGACCATCGCACTGGCAAGGGCTAGCGGTCTCCCCGCCAGGCTCTGCACCGGCTGGGTTCCTAGGGAGAACGGCGGGTTCGGGGCACATGCTTGGGTGGAGATCTACACGCCCGCTTTTGGCTGGCAGTCCGTCGATCCGACTTGGACAAAGGAAGGGAGGGAGTATATTTTCAAGTCTGAACCAACCAGATTGCAGAGGGCCGTTAGAGGCCTCTCCTCCTCTGATTCCTCCATTTCCATAGAGTATTTCGGTCCTTCCCCTACCATAAGCGAGGCTGTGGAAATTTCTGCGGTGGAAGATTCAGACATTCTGCCCATGCTGCTTCAGGCGTGTAGGCTCTCGCTCGAGATGGCGGGCAGGCTTGTGGGGCAGGAGAATCCGGTGCTCGCTGAGGCCAGGAACCACTACAATCTCGCCGAGAACTTCAGTTCAGCCGAGCACGCCCGCCGGTCCCTTGAGTACTCCAGTCAGATTCTGGCGAATCTGGGGAGGAAGGCCCAGCTCGAGAGGGAGCTCCCCTTGCCCTCCTGGGTTATTATCCTAATTCTCGCGGTTGGCGGTGTCTTGACGGTCGGTACCCTCCTGCGAAGGAGATAAATTAAGTGTGTACAAAAAATTTTGGCACGGATGATGAACACCGACAATCGAAAGACATGAGAATTGATGGGCGATCTGACGTGCCATTCGATTCGAGTTTACGGTAACAAAAAAATCTTCACCCTGCTGGTTGAAAGAAAGATGAGAAAACGGAGGGAACTGGCGTTTAGTCTAGCTTGCGCGGGCATGGTTTTTGGCATCTTGGGGTGTTTTGACTACTCGCCAGTCTTCGGGTCATTGGCATGTGTCCTCGGAGGTATCTCTCTCGCGTATGCACCCGCAACGGAGAGGGGTTTGGGAATAGCCTCCGTACTGCTTGGTGCAATGGCTTGGGCGATCTGGCTTGTTACACACTTTCTACCCTAATGTCCACTAAAGGAGCATCCCCAATCCCACCCCCAACATGAAATAGGAGGATGCATTGTATGCCTCAAGCAGAAAGATTTTTGCAACCGTTCCTCTCGCTTTCGCCCTGAAAAATGACCAAGGTCTTGTTCCCCGGCTCATGAGGTAAAACTCCAGCAAGCCAGCAGGCAAGAGAACAACAAGGTACATGAGCAAGGCTTTGAGGCCTAAAAAGTATCCCCCAACAAAACCGACAGGCAGGTACCCTATCCACCTCTCTAGGAGGCCGATTTTAGCATGTTTCAAAGGGATCTCCACACCCCACCGCTGGTAGAAGTTTAGGATCCTCTTAAGATAGAAAACATCGGCGACGGGTAAAAGCCAGAGAAGAATTCTCACTCTAGGAGGGCGAGGATGAGGAGCCCGGTCGGGATGAGAAACCCAACGGCTGCGCCAATGACGGTCTTGATATCCTCCACCACCGCACCAGTTCCCCATTGCTGCAGAACCCCTATGAATCCCCACGTCCCATCAAGGAACAGGAGGATTCCGATGAGGCCCAGGATGAGGGTGGCCACGCCAATTACCCTTGCCTTTCCCCTAGCCTGCCAGATCACGAACCCTCCATCGAATAGCCCCACCAGACCCAGCGCCAGCCAGAACAGGGGAAGGAACCCCATCTTCTATGAAATCCTCCTTTTTAAATCCCCTTGGGCAACCAGCCGTTCTCTTGGTACCACTCCACCGTCTTTTTCAGCCCCTCCCTGAAGTCGGGCCATTTGAACTCGAAGCCAGTGGCCTTGAGTGCCTTGGTGTCGTAAACGTGATCTCCGGCAGGAATCCACTTCCACTTGGAGAGCTTGATGGCTCCGTAGGAGAAGAGCCAGTCCATGTCAATCCTTGGTCTGAGGATGTCCTTTATCCCATATTTTTTCACAACGTTCTCCCACTTCTCAGCCGCAATCTTGTTGATCACACCAAACATGGAGATGATGGTCTTCTCAAGGGTTGGGGCGAGGGGGGCGGTCATGGCCACCGCCATTTTGACGAAGGGTTTCAGGATGGGCAGGGGGAGACCCTTCTCTATTCCGAGGGAGTCCGCGATGGCATCAAACATCTCCGTCATGGTAACGGGTCTGTCATCCGCCACGTTGAAGGCCTTTCCCACAGTGTCGGGCTTCTTGGCGAGATGAATGGCGGCCCTCGCTACATCATCGGCATGTACGTGGTGGGTGAGCATGTCCCCCACTATCCTGACGGGGGCTTTTTTCGTTTCCCAGTAGGCTGCGACCACTGTCGAGAGAAAGAGGGCCACCCCATATTTGCTGCCGGGACCGTAAACGAGCGTGGGTCTGATGGCCCTAACCGGAAGTCCCCTCGCTACGTAGCTCATTGCCACCTGTTCCCCCATCCACTTGGTTTTCTCGTAGTTGTTGGTGGGATTCTTCGGGTGGTTCTCGTCGACGGGGATGTAGAAAATCCTCCCGTAAACCCCGACCGTGCTCCAGTGGACGAAAGAGCCCACCCCGGCCCGGAGAGCGGCCTCGCAGAGGTTCCGGGTGACGATCACGTTCGCATCATAGAGGACCGGGTAGGGAAGGCTGAAGTCGAAAAGGCCCGCGACATGGAATACCCAGTCCACTCCCTTCAAAAGAGGATCCAGCTGCTTTCGGTCCAGCAGGTCGGCCTTCATCACCTCCGCACCCTCCTTCTCAGCCCACTCGAGATTGGCCCTAGGTAAATCCGTTGCCCTGACCTGGTAACCCTCTTTGAGGAGCCACCTCACCACGTAGGAACCTATGAAGCCACCCGCCCCGTCCACCAAACAAACGGTCATGTGAGCTGCACCCACCCCAGCCCCAGTTCCTCCAGTTTTTCCCTGCTCGGGAGTCCCGTGACGGGATCCCAACCAAGCTCCTCGTAGAAGGCCCTCTGGGCGTCAATCAAGTTGCAGCGCTCGGCAGCCCGCTGAGAGAGGCGGAAGTCCTCCGGTCTGATCCCCTCCCGGTAATTGAACGCCTGCATGAGAGTGAGGATTCTCTCTCCAATCTTTCGGAGGTCCTCTCGGGTAAGGTTCCATCCACTGGCTGCGTTTAGATACTCTAGGAGCTTCCAGTTCTTGCCAGCGGTGAGGGGTCCAAAGAGGCAGGCCCCAGCGGCGGAGAGGGCGTGGAAGTAGGCGGAGGCACGGGCCGCCCTTCTCCCGTGGAACTCCCAGTTTTCAAACCTCCAAGTTTTGGGGTAGAGCGGGGGGGAGGGCTCGGTGCCTAGGATGCTCTCCAGTTGTTCTAGGTCAATGAAGGTTATGGCGTGCAGGTGCTTTCCCGGCACCGGCTCCGCTTGGTAAGCTATCCCGTAACCCGGATCTTGGCGGGGGTCATGCATGGCCGGCTCTATCCCCCCGGCGTGAACAGCGAGCGGTTTGGAGTTGGGTATGCGTTCCGAGGCCCTCTTCACACCATCGGCTAGCAGGTCCCCTATCCCTTCTCTTGAGATCATCCTCTCCAGTAGCATCACGTGGGAGGGTCCATCGCCCCACCTGAGGGGAAAGCCCAGCTCCTTCTCCGTCAGGATCCCCTTCTCGTAGCACTCGCAGGCGAAGGCCACCACCGACCCCGCAGAAATCCCGTCCATCCCCTCCCGATTACACAAATCGATTTCTTTCAGGATGCTGTTGAGATCCGAGTTCAGGCAGTTGGGCCCAAAGGAGGCTAGGCACTCGTACTCCACCTTGACCTCCTCCAGCTGGTACCTCCCTCCGCTTGCCACCAAGTTGGTGCAGCCCAACGGGCAAGCCTCACAGGAATGCTTGGCCTTCCTCAGCTTCAGAATGGACTCATCGGTGAGTTTCATGACCTGCCGCGTGGAAAAGTCCGCTTGGGTCCCAGCCCAGTTCTTTATGGGTGAATCCTGAGAGGTCATCGACCATCCCGCAAAACCGGGGGTCCCGTACCTGCCCATGAGCAGCCTGAAGAAGATGGGCTGAATCCTTATCAGAATGGAGGACCATAAGGTGAGGCGACCGACGGCCGGGATGAGCCTGCCCCACTTCAGCTTCAGGGTATCCTCGTCCGTGAGCTTGGTGAGGGGGGTCTTGTACTTGTGCAGAAATTCCTTGTTGAGTTCGAGCAGCCTCTCCCTAGAATGAACCTCAACTTTCTTGGTTCCCACCACCGCCACGGCTTTGAGTCTCTTGCTCCCCATCACTGCCCCCATCCCTGTCCTTGCGGCAATCCGGTTTCGCTCGTTTACGATTCCTGCGATGTAGGAAAGCTTCTCACCGGCCCGACCTATACACGCCACCTTGCTTTTCGGGGATTCCTTCCTGATGAGGGCATCCGTTTCGTAAGCATCCTTCCCCCACAGGTGTGAGGCATCCCGGATTTCCTTCCTCTCTCCCTCTAGGTAGAAGTACACGGGTGAGTCAGCCTTTCCGGTGAAGAAAATTGCGTCGTACCCAGCCCGTCTGAGTTCGGGGCCGAAGGATCCGCCAGAATTTGCCATCCCGAAGCCACCGGTGGCGGGGGATTTGGCGGCCACCATGTACCTCCCGCAGAACCAGG
>JAWBSP010000012.1:0-39962 GCA_038842485.1 Hadarchaeales archaeon (SeqCode)
ATCTCTTACTCTCTTTACAAGAAATCCGAAACAGGGCTGACTTTGCTGGCTGAGGTTGGCTGGAACGGTCTAGCTCCTGACTTCTACATCGTGGGGGGGGTGGTTACAACAATACGCATCCATCGGGGCCCAAAGATGTTTGGGTTCTTAGCAGACTTAAACCGGGAGAGATTTTTAGCTTCAGTACTTGGATGGAAAACGTTGAGGGGGAGTGGAGTATAAGAGACCTAGACAACAAGGAGACATGCTCATGGGGACTAGGGAGGTGGCCAAGTAGCCATAGACCTGACTTCCCGGTTTCACTCTGGCTGAAGGTGTCACTTTACCGAATGGAAAACAACGAGTGGGTGACCTCATCTGTTCGGGAATGGTCTTGACGAGCCTCGCGGGCCCGTAGGCGGCGGGCGGCGGTGAAGTGCTCCTAGCGGTGAGGGTGAAGGGTTTATTTTCAACCACCCTTCCCCCGCTGTCCCTCCCGAGGATCCTGACCTGATGAGTCCCCGCCGAGCTCGGCTGGAGGTACAACGTTCCCGAAAGCCTCCCCGAGAGGGTCAGAGGGGCCGAGTTCACCCCGACCGCCTCAACCCTCACGAGGTTTTCGTATCCGTTAAGCAGCCTCGCCGAGACGGGGACGGCAAGGGCCGGAAAGCCCAGCGAATGGTAGCACGTGACCTCCTGCTCGTATACATAGCTCCCGGTCTCCGTGACGGTCGTTTTCCGCTCCACCTGGACCTGCTGCTGGACGCTCTGGACGTTCCTCACGTTCGGACCTGTGGGCGGGCTCATCCCCTCCTTCTGAACCCACTCCTCAATCGTTCTGGTCTCCCAGTGCCCCTCGACCCAGACGTCGTCGTACCAGTAATAAGGGATGGTGATCTCGAAGAGCCCGAGCGAGACCTTCTTCGTCTTCCAGCGCCAGACCCTTTCATAGTGCCCCTCCACCCAGTACCGCTCCTGCCTCGTAACCTTCTCCTCCCACCGCCACTTGGTCACGGTCCTCGTTTCGGGCGGAAGGGTGACCTCTCGAGTGACGGTGTAGGGCTCCGTCCAGGTCCGCCTGTAGGTGACCGCCGCCCAGGCTCCTCCACGCTTCCGGAGTCAGGGAGGCTCAGGTCGAAGGGGTCGTACCTGAGCAGAATCCGCAGCCTCTTGCTTTCCCCCAACCTGATCTCCCCCTCAACCTCCCGGTTCTCGTAACCGAGGTGGGCGAAGGTCAGGCGGTAGGAGAAGTTTTCGGGGGGAGAATGAATCTGAACTCCCCGTTCTCCGCAGCCTGCTGGCTAAGCGAGTTCTCTCCAGAGCCGGATTGGAGCAGGCCGACTATTCGTGCGGGAACCCCAAATCCCTCCTCCTCATCCAGAACGCTCCCCTCTAGGACCGGGCGGATCCTCACCACGTAAAGTGCCGGGCTCGTAAACGTACCGGGAAAGCGCCGGAGGGAAGAGGAGGAGAAGCGGCAGGACGACAAGCCATTTGCGCATCGGAAAGAATGTCCGCCGGGAGTATTTTAATTGGGAACTACGTGCGTAATCTGGCTGTTCTTTTCGTCTGCTAAAACGATTGGCATTTGAAGTTTATGCTTGCGAGCCAGCGTGCCGTGATTGTCGAGCAACGAATTTGTCACTGCACACGTGTGCATTCTCCCGCTTTCTCATTCAGAAAAGGTTTCTGAAAACACGGTGGAATTATGCACACGTGTGCACACGGCACCAAGGTCCTGTTCACTCGGGGGCTCGCAGAAATGCTAGCGATTCTACGTGCGACTCAACGAGTTGCTACGGAAAAAATGGCGCAAGATCGGCGGTTCGGTTTGTCTCGTCTCGTGAAGAAAAAATATGATTTGAGGGGCCCGACTAAAACGGTTCCAGTACAAGATCAAAGGCTTAGTTGGATACTGCACACGTGTGCATAGTTTTTAGTCAGCCAAACACTTCACACGTGTGCATAATGCAAATCAGTCGAGCCCCGATGGTGGCAGATATACGAACTACCCCCTAGGAAGTCTGTAAGTCTCCTCCCAGAGCAGGCCTAGGTTCTTCAGCAGTTCCGCAAGGTTCCTCCTGAACTCCTCGCTCTCCATCATTCCCTTGAGGGTTCGCCCCAGCACCAGTCCCAGGAAGGAGCCGAACGCCCGAGTGAATTCCGGGTTCGAAACGGCCAGCCCCTGCAGCCCCCGCTTCAAATCCTCCCCCAGTTTCAGTTTTTGGAAATCCCCGGGTTTCAGGAAGGTCGAGAGCTTCTCGTGCATGGCGGCCGAGAAGATGAGGTAGTTGCCCAGAAGTTTGGCGGTCAGGTCGGGACCGAGCTCGTCCAGCAGCCCGAGCACCGCTTTGAGGGCACCGGGGTCGATGGTTGAGAGGGACTTTCGGAGGGCCTTCTTGGCCTCCCCGTCCATTCTGAGGAGAACCTTGCTCAGGTGCAGGGGAAGGGAGAGCAGGCCTAGGAGGTTTCTCAGCGCGCCCATTCAGTCACCGAAGCGCTCCCTAACCCACTTCTTCAGCAGCTCGCGGTTCTGGGAGGCCCGCTCCACGAAGATTTTGTCCTGTTTCCTTATTCTCTCCCTTATCTCCTCCTCTCTCTTGGCGAGAGCCTCCATCATGCCGACGAGCCGGTCGTAGAGGTCGGCCGGCATCTCCGGCGGGCTTACCCTGACCGGGATGTAAAAGTCCATGAGGTCGAGCTCGCGGAAGACCGCCTCCAGCCTGGAGTCCGAGGAGATGGCTATCATGGGAACCCCAGCCGAGGAGGAGAGGACGGAGGCGTGGTAGCGGGTGGTGATCAGGAAGCGGGACTCCACCAGCAGGCTCTTGATGTCGTCCACGTTGTACCGGAAGGAGGGAACCCAGCGCGCCTCCCCCCTGTGTTTCATGAGTTCCATGATCTCTCTGGCGTTCTCGCAGTCACCCTCAAAGGCGGCCATCCCGATCAGGAGGATGTTTGCCCCGAACCGCTCCACCAAGTAGTCGCAGAACCTAGCCATGTCCCTTTTGAACTGCTCGCTCAGCTTCCTCCCCTCGGGGCTAACTGCCAGCCAGTAGCTGGGCTGGGGCAGTTTCCTGCTGAGGATGGGAACGTACCCGTATTCCAGGTTCCACATGGCGTTGATGGTCTTGTATCCCTCCTTCGGGTAGAGCTTGGGCGTGATGGGAAGGAGTCCCCAGAACTCCTTCGGGGCGACGGCGATGATGGGCTTCTCGCCAAGTCCCAGGTGCCGCAGCAACGTCCTCCGGTATTCCTCTGGTGGGGTGGGGTAGAGGTAGGCCCCATCAGCCGTCACGTGAATCTCCTTCGTCACCCCGTACTGGATCATGCGCTTCTTGGCATCCGGGTTCCTGACCATGATGAGGTCTATGCAGCGGTTGAGGGTCCGGGCCGAGGCTGAGGCGTTGTAGAACTTCATGGGGCTGCAGTCGTTGGAGTAGGAGATGGTGTACCTTCCCCTCAGGTGCTGAAGTCTTGCCGCGAGCAGGAAGAGCCAGAGGAATCCGTCGTGGTAGGTGTCAAGGAAGGTTGAGCCCTCGCAGAGCACGACCACATCGTAGACTTCCCCCCAGATGAGCCTGTAAAGGTTTTCGAGCCCTCCCTCGAGCAGCGGGTAGATGGAAATGATTTCAATGTCCGGGTCCTTCACGTACCTCCGCTCGTCCGAGGGTCCGGCCACCAGCACGTAGAGCTTTCCGAGCTTCTCGCCGAAGGCCTCCTTCACATCTCTGATGGTTACCAAGAGCTTCGCCTCCGAACCCGTGTTGTCCACGCCGTTCCACCCCAGCAGGAGGACGTTGAGCTTCCTCATTTCTTTGCCACCGCAATGGCCAAGGTTTCCCGGAGCAACCGGCTGGAACTCAGCAGGATGCGGGCCAGGTACTCCCTGCATCGCTCGTTCTGCAGCATGTCCGCGAGGATGGGTGCCGCCATCCCGGCCAGCGCGGGGAGGATGTCCAGCCACTCGCAGAGCTCGCGGTTAAGGCCACCCAAAATCTGTATGCTCTCCCTTACCCTCTGGTCAGAAAGGAAGGCTTGGAGGGCGCCCGAGAACTCTGGGTCGTTGAGGGCGGCAGCCCGGGGGCACGCGAGCAGATTCTCTTTGAGCGTCTGGAAGAGCTTGGGGAGCGCGAGATCCTCTAGAATTCCCATCAAAAAAAGCACCCAGCTTATTTAGCCCCCTCCGCAAGATACGATGCCCAGACCAAAGCCCAGGTCGATTTCCATCTGCTCCGGGAAGGGGGGAACCGGCAAGACCACCCTCACGGCCAACCTCGGGATCGCGCTGGGCTCGATGGGGAAACGGGTGATCATCATGGACGCTGACTTGGCGATGGCGAACCTCTCCATCGTCATGGGGATGCATAGGTGTGAGATCACCTTCTTCGACGTGCTGAAGGGGGAGGCCTCGCTCGACCAGGCCCTCTACCAGAACTACGGGGTTCAGGTGCTGCCGGCGGGCTTCAGATTCGAGGAGGTCCAGGAGGTTCTCCCGAACTTGAAGCGCGAGCAGGTGGAGGAGACAGTTACGGAGCTCCTGAACCGGGCGGACATCCTCCTCATCGATGCCGCGGCCGGGATTCAGGAATCCACCCTCTTCTCCCTCGCGGCTGCCAGGGAGGCCCTTCCCGTGAGCGTTCCCTCGTACGCCAGCTTGGTGGACTGCTACAAGACGATCAGGCTGGCCAACCTCCTGAGAGCCTGGACGAGGGGACTCGTGCTGAACCGGGTGGGGGCAACCGATCTCGCCAGGGAGGAGGTGGAGGCCTTCATGAGCAGGGCGGTCAAGGGGCTCCCCATTCTGGCCGAGATACCGGAGGATCCGAAGGTCAGGGAGGCGGAAAGGGAGGGGGTCCCGGTGGTGGTTTACGAGCCCAATTGCCCGGCTTCGGAGGCCATTCACCGTTTGGCCCAGGTGGTTGGGGGAGAGGAGGGACTCCCCTACCTTCCGACCGAGGAGCGGGAAATCAGGGAGACCACTAGGAGGCTCCTCTCGGCTCTGGGCTGCTAGATTTTTGAAAAGCGCTGCCCTTTCTCCCCTCCTGGAGGCAAAGTTCGTGTACCTTCTCTACATCCTCCCTAGTGGGAACCGACAGCCACCTCCCCACCCTCTCCAGCTCCTTCAGCTTTTCTTCGAGGCTCCAGTCCAGCTGACCCACCACGCATCTGACCCTCCTAGGGAAGTTGGGTTCGTTGCAGGCGCTCTCCGAGACACCTACGGCAGGCTAAGACCACCATCAATATACCCAAAAAATTTCACACCGCTCGGGGGGCGTTTGCCGCCAACCGGTTTTTTCAATCTTTCGGAAAAATCCGAAAATTTTGAAGGCTAAAAAAGATTTATATACACGATATAACTGAAATTTTATGATGAGGATGGACGCGCTGCCAACGGTGTGCAAGAAGTGTAGGCTCTTCTACCTATACCCGCAGGGGCTGGACTATTCAAGGAACCCCTGCCCGAGGTGTGGGTATGAGAACAACCACTCGACGTAAGGAGAAGTCCTTCTCCTGCCCGAGGTGCGGGTTTGTGATGGAGGACAGGTATTCTTACAAGATGCACCTGACTAAGAGCTGCCCCAAGCTTTCAGCCCGAAACTGATTTGGTTCCGTACACTCTGGGTTTGGTGAACCTCTCGATGAGCGGGGAGAAGGCGTTCATGATCAGGATGGAGAAGGTGACCCCCTCCGGAAGGCTTCCGAACTCCCTTATCACCACCAGCAGGCATCCCGCCCCCACCCCGAAGAGGAGCTTCCCCCGCTTGGTGATGGGGGTGGTGACGTAGTCCGTGGCCATGAAGAATGCCCCCAGCAGGAGTCCACCGGCCAGAAGGTGGAAGGCGACCGGTTCCCCGAGCACCCAGGTCAGGAGGGCGACAGTTCCGAGGTAGGATGCCGGTATCCTCCAGTCAATCAGCCTCAGGGCGAGAAGGGCTGCTCCCCCCACCAGAAGGCAGGCGGCCGAGATCTCCCCTATCGATCCCGGTCTGAAACCCCAGAACATGTCAGAGAGGGAGAAGGGCTGGACATGCTGGTGCTTCCAAAGGTTCAGTGGCGTGGCGGAGGAGGTGGCCTCAAAGGGAACGGGCCAGGTAGAGGGCGCGAGGAGGGCGGGCCAGGAGAGGGTGAGGAAGGCCCTCCCCACCAGTGCTGGGTTGAAGATGTTGTTCCCGGTCCCCCCGAAGGCGATTTTACCCGCGAAGATGGCGAAGGCCGACCCGACCGCCGGGATCCAGAGTGGGACGGACGGTGGAAGGCAGAGGGCGAGCAGGAGTCCGGTCACCGCCGCCGAGAGCCCCGGTTCCTTCCTTATCATCCAGCAGCCAATCCACTCAGAAATCAGAGCGGAGGAGATGGAGGTCGAGATGATTCTGAGCGCCCCGATCCCAAAGGCGTATACCCCCCAGCAAGCGGCAGGGAGGAGGGACAGGCAGACGGCAAGCATGATATGGTCCGAAGCCAGCCTGCTCTTGAGGTGAGGGGGAGGGGAAACGGTGAGATTCTGCATCATTTTTTCACCAGTGCGGAGGCCTTCAGCTTCCCCTCCCTCATCAGGTGGACGAGCGGGATCTTGGAGGGGCAGACGTAGCCGCAGCACCCGCACTCGTCGCAGCTCAGGATGTAGTTTGAGAGGCACTCCTCGTACCTTCCGGCTCTCACGAGCTTGGCGAGCAGGGTGGGCATGAGCCCCATCGGGCAGGCATCCAGACACCTCCCGCACCTTATGCAGGGCTCCTCCACCTCCCTGCGAACCTCACCCATCACCAGCACGCATCCCGTGGTTTTGGCGACGGGCGCATCCCGGGACAGGGCCACCCCGGTCATGGGTCCTCCCGCTATAATTTTGGCTGCCTTTCCCGCAACACCCCCGCACTGCTCGAGGAGATCCGAGAAAGGAGTTCCCACCCTCACAAGCAAATTCTTGGGCTCGCCCACCTCCCCGGTGACGGTCACCACCCTCTCCACCAGCGCCTTCCCCTTCACCGCATCGGCGACCGCCTTCAGGGTGCTCACGTTCTGGACCACCACCCCGACATCGAAAGGTAGCCCCCCTGCTGGAACCTCCACCCCCAGAAGTGACTTGATCAGGTGCCGCTCATCTCCCCTCGGATACCTCGTCTTCAGAACCGAAACCTCCGCGAAGCCCTCTGCCACCTGCCTCATCCGTTCGGCCGCATCCAGTTTGTTGTCCTCCACGGCCACGATCACTCTGCGCACTCCAAGAAGGTTTGCGGCAATTTTCGCCCCCTCCATGATCTCCTCCGGCTTTTCCAGCATGAGCCTGTGGTCGCAGGTGATGTACGGCTCGCACTCCACCCCGTTCACGATGAGGGTGTGAACTGGCTTGGGAGGATTCAGCTTGATGTGGGTGGGAAATCCCGCTCCCCCCATTCCCACCACCCCGCACTCCCTGATTCGCTGGAGGAGCACCTCCTTGGGGGAGTTTGGGTCTAAGGGTGGAAGCTGGATCTCTTCATCCCTCCCGTCCGACTCAACGGTGATGCAGGTCACGAATTCTCCGGAGGGGGCGAGTTCGGTCGAGATCTTGCTCACCACCCCAGAGATGGAGGAGTGAACGGGAGCGGAGACCCTGGCGGCAGAGTCTCCGATCTTCTGTCCCCTCTTCACGGTGTCCCCAACCTTTACGAGCGGATCGCAGGGAGCCCCCACGTGCTGGCGCAAGGGAATTATCACCCGCTGGGGGGTCCTAGCTCTCTCTGTCGGTTTTGAGGCGGTCCACTTCCTCTCGGGCGGATGCACTCCTCCCCTAAATCTGGGCATCATACTGTATCCGCCACAAAATAATTCCAACCGGGGACTCACCCTATAAACTGGCGCGTCGAAAAATTAGCGCGATGAGGTAAAGGCTAGTCTGAACTATGATGAGGATTTTGAGTGCCGAGCGCCTCCCTCCCTCCGCAGATACTTCCGAATGTATTCCGGCCTCACCTTCTTGAGCTCGCTTTCCGGGAGTAGCCGGAGAAGATCCCATCCGATGTCGAGCGTGGTTTCCAGCTCCCTGTTTTCATACAGCCCTTGGTTGACGAACTCCCGCTCAAACCTCTCGGCGAACTCCAAGTACCTCCTGTCCCTCTCGGTGAGCGCCTCCTGCCCCACCACTGCGACCAGCGCCCGCAAATCCCTGCCCTCCGCATAGGCCGCATACAGCTGGTTGGAAAGCTCCATGTGATCCTCCCTCGTCTTTCCCTCCCCAACGCCGTCCTTCATCAGCCTAGAGAGTGAGGGCAGAACGTTGATGGGGGGGTAAATTCCCTTGTGGTGGAGCTGGCGGTCCAGTATCAGTTGCCCCTCTGTGATGTACCCGGTCAGGTCCGGAACGGGATGGGTGATGTCGTCCCCCGGCATCGTGAGGATGGGCATCTGGGTTATGGAGCCCTTCTTTCCCAAGACCCTCCCAGCCCGCTCGTACATGGTGGCGAGATCGGTGTACAAGTAGCCCGGATAACCCCTTCTGCCCGGAACCTCGCTCCTGGCGGCGGAAATCTCCCGCAGGGCCTCCGCGTAGTTAGTAAGGTTGGTAAGGATGACAAGCACATGCATCCCCTGATCGAAGGCCAGGTACTCGGCGGTTGTGAGGGCCAGCCTTGGGGTCAGGATGCGCTCTATGGCGGGATCGTTTGCAAGGTTCAGGAAGAGGACAGCCCTCTCGAGCGCCCCCGTCTTCTCGAACTCGGACCTGAAGTAGGAGGCCTCCGCGTGGGTGATCCCCATCCCGGCGAAGACTACCGCGAACTCCTCCTCCTTCCCCGGGATCTTCGCCTGCCGGGCGATCTGGGCGGCGATCTCGTTGTGCGGGAGTCCCGAGCCTGAGAAGATGGGGAGCTTCTGTCCCCTCACGAGCGTGTTCATGCCGTCGATTGCCGAGATACCGGTCTGGATGAACTCGCTTGGGTAGTCCCTCGCGGCGGGGTTCAGGGGTGCCCCGTGCACGTCCCTCCTCTCCTCTGGAATGGGTTTTGGTCCGCCATCGATGGGATCCCCTCTGCCGTTGAAGATCCGTCCCAGGAGCTCCAGCCCGACCCCAAACTTTACAGTTTCGCCTGTGAACCTCACTCTGGTCCCCTTGGTGTCCAGCCCCGTTGTTCCCTCGTAGACTTGGATGATGGCCATACCCTCGCGCGAGTCCAGCACCTGTCCCCTGCGTCTCTCCCCATCCGGTCCTGTGACCTCTACCACCTCCCCGTACGCGGCATCCCTCACCCCCTCCACCACCAGCAGGGGCCCGGAGATGTTTGAGATGGTCAGGTACTCCTTAGCCTTCACTTTACCAGCTCCCTGAACGATTCCTTCATTGCCTTCTCCAATTTTTCGGCCTCTCCCTCAAATTCCTCCAGTGGTCGCTGTTTGAGGCGGGCTATCCGCTCGACCACGGGAAGACTCTTTATCTTTCCAACGGGAACCCCGCTCTTGATGGCCTCGCTCGCCAAGCGATGGAATTCTAGAATGAGCTCCAGCATGCGGATCTGCTTTTCGGGAGGGCAGTAGGTATCGACCGGGTCAAGGGCCGACTGCTGAAGGAAGTCCTCTCTAATCATCCTCGCCACCTCCAGCAGGCCCCGGTCGGGTTCGGGGAGGGCATCCGGGCCGACCAGCCTGACGATTTCCAGGAGTTCCGCCTCCCTCTGAAGAATGGCCATAGCCTCCTTCCGGAGCTTCGACCAGTCCCCAAACTTGTTCCACCACCCCTCCACGGTATCCAAGTAGAGAGAGTAACTTGTGAGCCAGTTTACGGATGGGAAGTGCCTGCGGTCCGCCAGCGCGCTGTCAAGGCCCCAGAAGACCTTCACGATCCTAAGGGTGTTCTGCGTCACGGGCTCGGAGAAGTCCCCTCCCGGTGGAGAAACCGCCCCTAGAATCGTGAGGGAGCCCCGTAACCCGGATAAGGTCTCAACTATTCCAGCTCTCTCATAGAATTCCGCAAGCCTCGAGCCCAGATAAGCCGGGAAGCCTTCCTCCCCAGGCATCTCCTCCAGCCTGCTGGAGATCTCCCTCATCGCCTCCGCCCATCTCGAGGTCGAGTCCGCCATCAGGGCAACGTGGTACCCCATGTCCCTGAAGTACTCGCCGATGGTGACGCCGGTGTAAACACTTGCCTCCCTAGCCGCGACCGGCATGTTGGAGGTGTTCGCGATCAGCACAGTCCTCTCCATGAGCGGCCTACCTGTCCGGGGGTCCTTAAGCTGAGGAAAGTGCACCAGAACGTCGCACATCTCGTTCCCCCGCTCGCCACAACCCACATACACAATGGCGTGTGCGTCAGACCATTTGGCAGTCTGGTGGAGAAAAACGGTGTTGTGGAGGAGGAGGGGGCCGAATCCTCCCACAAAGTTATGGGTTTCTGGAACGGTGATATCGTACACGGGACTGGGTGTCTGTAGAATTTTCACCTCCTTCACCTTCTCGAAAACGACATCTTTAAGCAATTCGGAGATCGCATTAAACCTGCTCTCGCTTTCGAGCCCAGCATCGCGCATAGCTTTCACGATTTTGACGAAGGTGTCAGCAGTCGGTGTCTCTCCTAGGTCTGTATAATTTTTAATGAAGATTCCCCTGCTTTCCAGATAGGTTCTTGTTATGCCAAGCCTGCGAAGGGTTTCCCTTAAAAGATCGGCCGAGACGGGAACCACATCAACAGATTCATAAGCCCTGGAGCAGCGCGTGAGATAGTTTTTGATTTTTCGGTGGAAAACGCAAGACTTGGAAAGAAGCTTAAAGATTTTTTGCAGCTCTCTTTTCCCCTCTATGTCAATCCTGTAATATCCAGCTCTTTTAGAAACCCTGTAGAGAATTCCAAGTCTGCTTAGAATGTACGAAAGATCGATGGCCATGTCTTCGCTTGCCGTCCAAATTTCCAGTGTCCGACCGGAAAACGACCCGTCCCCGTTTAGATAGCCTTCTAAGAAAGCACGAACCACCCGCTTGGGAGACATCAGCACTGCCGGCGGGATCCTGCAACTGCGGGACTTTTTTCGTCCTGGGAATCCAAGCGCCCGGAGAAATTCGACTAGGGCACCATTGCACACATACCGGGATTTGGCAGTTCTCTCCTCCCCCGGTTTAGCTTCACATCCAAAAAGCTCACGGCAGAGTTTGGAAAAGCGCGCCAGCAGGAAGGGATTGTTGTTGAAAAAGTAAACGCTGTTCCCCTTTATCATGCCATCCGAAAGGAGGAGCCCCAAAAATTCCGCTAGCCTTTCATCAACACTGCGGGGAATTTTAACGGGCTTTCCTCCCTTCTTCTTGACCATTCTTACCGGTATCCTTTTGCCTCTCAGTTTGGAAAGGCGCTGTAGGAATTCGAGTGTCGGACTGTTCCGGCGATGGTAGTATCCCATTAGAAGGTCATAACTCACCCCAACCGAACGGGCTATTTCTGCAAGGGATTTCTTCTTCCGGAGTTGGTCTATCGTTTTTACCATTTCCTCAATAGCCCTAATGTCGCAGCACCTGATGCTGGGCTTGAAGCAGGAGTAGGCGGAGAGGAATTTGGTCCTCCCCGCGATCTTGAGTCTTCGCGGCGCTACTAGGTACATCCCCGGTTTTAACTGTGCCGCGGGTATCTCTCGGATTGTGAGATCCGGGAAGAATACGAGCAGGCGGTGAACTGGGGTTAACTTTGCCATCCTTCCGCTTCTGGTTCTTATCTGCACGAGGGCATCGGTCGTTCCGCGATAGGCGACGTGAACTCCCTTCTTCACCAGCCCATGTCTACCAAGGGAGATTACCTTGACCCCTCTCCCAGCCATAACGAAGCTTTCCCCACCGTCCCCCATGACCGTCCCCCTAGAAGCAAGCTCATTGAAGAGATCTCCTATTCTTTTCACCGCACCGTTTGACAGTAGAATCGGGGTCTCGGGAGTGACGCATTTGCCGGTTCCGAAGCCGCCGGGAATGGCAGCGGTGCCTCCCTTCGCCACCGGGAAGAGGATGTCTGTTACCCTCTGTCCGGTGATGAGTGGTTCGGATGGGTTGAGCTTGGTCCTGTACGGTCTGGGCTTCCTCACGGGCCAGACCTGCATGAGCCTCAGCTCGACCTTCTCTCCCCCCGATTTCACCTCCCCCAAGGGCTCCTCAACCGTGAAACTACCCTCGTTGAGCTCAGTAATCTTTCCCGAGACATCCGGTGGGACTAGGATCCTGTGCTCCAAAAGCTCGGTTTCCTTCACCGTGCCTAAGATCTCTCCGCCCTTCACCTCCTCCCCCTTCTTCAGGGTTGGGACGAACTTCCACTTCTTGTCCCGGGGCAGGGCGAAGGGGTAGATCCCGCGCTCCACGAAATCCCCACCTTTCTTCCTGATCTCCGGTAGGGGCCTTTGAATCCCATCGTATATCGAGCCCACCAGCCCCGGCCCCAGCTCGGCTGAGAGCGGCCTCCCAGTTGCCGTCACCGGCTCACCGGGTCTCAGCCCCGCGGTTTCCTCGTAAACCTGTACGATGGCCTGCTCCCCCCGTAGCCCAATGACCTCACCTATCAATCCCATTTCCCCAACCCTGACCACCTCATACATTCCCGTCCCCTTCATCCCCTCGGCAACAACGACGGGTCCGGTGATTCTAACTATCCTACCCATCCTTCTTTCTGGTATGGTGTTTATAGAACCGGAACCACACCGTAGTCGTTTATAGTTTCGGTGGTGGTGAAAAATGGAGGAGCTGGGGGAGATTCTGGAAACCGAGAAAAAAGCCCGGGAAATCATCCAAGCCGCCCAAGAGAAGGCCGAGGAGCTGAGGAGGGAAGCTAGGGGGAGGGCCGAGCAACTGAGGAGGAAACTGGTGGAGGAAGCCAAACTCGAGGCCGAAAGGGAGGTACAGAAATGGGCGGAGAAGGCGGAGGAGGAAATTAGAAAGCTCTGGGCGGAGGCGGAGGAGGAAGCGCGCGAGCTGGAGCAGAAAGCTGCAAAGAATTTCGAGAAGGCCTGCCAGCTGGTGGTGAGGGAGGTTCTGGGCTGAATGTTCAGAAGCCAGCGGATGCTGGTCTTCAGGGCGGTTGTTCCCCAGCGGCTTCAGGAGGAGGTGGTTTCGGGCCTGCATGAGGTTGGGATCGTGGAGTTCAGGCGGACCAAGCTCGAGCTGGGCAGGAGGGAGGTGCAGCTCCAACCGCTGCTCTCTCTTCTCTCGAGGGGAAACCAGGTACTCGGTGCGCTCAACCCCCCCCGAAAAAGAACTACGCTGAGGGGGGAGCCAAGCCTTCAGGAATGCCTCTCCAGACTGGAAAAAATTTTATCTCAGGTCGAGCCAGCTTTGGCCGCTCTCCTTTCCAAGAGGGACGAGCTGCGCCGGCGCAGGGAGGAGGTGCTCAAGGCCGAGGAGCTAGCCAAGGAACTTTTCTCGCTCGGCGTGAAACCGGAACACGTTTTTGGTTCGGAAAGAGTTTCGGTGTTTCTCGGGAGGCTGGAGCAGGAGAAGGTTAAATCCTTCCTGGCCGCACTTCAGGCCGAGCTGCCGAACAGGTTCTGGTTCAAGTGCTCGGCTGGAGCCAAGCCTCTCTTTGTGCTGGCCTGCCTGAGGGAGGATTCCCACAGGCTCTCCCCCATCCTCTACAGGCTGGGTGTTGAGCAGATAGAGCCTCCCGCGATCCTCCGGAGCGGAAAACCTCTTGAGGAGACCCAGAGGGAGCTGGGGAGAATTTCTGGTGAGGAAGAGCGGCTGCGGAGGGAACTCGTCTCGCTCTCCGAACTTGCGGAGGATCTCCCTCCCCTGCTAGAGCTGCTGGGGATTTATGTGGAAAGGCTTGAGGCCTCCCAGCTGTTTGGGTACACCGAAGCAACGGTCCTGTTCGAGGGTTGGGTTCAAAAAGAGCAGGCGAGCGAGCTCAGAGAGGTGCTTGAGAAGCAATCGGGGGGAAGGATGATTCTCAAAACGATGGAGGTTTCGCGCGAGGAGGTGGAGGAGGCGCCGGTCCTGCTGCGGAACCCCAAGGTGGTGGAGAACTTCGAGCTCCTGACCGAGATCTACGGGCTCCCCAGATACGACGAGCTTGACCCAACCCCTCTCCTCGCATTCACCTTCCCCCTCTTCTTCGCCCTGTGCCTTGGTGACGCGGGGTACGGGCTGATCCTCGGGCTTCTGGCATACTTCCCACTGGGCTTCCTCAAGGAGACGATTTCTGGGAGGTTCAGGCGGATGCTGTTTGTTTGCGCTGCGGCCTCCATCCCGGTGGGACTGCTGGTCGGGGGTTTCTTCGGTTTTGGCCCCCTCTGGGTGAATCCCATTCAGAGACCCGTACCTCTCATCAAGCTGGCCATCTTCCTGGGTGTGCTGCATGTTCTGGTGGGTTTCCTGCTTTCCTCGGTGAAGGGGTTCTGGCGGGGCAACTGGAAGGAGGGCCTCGATGGGCTGGCCAAGCTGGTGGGGGCTGCAGGTTTCTTTGGCCTATGCTTCTCCCTAGTGGGAATCGGTCTGTACGAGTTTGGGATAGATTACCGATTTCCGAAGGTGGATCTCTTTGAGGCCTTTATCCCCTCGACTACAGGCCCCTTTCTCTTCAGGCTCCTTTTCTACTCTGGCCTGCTCGTTTCCATCTTCCTGTCCGCTCTTCAAAAGAGGGGGGTGGGAAGGATTTCCGGCCCCCTCAACACGGTGTACGGAATTACCGGCTGGATTTCCGATGTCGCATCCTATTCGAGGTTGATGGCCCTCTGCCTCGCGACCTCCATCATAGGCTTCACCATCAACTACCTGCTCGGGATGGTGTACGGTTCCGTGGTTGGGGGTCCAGTCTACCTCCTCCCCCTGCTGCCCCTCTTGGCTTTGGGGTTCGTTCTCCTCCACGCTGCGAACGCGTTGCTCGGAACTCTTGGGGGATTCGTTCACACGCTGAGGCTTCACTTTGTTGAGTTTTTCAGCAAGTTCTATGAGGGCGGGGGGAGGAAGTTCCAGCCTTTTAAGGCTAAAAGGAGCTTGGTGGAGGTGAAGGGATGGTAGCGGAGGGAGTTTATGTAGCCCTTGCTGCAGGACTCGCGGTGGCAATCCCCGGCATCTTTTCGGCGTTGGGCGTGGGCATGACGGGGGTGGCTGCCTCCGCGGTAGCGGCCGAGGACCCGAAGAAAGCATACAAGGCTCTCTTCTTCGTCATCATGCCCGGGACTCAGGGAATCTATGGTTTCGTTGCCGCTTTCCTCACGGTCCTAGCCACGGGATTGTCCTTGAGCGCAGCTGGTATCCAGTTGAAATCTTCCCTCGCGGGGATTCCGAACATCGGGCTGCTTGTTTTCATGTGCGCTCTCCCCGCCGTACTGCAGGGGATTACCTCATACTTCCAGGGAAAGGTGGCATCGGCCGCTGTTTCGGCCTTTGCTAAGCGCCCGGAGGTTTTCGCACCGGGAGCCATGTATGTCGTGGCCGTCGAGCTGTACGCCATTCTGGGCCTGCTCTCCTCCATCTTGATGCTCTCGCTCACCGGTATTCTGTAGTGAAAGCTTGGAGGGCACCAAGCGGATAGTTGAAGATATCCTTCTCGAGGCAAGGAGGAAGGAGAGGGAGATAATAGAATCGGCCCAGAAAGAGGCCCAAACGATGCTCCAGGCGGCCGAGATTTCGGGAAGGGAGGAAAGGGAGAACCTTCTCGCCGGGGGCAGAAAGAGGGGCCAGGAGCTGTACAGGGAGAGGGTGATGGCGGCCAGGCTTGAGGCGAGGAAGCACGTGCTGGAGAGAAGGGAGAGGCAGCTACAGGGAGTTTTTGAGGAGGCAAGGAGGAGGCTCCAAGAGTTCTCGGCTTCCAAGGAATACGCCGAATGGATGGGCAAAAAGATAGAGGAGGTTGCAGGCACGCTGGGGAGCGAGATAGTAATCGAGGCGAGGGAGGAGGATCTGAAGTTGCTGGAGAGGCTGAGGCCCCGGCTGAGGGAGAGGGGGATCGAGGTAAAAATCGGACCTCCCCTCAAGTGCCTGGGAGGATTCAGGGCGAGCACCCCCGACGGGAGGCTGCAGCTCGACCAGACTCTGGATGGGAGGCTGGAAAGGCTGGGAGAGGAGACAAGAATAAGGGTTGCCCGCGTCCTCTTCTCATGATTTTCCCGCTCATCTTCCTACTTCTGTTCCTCCTCTTCGTTTTGGTCTATCTGGATGCTAGGCGAACTTTTCCATACGTTTACTGCAATGCCATGATCAGTGCTTGGGAGGGAAGGGCTCTCACCCCCTCCCGGCTGGTCGAGCTCTCGGAGGCCGACCCCCAAGCGATGCTTTCCTCCCTCTCAGGAACCGATTTTGAGGGTTTGCCGGGGAGCGTGCTGGAGGCCGAAAGGGTCATCAGGGAAAGGGCTGTGGAAAAATACAGGCGAATTCTGGAGGCCCTCCCGCCTAGGGGAAAGAGGTTCTTCACAACCGTGCTCGAGAGGTTCGAGGTTTATAACCTTAAGGCCCTGCTCGTTTCCCTTCACACGGGAATCCCTCCGAGCTTCCTGCCCTCCCCCCTAACCTCTGAGGAGAGGCTCGCCCTACTCTCGAGGGTCAAGAGCATGGAGGAGCTCCTCAAGTTTCTTGCTGGAACCGATTACGGTGAATTCCTCTCCCGCTCGATGGAGGAGTACAAGAGGCGCGGGCTGGCCTTCCTTCTGCACCAACTGGATCGCTACTACTACACCAAACTCTGGCTCGAGGCAGAAAGGCAGCGAAAGTCCATAAGGGAGGTGATTGGGGTTGAGTGCGACTTGGTCAACCTGAAGCTTCTCGCCAGGCTGAAAAGCGCGGGCGTCCCAGCGGTTGATATAAGACCCCTGCTGGTTCCCACATACCTGATTCCGGCCAGGGTTCTGGAGCGTATGCTCGAGGCCGAGGAGCTGTCCTCCCTCCTCCAATGCCTTTCAGAAACCCCCTACGCGGAGGCCGTCGCGAGGGCTTCCCACCAGGTCCAGGCGGCGGGCTCCCTGCTTCCCCTCGAGAGGGAACTGGAGGCAGGATTCCTGAGGCTTTGCAGGTGGTATTCAACCTCCGACTTTTTCAGCCTCGCCCCCGCTGTTTGCTTTTTCTACACCAAGGAGGCCGAGGTGAGGTCGCTCAGGGCCCTTCTCAGGCTCAGGTCCGAGAAGGTCCAGCCCGCCAAGTGCAGGGAGATGCTTGTATATGCCGTATAAAATTGCCGTCGTGGGGGAGCTGGAGACGGTCATGGGGTTCGGCCTGGCGGGGGCGAGCCATCTGCACGTCCACCGGGAAAAGACGGAAACACTCCGTAAGTTGAAGGAGTTCCTTTCAGATCCTGAGGTGGGACTCATCCTGCTGACGGCTACGGTGAGGGAGGAGCTGGCAGAGGAGCTCGAGCCCCTCCTCAGGCTCAAGGGAATCATCCCGATGGTTCTGACCATTCCCGACCACAGAGGCTACTATCCGGCTGTGGATGAGCTCGAGAGGCTTGTGAAACGGACCGCAGGCGTTGAGGTGATTCTCAAATGACGAAGGCGGTTTCGGGGATTTCGCCCACGAGGATGGAGCTCATAAGGCTGAGGCAGCGAATAGCCCTTGCTCAGAAGGGGCACGACCTGCTGGAGGAAAAGAGGGACGCCCTGATGATGGAATTCTTGGGGCTGGTGAGGAGGATAAGGGAACTCTCTAAGGAGGCGTTCGGACGACTTTCTGAGGCCCATCGGAAGCTCTCATACTGTATGGCCTGGATGGGTTCGGCCGAGACCCTTCAGGCAACCCTGGAGTCGAGGAAGGAATTAAAACTTGAGATCTCAACCCGCTTCATCA
This sequence comes from Hadarchaeales archaeon (SeqCode), assembly GCA_038842485.1. Taxonomy (GTDB): domain Archaea; phylum Hadarchaeota; class Hadarchaeia; order Hadarchaeales; family JAWBSP01; genus JAWBSP01. The sequence goes on from JAWBSP010000012.1 coordinate 17,689, forward strand.
TGGGGGTGAAGGTTCCAATGGTCGAGGGGGTGAGGACCGAAAGAAATCCGGTTCAGAGGGGATACTCGCTGCACACGAGCTCGGCGCTGTTGGATGAGGCCTCCGCCGAATTTGAGCGAGCACTGGCGCAGTTGTGTGAGCTGGCCGAGCTGAGCGAGGCCGTGAGGAGGATCGGTCTTGAGCTCGAGCGGACGAGAAGAAGGGTGAACGCCCTGGAATACATCCTGATACCTCAGCTGAAATCCATGGCGGCGTTCATCGCCTTCAGGCTTGACGAAATGGAGAGGGACAACTTCGTCAGGTTGAAGAGGATCAAGGCCATGCTTGAAAGAAGGGAGGGAGGAGCTTGAGGGAGGACGTGGAAGCCCTGTTTTTGCGCGAGCTTTCAAGACTGAACTCTCACCTGCCGAAGAAGAGGGTCACACTGAGGGAGGCTCTGCAGAACCCGGAGGTGGAGCTCGCCGATGGGGGGAAGCACAGGTTTAGGAGGAGCGAGCTGGAGTTCCTCAAATCCCTAGTTCCGGAGGAGGAGTGGGACTCGCTCAGGCTTCCCGTCCTCATCGAGCTGGACCCGAAGCTCGGTAGGGGTGCGGCCAGGATCAGGGGGGCAGCCGAGTGCAGGGTGGTGGCGAGGATTCTTGGGAAGGAGGAGAAGCCCGAACTCATTCTTTATCTTCCCGAGATTTCCGAGCTGAGGGGGAAGCTCCCTACCCTCACCGACTACTTTCTAACCGCATGAAGGAGAAACTTGCGGCCCTGTATCCCGTTGCCAACGTTCTGGCACTGACCGGCCTGCTTGCCGCCATCCTCCTGCTCATAGGTTTGGAGCCCCCGCTGGCTTCTGCCGTCTCTCTTTGGTTTGGTTTCTTCGCCATGTTGCTGGTTTACGGGGTGGGCAGGAAATCCCTGAAACTTGTGGGTCTCCATCGTCACCTGCTAGCCCTCCTGGGCTTCCTTGGGTTCCTAGCACTTCTCCTCTCTTTGACCTTGAGCTGGTGAGAGCAGGTGATGGATTTGAGCTGGTTCACTCTCGTCCAGTTCTCTTCAGCCTCCAGCTCAGAATCGCGTTAATGATTTCCCCGTAAGCGGGACGCGTGATGAGGACGGCAATCAGCACGCCCAAGATGGTGATGATGGCAAATCCCTTCATGGCGCCGAAACCTATGAAAAGGAGCATGAACATCGCGGCCATGGTGGTCAGGGCAGCCGTCAGGATGATTGTGAAGGCCCTGCTCACCCTTTCTCTAACCCCCCGCGCCCTGTATTCCCGAACCTCCCCCCGGAGAACCTCATCGGTTATTATGAGCTGGTGCTCCACGCCCGTTCCTATGACCGCTAGAAGCCCCCCTATCTCGGCCAGCCCTATGGTTTGTCTCACCGCCGAGGCAGCCCCGATGGTGAGGATGAGTTCGCATCCCATGGTGGCGAGGATGGGGAGAACGATACCGAGGTCCCTATATCTCATATATATCATGCAAGCAATGGCGAACACCGCCGCCAGCGCAGCTCTCTTTATTTCCTCCGCGAACTCTGCCCCCAGTCTTGGCGGGATGTAGGTGGTGGAGGCAATGGTGGTCTTGGCGGTGAGTCTCTGGGATAGAACGGTCTTGAGTTCGTCAGCCTCCCGGGCGGCCTCGGACTCGCTGGCACGGGTGCCGGTTATCTCGACCTCTCTCTCCTCCTTCCCAGCGATCCCCTCTGAAATCTCTGGTGCGGACTGGAGCCCGCAGGCCTTAAAGATCCACTCGCTGATGTCAAGCGTACCGCGGGGAAGAAATTCCACCCTGTTTTCGAAAATGTTCTCAATCAACCGGATGGTTTGCTCAGAAAAAGTTAGATTGTCCCCCAGCAGGATTGCTCTGCTGGTACTCTTTCTACATTCTTGGAGAAGGGCCACCTCATTCTCGCTCGGGCCTCTCGGGTCGATGGGAATGGCACTGACCAGCAGGTAGAACCCATAGTAATCAGAAATCCTGGCGTAGAACTGCCGCCTCTCCTCCGAGTAATCCACCACGCGCGGGTACCGAACTTCCCCCGCCAGCTGGTTGCGCAGGGAAGGATCAAAGATCAAAAGGGCATCAGCCGGTCGGTCCAGGTAAATGGCAAAAGGATATCTCGCCTTCCCGGCGGAGGCCTCGGCGAATCTTTTTGCCCCTTCTTTGGAGATGCGCAACGGTAGCTCGTACCGGTAGAGCCGCCTTTCGGGGAGGTATGTGATCCTCACGGAGTAGATGATTTCGATGTCGGATCCCCTGAGGATGAGGGAGTTCTCAATGAAGGCCTCCAGTTTTCCCTCCTTCTCGATGAGCAGTTTCGCCTGCTCCGGCTCCATGGCGGGGATTTCGAAAAGGAGGAGGTTCGTTCCGGTCGGTCTTGCGCTTACTCCGAGCAGCCCCGCGGGATCGATTCGGTTCATCAGGGTGGAGATCACCTCGTCCATGGTGGAGGAACTCGCCTCCTCTCTGGAGATTGAGAGGATTTCCCCGAAATTTTCCACCAATCTTCTGAGGAGGTCTTCTTCAACAGGCTTTCCGATTTCGAACTTTGCGGTGCGGGTGGACTGGTTCACGGCTAGGACCTTAACGTCTGAGAGGAGTTCGTCAGCCAGATGATCCCTGAGTTCCGAAACGGCGGTGAAGTTGGGGTCGAAGGGGGCTCGGAACCGGACTTCCACCGAGGTTACATCAAGCCTCACCACAACCCTCGACCCTCCGGCTAGGTCAAGTCCGGTGGTAATTCCTCTAAGTTCGAAGCTGAGCCCCCTCCATGGCTGCCATACCCCTACAAGGGCGAGGAGGGTGAGCGAAACGAGGAGAACCACTCTGGGATTTCTATAGGGAGACATAATACATCCTCCTCTTTTTTGTAAAGTGCAGGTACACGCCAGCGTTAAGGAACCAAGTGTCCAGTAGGTCTGCCCCGAGCCCAAACAGAAGGACGGTGGAGAGCTGATCCAAAGAGGGATTGGTCACGAAGAGATTGACTGCAAGCATGGTGGCGAAGGTGGTGAGGGTTATCATAAAGCCCGTCTTCATGGCGGAGGCGATTCTCTCCTCTGGTTCACCCTCGAAACGCTTCAGCGCGAAGTTAGCCAGCAGAATATTAGTGTCCACCCCGTATCCCAGCAGGAGCAACAGGCCGGCGAGGGAGGCTAGGGAGAGGGGGGTGCCGGTGAGTGCCATCCCCCCAAGAGCGGCTAGGAGGTTGAGGAGGACGCAGGGGACGGTGAAGAGCACGACCTTTTTCCTGTATACGAAGAGGAGGCACAGCCCTATAACCAAGGCCGCCACCAGGATGGCCGTCACGGCCTGCTTTCGCTGGGCCCTGCCGAGAGCGGGGCTGTAGGGTAGGATGCTCGGGTTCTCCAGCCCTAGGCCGGAGAGCAGGGTGCAGACCTGGTTCTCGAGGTTCTCTCCTAGGAGGGGGGTCTGGATGTCAAGTCCGAACCTCCCGGTCAGAGGATCTCTTGTGACCTCCACCTTTATCTCTCCCCCCACGAGCTGACGTAGGGAGCTCTCAATGCGGGCCACGTCTGGCCGCTCCTCAATCCCCTCGTACCTGATCAGGGTCCCGCTTGAAAATTCCAGGCTGAGAGGAACCCCCAGCGTCAGGATGGCTACCAGCATCGATCCAGCCAGCAGCAGGGGGAGCAGAACCATCCATTTCGGATGTCGTAGGATCCTTGGAAACATCCTTCTATTATTTTCCGGGATAAATTGATGCCAGCTCGAGGGGAATGGGTGGTTCTGCTTGACAAGGAGGGGAACAAGTACCTAGTCAGGGTGGAGGATAGGGAGCTTCAGACAAACTTGGGTGTCCTCAACCTCAGGGAACTGGAGGGACTTGAGTTTGGCCAGAAGCTGAGGACGCACCTGGGGGAGGAGTTCCATGTCCTGCCACCCTCCCTGCCGGACCTCTTCGAGAAGCTGAAGCGGGGGCCTCAGGTGGTTCTTCCGAAGGATGCGGCACAGGTGGTTGCTCACACAGGTGTGGGGCCGGGAGACTTAGTGGTAGACGGGGGAACCGGCTCTGGTTTTCTCGCCATTTTTCTTGGCAACTTGGTTCGGCCGGACGGAAGGGTTTACACTTACGAGATTAGGGAGGACTTCGTCAAGCTGGCGGAGGAAAATATAGAGAGAGCGGGGCTTGCGGGGGTGGTGACGGTGAAGAGGAAGGACATATACTCGGGAATAGATGAAACGGACGTCGACCTCGTGACCTTAGATGTTCCAGAACCTCAACAGGTGGTTCCCCATGCCGAGCGAGCCCTGAGGGTGGGCGGATACCTAGCCGCCTTCACCCCCTGCGTCGAGACCCTTCAGCTTTTGTGTCAGGCGCTCAGGGCCCACCGGTTCGCGGGGGTTAAAACCATCGAGTGCTTGGTGAGGGAAATTCTGGTGAGGCCCGGAGCCACCAGACCCAGCACCGAGATGCTGGCCCACACCAGCTACCTGACCTTCGCTAGGAGGATTTGAGGGGCCGGGCCTTGTAGCCGTAACAGATGATTTCCCCCTCCTCGCTTATTTTCCGGAAGACCATCTCAACCTCGTCCCCGATTTTAACCTCACCGCTGACATCTGTGAGCTGGGCTAGAACCCGGCATCCCTCCTCCAGCTCGATCAGCGCGAGAAAATAGGGCGCCTGTTTTTCAAATCCGGGAGCGGGTACGTGGACCTTCGTAAAGGAAACAATTCTGCCTCTCCCCTTGACTTTGTACGGTTGCAGACTCCCTTTCCTCCCACAGGAGGAGCAGAGGTATCTCGGGGGGAAGAACACCTTTCCGCAGTTGGTGCAGCGCGTACCGATGAGGTTGTACCTGCTCGGTATCTCCCTCCAGAACCTAGGGACGGCCATTAACCCATCCTCCTGAAAACGTGGACAACAGCAGTTCCGCCCGTTCCACCCACGTTGTGGGTGAGCCCGATCTGAGCTCCTTCCACCTGCCTCTTCCCGGCCTCTCCTCTCAGCTGCAGAACTATCTCCACAGCCTGGGCTATCCCCGTCGCTCCAACGGGATGCCCCTTCCCCTTCAGCCCACCGCTCGGATTCACCACCACTTTCCCCCCCAAGTCAGTTTGACCCTCTTCCGTCATCTTCCCTCCCTCCCCCTTTTTACAGAAACCCAAATCCTCGATGGCCATGATCTCCGCGATGGTGAAGCAGTCGTGAACCTCAGCCACCTGTACCTCACTTGGGGAGATTCCGGCCATACGGTAAGCCTGCCTGGCCGCCTCCACTGTGGCATCCAACTGGACCAGTGACCTTCTGCCATGAAGGGCCAGGCTGTCTGTGGCATGACCACTACCCGCTATGAGGATGGGGGTGTCTGTATACTTTTTTGCTTGATCCGCGGGTGCCAGAACCACGCAGGCAGCTCCGTCCGAGATGGGGGAGCAATCTAGGAGTTTAAGCGGGCTGCAGACAACTGGTGACTCCAGCACGTCCCTCACGGTTATCTTGGTGTGATACTGGGCGCATGGATTCTTGCTCGCGAAGTTGTGATTCTTGACCGCAACCATAGCCATCTGCTCTTCCGTGGTACCAAACTCGTACATGTGCCTTCTTGCCATCAGGGCGTAGAGAGCTGGAAAGGTTGCCCCATTGAAAGCCTCCCACTCCTGATCCGAGGCAGATGCAAGAGCCCCTGTCGCTTCCTCCGTGAGCACATCGCTCATCTTCTCTATCCCAGCCGCCACCACGATGTCGTACAAGCCGGAGGCCACCGCGATCATGGCTTCTCTGAGGGCAAGCCCTCCAGAGGCACAGGCCGCCTCAACCCGGGTGCAGGGGAGGGGAGCCAGACCGGCTTGGTCGGCAATGAGGGAGGCGAGGTGCTCCTGTCTGATGAATTGCCCCCCCGACATGTTTCCCAAGTATAGGGCCTGCACGTCCTCCCTGCCCAAGCCCGCATCCTCCAGAGCCCTCAGCCCGGCCTCCATCATGAGTTCCCGGAAGGAGCTCCACCACAGCTCCCCGAACTTGGTTGTCGCTGCCCCGATGATGGCAACCTTTCTCATTCTCTCACCAGATACTTGAGTTTGGAGTAGGTGCCGTAGTCTATAAGGATCTTCCGATTCAGGTAATACTCAACGCTTGGGGCCAGCGGCTTCTTGGATTCCAGATTCTCTGTGGTTCTCAGACTGAGGGCATCGCTTCCCGCCCCGGAGCCGTAGGAAACTAGCAGGATTCTCTGATCTGGCTTTGCTTGGTCCAGCACGGAGGCCAGCCCTATCAGACTTGAAGCGGAATAAGCGTTCCCCATGTATTTAACGACCAGTCCAGGAAGAACCTTCTCTTGGGGAAATCCCAGCTCAGCAGCCGCCTGTAGCGGGAACTTGAGGTTGGGCTGATGGAATACGGCGAAATCAAAGTCTTCTGGGGTGAGCTGCAGTTTTCTCATCAAACCTTGGGCCGCAGCCAAAACGTGTTTGAAGTAGGCGGGCTTTCCCGTGAACCTCCCCCAGTGTCTCGGGTAGGGTTTGCCCTCTCTCCTCCAGAAATCTGGTGTATCCGTGGTGTATGAGTAGGTGCCCTCGATGACCGCCAGCCACTCGGTGTTTGAGGACCCCACGATATAGCAGGCGGCCCCGGCGGAGGCGGTGAACTCGAGGGGATCTCCCGGTCTGCACTGGGCCGAGTCGGAGCCGATGGCCATCCCGTACTTCACAAGACCAGACATGACTAGCCCTATGCAGGATTGAAGGGCAGCCGTCCCCGCCTTGCACGCGAACTCGTAGTCCGCGGCCGTTGTTTCTGGGGTTGCCTCCACCGCTTCGGCCACGATGCTCGCAGCGGGCTTCACGGCATAAGGGGGTGACTCGGAGCCAACGTAGACCGCACCGATCTCCTTCGGATTGATGCCGGCCCTCTTCAGGGCATTCCTCGCGGCCTCGACCGCCATGGTGGTTGTGTCCTCGTCCGGGCCAGCGACGGATTTCTCCTCCACCCCTATTCCGAGGGCTTTTTCCCCCCACACCCGCCCTAACTCGGATGTGCTTATCCGGTAAACCGGAATGTAAACCCCATACCCCACGATTCCAGCGAGCATATTTCGCTCAGGGACACCACATAAAGCCTTCCATCAGCTCAGCTTTTTGAGGTTCTCAATGATATCCTCAACCCGCCGCAAACGCGAGATGGCGACGGGGAGGAGGAGCTGCTCCGCAATCTTGACGGCGAGCGGATCGATTTTCTCGATGACCCCATGCAACACCACCAGTCCGGGAGATATTCCCACGACCTTTATCGCCACCAAGGGGGACCGGCCCGTTCCCACACCAGTGAACACGAGAGCCCTCTCGGCCGTCATCCCATAAAACTTCTTGAAGTCCTCGGAAGAAAGGGAGAGGATGGCTTTGAGGCTGTCCACCACCGTGTAGCCGAAGAGCTTACGTTCGGCAAGCTGGGGGCATGCCACAAGTTCCCCCTTTACAAGCTCACAGAACCTTTCGACCGTCACTGCTTCCTCCAGTTCCCGCAGGTCCAGCACCACCTCCGAGGGGAGATGGCTTCCCAGAACGTGGGAGAGGGATCCAAGCATCCTTCCACCGGATCTCTGGTCATGTTCGATGAGGGCCTCGACCATTCTCCTTACCAGCCCGATGCCAGGAGACTTCCTCCTCCCGCTCTCATAGTCACTCACCACCGAGGGAGACATCCCCAGCGCCATGGCCAGGGCCGTTTGGCTCACATTGAACATCTCCCTCCACCTCCTCAGGGCCGCGCTGGGTTTGGGGGAGAAAACGATGTCCCCCGCGATCCATTTAGCGACGGTTTCCCTCAGCCTCTCCATCAAAAACTAGCCCACAAAATAACGCCCAATTAAAACCCGGGGTGAGATACAGATGGATCTCACCATTGAAAGGTTGTCTGGCCCCAGCATGGAGGAGACCGATTTTGAAATCGTGGAGAGGAAAGGATTGGGACATCCGGACACCATCTGCGATCTCGTGTTGGATCGGGTTTCGGTGGAACTGAGCAGGGAGTACCTGAAGAGGTTCGGCACCGTCCTGCACCACAATGCGGACAAGTCCCTGCTGGTGGCGGGAGAGGCGGAAACCAGGTTCGGCGGCGGGAAAGTGAAGAAACCGATGCTGTTCGTTTTCGGGGATAGAGCCACCCGTCGGGTTGGGGAGGAAGAGGTGGATGTGGACGGGATTGTTATCAGAGCCTCCAAGCAGTGGTTTAAGGAGAACCTCAGGTTCGTTGATCCGGAGAGGCATCTGAGATACAGAGTGGAACTGAAACCCGGCTCGGCGGCTCTGGTGGATCTCTTCAGGAGAGTCAGGAAAGGGGAATTCCTGGGGGCAAATGACACCTCCGCGGCCGTAGGGTATGCTCCCCTCAGCAGGTTGGAGACACTCGTGCTTAAGACGGAAAAATACCTTAACTCTAAGGACTTCAAGCGCAGGTTCCCGGAAACGGGGGAGGATGTGAAGGTGATGGGGATAAGGAGGAAGAAGAGGGTCAGCCTCACCATTGCGATGGCCTTCGTGGACAAATTCATCAAGAGTGAGGAGGATTACTTCCGGAGAAAGGAAGAGGTTTTGGAAGACCTCAAAGATTTTCTCTCACGCATCGGGTTTGGAGAAGTGGAGCTGGCTCTGAATACCTTGGACGCTAGGGGGAGGGGGCCGGATGGAGTCTATCTCACGGTGTTGGGAACCAGCGCGGACGGTGCGGATTCCGGCGAGGTGGGGAGGGGAAACCGGCCCAACGGGGTGATACCGCTCAACCGCCCTGTAAGTTCCGAGGCCGCCGCTGGAAAGAACCCCGTCAGCCACATAGGCAAGATTTACAACCTCTTCTCCCACAGGCTGGCGGAGGCCATTTACGAGAGGGTTGAGGGATTGAAGGAGGTATACGTGTGGCTGGTGAGCCAGATAGGAAAGCCAATCAACGAGCCCCAACTGGTGTTGGTGAAGGCGATCTCCGGAAGGGGCGGATTTGAGGACGAGGTAAGAGAAACGGTCGAGGAGGAGTTCTCCCGTTTGGGGGAATTTTGCGATCGTCTCATCCGCGGCGAAATACCCATCTGTTGAGGTCTGAGTGGGGATCTTTGAAATTCTGGAGAGGGATGTGGCGGGCAGGATAGGCAAACTTAGGACTCCCCATGGAACTCTCCGCACGCCCTGTTTGCTCCCGGTCGTGAACCCGGTGAAGTTGGAGGTACCCATCGAGCAGATGAAGAGGGCGGGAGTGGAAGCCCTCATGACGAATGCCTACCTCATCTACAGGCACAACCCAGACTCCTCTGACGTGCACAAACTCTTGGGTTTCGAGGGCCCCATCGCCACCGATTCGGGGGGTTTCCAGATCTTAAAGTACGGGAGCGTGGAGGTTGGCCCTGAGGAGATAGTGCGGTTCCAAGAGAAGATTTCCCCCGACATTGCGGTGATTCTGGATGTTCCCACCAGCGCCAGGGATAGCAGGAAGCAGGCGGAGGAGAAGGTCAACCTCACGATCCAGAGGGCGAGGGAAGCCGTCACGCTGAGGAGGAGTTCCTCCATTCTCTGGTGTGCACCCGTACAGGGTGGCAAGTATTTGGAGCTGGTGGAGAGGTGCGCGCGGGAGGTCGGGGAGCAGGACTACTCCCTTCACGCCATCGGTGGGCCGGTGGAGTACTTTGAGCGCTATCAGTTCGACAGGGTGGTGGATCTCACGATGACCGCCAAGAGGAACCTACCTCTCAGCCGTCCGGTCCACCTTTTCGGCGCGGGGCACCCCCTCTCCTTCTCCCTGGCGGTTCTCATGGGTTGCGACCTCTTCGACTCCGCTGCTTACGCCCTGTTCGCCAAAGCTGACAGGTACATGACCGCCGGCGGAACTCTCAGGCTGGAGGAGCTGGAGGAGCTGCCGTGCGAGTGCCCTGTGTGTTTGAGCCACTCGGTCAGCGAACTCAAGAGGCTTGAGAAGAAGGAGAGGGTGAAACTACTCGCCCTACACAATCTCCACCTCTCCCTAGCCGAGGTGAGGAGGATAAAGCAGGCCATAGCGGAGGGGAGGCTCTGGGACTATACCTACCGGAGATGCCTGTCGCATCCAGGACTGCTGGATGGTTTTAGGAGGCTTGCCCTGTACTCCGAATGGCTCGTGAAGTTCGATCCCGTAACCAAACCTTCGGGTTTCCTTTACGCCGGTCCCGAGTCCGCGTGGCGCCCTGAGGTTCTCAGGCACCGGTCTCGCATGAAGCGCTACACCCCTCCCCCGGTCCAGACCCTCCTGATAGTGCCCTTCGACTGCAAACCGCCCGCAGTACCGGGTCACGTTTTGAAGCTGGTCCCACCCTTCGGAATAATTCCGGAGGAACTTTCTGGGTTCTATCCCTTGGGACAGTACCAGCTTCCGCGGGATTTCTCAAGGGAGGAACTGCTGGCAGTTCTTCCATCCCTGCGGGAGTACCTTGAGAGATTTGGGGAAAAGTACGAAAAAGTTATCCTGGTCTGGAGTGAGAAGTTCGGTGAGGAACTGCTGGAGGCCTGCGGTTCGGTGACGGGAAAGCTTGAGGTATACCGAAAGGCACAAAAGTCCTAGGTATGAGAGTGCTGGGTATGAGGGAGCTGGGTGAAGGGGAAAGGGAGGTCATGCTGGATGACAAAAACAGAAAACTGCTGAAGATCCTCTCCTCCAACTCCAAGACGCCTCTCAAGGAGCTGGCAAGAACGATCGGTTTGAGCCTCCAAGCAACCTACAAGCGACTCAAATCGCTTGAGGAGCGAGGCGTGATAAGATATACCATCTCCGTGAACCCCAAGTTGGTCGGGAGGGGTACGCTGGCTTTCATTTTCGTGGATTCCACCGCAGGGAAGGAGAAGGAGCTCTCCCAGAGGCTTTACCACTGGCCGGATGTCTGCGAGATTCACGAAATCTCCTCGGAGAGGAGCGGCCTGCTCCTGAAGGTGCGGGCGAGGGATCAGGAGGCCTTGGCTAGGCTCCAAGAGAGGGTGAAGGCCCAAGAACCGGAGGCGAAGGTTCGCGTCCTTGAGGTGATAAGGACCATAAAGGAGACAAATGCATTCTGAGATAGTTTGGAGGGCGTTTTCTTCCGTTCTTCCCTATCTAGTTTACCCCCAGGAGCTGAAGCAGCTTCTGGAGGAGAGCCCTGGAGCGCCGGTGGAGGTGCTCGTCCAGAGGCTGAGGGAAGCGATCCCCAAGCTGGATGAGATAAGACGAACAGATATCCGCATCTTCCTCAACGAGCTGGAGCGGCTGGTTAGGGCTGGAGGAGCTTGAAGACCTGATCCTTCTCCCTGACTCTCTCCTTGACCTTCAGCCCGATGGCATCTCCGGCCTTCGCCACCTGAACGTTCTGGTGCTCTATCTGCATGGATTCCACCACCTGCTGGAAGTTGGTCGTGACCCCCTCGATGGATATCACGTCCCCCACCTTCAGCTCATCCACGAGTTCGACGACTCCCACACCTATTTTGGGGAAATAGTGAGTGACCCTTCCCACCAGCTTTTTTTGCGGCTGCATCAACAAAATCCCCGGGGGCTTTAAAATCAAAAACCCACCCGCCTAAATATACATGCTTGAGCTGCTAAGGAAGCTCAACAACTTGAAGCACCTTCCTAGGACGGGCTGGTCCTTCTGCTCAATTCCCCCCTCAGAAACCGAGGACGTGGCCCAGCACACCTTTGAGGTGGCCTCCATCTGCCTGCTTCTTTCCGAAGGCCTGGAGGTGAACAGGGAGAAGGTCTTGAAGCTGGCGTTGATTCATGACTGGCCAGAGGCGGTTGTGGGTGATTTCTCCTACACCGCCCTCCCCTTCCTGGGTGGGAAGGAGGTTAAGGGCAGGATAGAGGATAGAGCTCTTCAGAGTTTCCTAGGGAATGAAAAGGAACTTGTGGAGCTCTGGAGGGAGGGCAGGGAGGACAGAACTCCTGAAGCTAGACTAGTCCGCTTCTCGGATTACCTCTCCATCCTGCTCCAGGCTCTTCATTACTTTGAGAGGGGCAATCGTTCTCAGGGTCTCAGGGAGCTCTGCGAAAACGTTTGCAAGGACCTCGATCCCTATCTCTCCTTCTTCCCGCAGTTCAAGCCTCTGGTGGACGAGCTCCGCGCTCTTCTCCGCTTCTGAACTTCTTCACCAGCTCCTCCAGCTCGCCCACCTCTGGAATGGGGGGCTGGTATCCTCCCCCCATCCTCTTCGAGAGGGGGGAGAGGACGGCACCCACACCCACGATGGAAAGCCCCAACAGCAGGCACGCCTCAAGAGATCCCCAGCCCAGCAACCCGGCGTAAATGGAGGGGATGGTTGAAACCAGCCCGCAGCCAACACACATGATTAACATGAGTTTCCTCCTTCTCCGGTAGAGGAGGGGTACCCTCCCACCCATTCCCAAGAACATGGCATTCAACCCGAAGGCGGGGGCGCCGAGTAGCAGCAACACCATCCACTTCATCCCGTTCTAGACTTGCAGCTCTTTATGGGACAGAGCGAGCAGGCAGGGTTGCGGGGGAGGCATATCTCCCTTCCGAACAGCACCATTCCACGGTTCAGGAGGGCCCAGTCCTCCCTCCTGAAAATCCTCTTCAGCTCCCTCTGGACCTCCTCGACGTCGGCCTCCTCCCTCACCAGGCCTAGTCTCTTGCTTATTCTGTTCACGTGCGTGTCCACAGGTATGCAAGGTTCCCCGAAACCATAGCACCTCGTGACATCCGCAGTCTTGGGCCCAACCCCCGGAAGCTCCATTAGTTTCTCCCTCTCGCTCGGCACCCTCCCCTCATATTTTTCTAGGAGGATCCGGCAGACCTCCTTTATTCGTCTGGCCTTCTGTTTGGCGAACCCGACCCTCCTTATCAGCCTTTCGAGTCTGCGGAGAGGAAGTTTGAGCATACGCTCGGGTGTGGGGGCGACGGAGAAGAGGGCCTGCGAGGCGGCCTCCGTGTTCTCCTCCCTAGTTCGCTGGGAGAGGATACAGCTTATCAGTACCCTGAACGGATCTTCCCTCGCCACAGCTTCCGGATATCTCTCCTTCAGAAAGCGGAGGAGTTCAGCCGCCGCGTTCATCCAAGATCTCGAGTATTTTCTTGGCAAGGGCATGGTAGCATAGGTCAACCCCCGCCTTCCCCGTTACCACGTTCATGACGTAATCCATGCAGTAGCAGAGATCCCTCACGATTTCGTATTCCTCCGTCTTTCCCCTCACCACCCAGATCTTCCCCTTTCTCCTGACCCGCCCTTGCCTGATGGCGGAAAGAGCCTTTCTCCCTCTCTCGCCGTAAACCTCTATTATCTTCCTCTCCACTTCTGGTGTCAGCCCCTCTCTCCTCAGAAGCCCCAGAAGTTCCTCCTTTTTCGCCCGGAAATCCTCCCGTTTTACTTCCATCGGTCAAGAGTTCGAGTGGAGGTTCTAAAGCTTCTGCAGCGGAGAGGGATTCGCCCCAGCAAGAGGGCCGGCCAGCACTTCTTGGTGGTGGAGGATGTGTTGAGACGAATGGTGGAGTATGCGGAACTCTCCCCCCAAGACACCGTTTTGGAGATAGGTGCTGGTATCGGTAATTTGACCACGCTGCTGGCCGAGAGGGCTGGAAAGGTGCTGGCTCTCGAGAAGGACCGAAGGCTTCTCCCCGTTCTACGCGAGAGACTTTCAGGGTATGATAATGTGGAGCTGATGAATGTGGATTTTCTTAAGGCGGAACTGCCTCCTTTCAATAAGGTGGTTTCAAACCTTCCCTTCCAAATCTCCTCGGAGGCGACCTTCAGGCTCTTGGGGATGAAGTTCGAGCTAGCAGTGCTCACCTACCAGAGGGAGTTTGCGAGAAGACTCGTGGCTTCCCCCGGTTCCGAGGATTACGGGAGGCTCACGGTCGCGGTGGGGATGAGGGCCGAGGTGGAGCTGATGGAGGAGGTTTCCCCCGCCTGCTTCTTTCCCCCTCCAAAAGTCTCATCTGCCATCGTCAGGTTGAGACCAAGGCCCCCGCCTCTCTCGCCGAAAAACTGGGAGACGTTTGATGGGGTTCTGAGGGCCCTCTTCCAGCACCGCAGGCAGAAGGTCAGGAATGCCCTGTTTCACTCACTCTCAAAACTTTGGCCCGGAACCTCCAAGCGAGAGGCCCGCTCCCTTCTCGCTAGGATACCATCGGAGCTGCTGGAGAAAAGGGTTCTGGACCTGAAACCGGAGGAAATCGTTAGGCTGTCCGATTTCACTTCTCCATGAATTCCTCCGGTTTGGGAACCTCCAGCTTGAGCCCCTTCCGCTTTCTCACCTCTTGAATCACCTGCTGTTCCAGCTCGGGGGGGAGGCGCTCGAACTTTTCGAACTGGGTTGACCAGATGGCCCTCCCCTGCGTTTCGGACCTCATGTCCGTGGCAAGCCCGAAGGAGTTGGCCACTGGCAGGAGGGCGGTGATGATGACCAGATCCTCCTGGGTTTCCATGTTCAGAATCTTTCCTCTCCTTCCCTGAATCACCCTAAGCGCCCCGCTCATGAACTCCTGCGGGACCCTCACCTCCAGCCTGAAGAGTGGCTCCATGATGACAGGATTACTCATGAGAAGACAGGCTTGGATGGGCCTCCTGACCGCAGGGATGATCTGAGCCGGACCCCTGTGGACGGAGTCTTCGTGTAGCATGGCGAAGTTTATGAGAACCTTGGCTCCCCTCAGCGGTTCCCTCATCACCGGGCCCTCCTCCGAGACCTGCCTGAAGGCTTCGATGATGTAGTCCTCCACCTCTCTCATGTACTGCGTCCCCTTGGTTACGTCCGTGATGATGTTGGTACCCACCACTGACAAAACGTTTTTGGCAGCCTCCGCATCCCAACCCAGTTCCCTGAGTATTCTCGCCCTTTCCTTCTTATCCTGCTGTGCGGTTATCCTCCTTTCCTCAATGGCCTTGATCACCTCCGGCTCCAGCGGCTCAACGGAAATCAGGAAGCGGTTGTGCTTGTTGGGCGACTTTCCCTCCACCGGACCCGCGGGTTTGGTCGGGCTCTCCCTGTAGACCACCAGCGGCTCGGAGAACTTCACCTCCAGCCCAGCCTTCCCCAGCCTGTACTGAACGATTTCGAGGTGGACCTCTCCCATGCCCGACACGAGGTACTCCCCCGTCTCCTCGTTGATCTTTACGTGTAGGTTCGGATCCTCCCTCGCCAGCCTCTTCAGCTGATTCACCAACTTCGGCAGATCCTGAAAGTTTTTGGGCTCCACCGCCACCGTCACGACCGGCTCGCTGATGTACTTCAGCTCCTCAAATGGGTATCCCTCAGCTCCCTCCTCCACCACAGTTTCCCCCACGAAGGCGTCCTGCAGTCCGATGAGGGCGGCAATGTTTCCAGCAGGAACCTTCTCCACCATCACTCTGTCGGGTCCCATGTAGATGCAGACCTGCTGGATTCTTGCATCCTTCTTGGCTGTCAGCAACCTCACGCTCTTTCCCTTTTCCAGCGTCCCGGAAAAGAGCCTCCCCGTGGCGATAACCCCGGCCTGCTCATCCACCACGATGTCGGTGATGACCATGCAAATCTTCCCATGCGGATCACAGAGAATCATCTGCTTTCCCAGCTCGGTGTTGGGGTCTCCCTTCCAGATGATCGGAATTCGGTTCTTTTGGGCCTCGGCGGGATTTGGCAGGTGATGTACCACCATGTCCAGGATGACCTCCCAGACTGGGGAGAGTTTGGACAGCTCTCTCTGCTGTCCGTTCTTCACCATCTCCATGACCTGCTTGAAATTCAGGTTCTTCTTTTTCATCTGGGTGAAGGAGATTCCCCACTTCTGTTTGGCCGAACCGAAAGCCACCGAGCCGTTCTCCACGTTGACTTGCCATTTCTCCCTCAGCTCCGGCGGGGCGTACCTCTTGATGAGCCCGTTAAACTGGGTGATGATTTTGGCGAAGCGCTGCTGAATGGCCTCGGGGCCCAGCTTCAGCTCGGTGATGAGTCTGTCAACCTTATTGATGTAGAGAACGGGTTTGGTGCGCTCCGAGAGGGCCTGCCTCACCACCGTTTCGGTCTGGGGCATTACCCCCTCGACGGCGTCCACCACTACCACCACACCATCGATGGCTCTAAGGGCCCGCGTCACATCCCCGGTGAAGTCCACGTGGCCGGGCGTGTCAAGGAGGTTGATAAGGTATTCCTTTCCCTCAAGGTTGTGCACTAGGCTGACCGCGGAGGTCTGGATGGTGATTCCCCTTTGCTGCTCGAGCTCCTCGTAATCGGTGAAGAGCTGCTCCCCCGCCAGCTCGAAGCTTATGATTCCCGAGGCCGCCACAAGCGAGTCGGTCAGGGTGGTCTTCCCGTGGTCCACGTGGGCCACTATTCCAATGTTTCTTATGCTAGTCACATCTTCCATGAGCTTCTGAACCTCACCCACGTGCTTGTATCTTCTCATTTCAGAACTCTCTAATCTTTCCTAAAACAATCTGCCCGACTCTATCGCCCCCCTCTCCTCCACCGGTGGCGGGAACTCGGTGGGGACTTCCTCCTGCCCGATCCCGATGGTGTTTCCTATACCCGCCACGATGACGACATCGCCGGGTTTCGTTCTCGTCCTCACGGCCTCCTCCACGAGCTTGGCGGCACGGTCACAGGCCTCTGCTATCCTAGAGTTCAGGGAGGTGATGGCCTCTCTGAAGGACTCCTTGATGATTATGGCATCCAGCGGTATCTTGTGCTTCACCGCAATCTGCTCTATTTTGTACTTCTCCGTCGGCGGTCCCCCTATGGCCGCCCCCACCCCCTCAATCACTTCCCCGCTCTTCTCTCCTTCCAGTTTGAGGGCGGCGTCTATCATGAGGATTCTGGCAGGCTTCTTCTTCCGCACCAGCCACTCAACCATCTCCCCGGGTTTTCCTACCCTTCCCCCCGGCCCCCTTGCCTTTATCAAGATGAGTTTTCTTCCCTCCAGTTCCTTCTCGGCGTAAACCATCTCCTCCACACCCTCCTTCCACTTACTCCCCTGCCCCAACTTTGCCACCACCAGCGGCCCAGCTCCATCCCCTATAGGTTTGTTTTCCGCGAAGACCTTGGTGGCCTCAAAGTAGGCCTTTCCGTATTCCTTCAGCAGGGGGGCCTGCATCTGGATGAGCATGGCAAGCTGGTAGCTCTTGGTTTTTTCCGCTAGGAGGATGTAGTGCCTCACAAGCCTGTAGAGGAAGTTGCTGGCCATGGCTGCCTCCGCCACCATCTCTAGGGAGGCGGAAGTTTCCGGGTCGGCCTTGGGGGCCAGCGAGGAGATCATTCCCTCGAACCTCTTCTTCCTCACATCCAGCAGGTGGTCAAGCCTCTGAATGACTCCCACCGGGTCGTCGGAAACCGGCTCGATGGTGAAGAACTCCAAGAAACTGTCAAACTGTTTCTCAAAGTCCCGTTTGGGTCTTCCGTACTTGGAAAGGGTGTTCAGGGAAATTCTCCTGCTCTCATCTGCCCACTCCTTGAGGTTCCTCAGGATTTTTGCCGCCTCCCTGATCCCTAACCTAGCCTGAATGCTGATGAGCTGCGGGGTGAAAAGGAGGGAAAGGATGCTGAAGAGGAAGAGGATGGCTACCCACATCAGCACGTTCTCAAAGCCACCAAGTCCGCCGGCCAGAATTACCCACCACATCTAAAATTTCAGGACACAAAGTTAATTAGCGCGGGGGTAGCCAAGCCAGGTCAAAGGCGCGAGGTTCAGGACCTCGTCCCGTAGGGGTTCGGGGGTTCGAATCCCCTCCCCCGCACCCCGGCAAAGAAATTGGAGGGGGGCTGCAAGTGATGCGGAATTTTAGGACGGCCTGAGTTCACGAGGCAAAAATTTGTCGCCAAGCAGGAGCTTGAAGGCTGGCACCATCGAGATGGTTTTGTCCCCTATCTTTTGGGTCCCTTCCTCCTGGGGGGTCACCACGTAGCCCCTTCCAACCTTGAACTTCTCCATGAAGGCAAGCAAACCGCTCAGATCGACCTTTCTATATTTTATCTCCACGGGTATCGGCCTGCGTTTTCCCATCACCACATCGACCTCGTTCTTGTACGGATCTCTCCAGAAGAACTCGGCTTTCAGCTGGTTGACCACTGCCCACTCGAAGACACGGGAGCGTGAGAGCTCATCCTCGCTGAACACGAGATCCACGGAAGCAATGGTTGGATAGTACTTCCTCAGCTTCCGCTCGACCTTCCTCCTACCGGTGGAGAAGTTGTAGAGCTTCCTGAGCATGAAGGAGTGCTCCAATTTTTGGCATTTTAATTACTCACAAATTCTATTTTGTGAGAATTGTAAATACCTCATTCTCATCCTCTTGTAAGCTGGTAACCTTAGACAATTCGCGTCACGAGCATGGAGGCCAGCAGCGGTATGGTAATGTTGTCGCTTATCTCAAGTGGCATGGATTCAAAAAAGGCGAGGGACGAGGCGATCACCACACTAGCGGCGGGATTAACTCTGAGGAGAGCGGAAATGAGGAGACAAGTGAGGAAGAATGCGAGCGATCCCTCAAAGCTCTTGCGGGGGTTGTGGGGCCACTTGTGCCTACCAAAGCTTATCCCGGTTAAGGCGGCGGCAGGGTCGGCAAGGGTCAGCGTCAGGATGGAAAACACGGCAACGTTCGTGGGAGTAAGGCCGACCAGAAGGAGCGAGGAGATCAGAGTGAAAAGGGAGGGCACGAAGAACTTCTCCTCTATCGGGTTTCTGGCGGGCTTGGACAGGAGCTCGCAGCTGAGGGAGATGAGGGCGTCCCTCTTTCCCCTCCTTTCAAGGGCCCTGAGCGATTCGGCGAAGAGGAATGTTACGAACCAGGCCGAGAGGAAGAGGATCGCCAGCGGTTTCCCTAAGTACGTGAAATAAACTATTAGGAGTCCGCCTGCTATGTGGGTCAGGGATCTGTACCACTGTTTTCCGGCCTTCTCGCAGAGCTCGTGAGCGATGGGAAGGAGGGACAGGATTCCAACGAAGGCGAGAAACGAGCCAACCGTCTGCTGCAGGAAGAGGGGAATCATTTCCTCCAAAAGATGTGTGGGGAGAAAACGGGCGAGCAGGACAACGGTCGGGATGGAGAGGAGGAGGGAGGGGACGCTGCTCAATTTCCTCCTGTAAAGGTGAAAGAGGACCATCATTAGGGAAGCTAGGAAGAAAATGGTTGCAGCCAGACTGAACTCCAGCGGGAGCGACGAATTCATCGCCTACTTCGAACCGTCAGCACCCCCCGAAGAACTCTGGAGATATATAATCCTTGCCGAATTCCTGTCTAGCTTTCTCTAGCCTTCCCTTCTGGGCCTCGATGATCTCAAGAACCTCACCCGGCACGTTCAGCACACCGCGCCAGAAGGCCAGCGCCCTGTTTATCTTTTCGAGGTTTTCTGGAATCCTCAGGGTGAACTGCCGTTTATAATCTTCCAGCGGGTACTCCTTTCCGAGGAGCTGTTTGAAGAGAGGTGCCAAATCCTTCCATCTCGGTATGCGTCCAGTCGGTGTCTTCACAGCATCCACATCCCCATTCACCCTCAACTCCATCCACTTCACCCAAACGTGCTTGTCGAGCTTGTCGGTCAGGAACTCACCCGTTCGGAGGTCGCGCAGGAAGTAATTTACGGCAAAAATCAGCGGGGGCTTGACGAGCTTCTCCCCGAAGCGAAGGTAGTTCCGGATGTAGTCGGCGAGGGGGATGGAGAGGAAGTCCTGCAGGCTCATGACGTTTATCTCTACTTTCGGCTTCTCGGTGATCGCAAAGGTGGTCTCCGTCTCGAGACATCCTCCATATATCACCACCCCGTGCGCCCAGTCGAAGCTCTCCTGTACAGGCACATAGGCCCGATAGTCCCTTCCCCCGAACATGATGCCTCTGACCTCTACACCCTCAGGATTGTCCAGCTCGGGGTCGGCGTTGGGCAGGGCTCGGAGGTTCACGGCGTATCTCGCGTTGGGATGGGCAGGCGGGACCTCCTCGCCGTCTGGACCTCGTATGCCTCTCCTCCACTCCCCGAAGAAGTTGATGCCCTCCTCTGGCAGTTCCTCTCCCATTCCGATCCAGTAGGGTCTTCCTTCCCTCACCAACACGTTGCTGAAGATGATTTCCGCCGGCGAGCTCAGAACCCGATATATAATCGGGTCATCCCGTGGATTTACATCCCGGATGATTCCAAAGATTCCTGCCTCCACGTTCACCATCCGGCATTTTCCCCCAACCGCCCTGACATAGGCCAGGTCGTCCGCCAGAATGCTCTCACCGGGCAGCATGGCGGTTGAGGTTTTCCCACAGCCGCTCGGGAAGGCGCCGGCCAGATAGGTTTTCCTCCCACCCGGTCCTTTCACACCCATGATCATGAAGTGCTCTGCCAGCCAGCCCTCCCTGTGCGCCTTTCTGATGGCTAGGCGAAGGGCGAGCTTCTTGAACCCCACCGAGTTGCCCGCGTACTGGGTGTTGACGCTATAAACAGTGTTCTGGGTGTAGTCGATGTAAATTCTTTTTTTGTCGTGATCGATGCTTTGCATTCTTTCATTCAACCTGCCGGCCGAGTGCAGGGTCTTGAAGATTTCCGCATCCGGCGGCAGCTGGGCGAAGATGGAGTAGCCCGGCCGGTAGAGGAGGGAAACCGAGTGGGCAACGTACCAGGAATCCGTGCACTCCATGCATGGGATGGTGAAGAGCGAGTTTGGCGGCCCGAGGACGAGGAAGCGCACTATCATGGTCTTCCCCCTCATGCTTCCTCTCAGCAGCTCCAGCACCTCCTGAAGCCCCTTCTCCCTCTCCATCTGGTTGAGATAGGAATCTAGCCGCTCGCCGGGAGGAACCAAGAGCTTTGTTACCCCCCTGTCCCTGCCCTGGTCGAAGTAGCCGTCGAAGTGGTAGGTGTGACCGGGCGTGCTGAGCTGGTGCTCCTCGCCCGTTTCCAAGGCCATTTTTCGTATGTGCTCAAGATCCTGTGGGCTGTCGTCGCAAATGAAGACGCGGTCCGGTTTGCAGAGTTCGATGGAGGTTTCGATGAATTTTCTGGCCTCAGGATGACGTATTTTTTCGAGCTTGAGGGATTCCATAAAAAAATAGGGGAATTCTTTAATGAGCGTCATTGAGAGCTACGAGTTCGGCAGGATCGTCATCGACGGCAAGGTTTACACCTCCGATGTTCTGGTGTTTCCCGATAGGGTCAGGGAAGGCTGGTGGAGGAAGGAGGGACACAGGCTGGACGTGGAAGACCTTGAGGAAGTGCTGGAGTTCAAGCCCGAGGTCTTGGTGGTGGGGACAGGCTACTCCGGTTGCATGGAGGTTCCTCAGTCTACCAAGAATTTCCTAGAGATGAGGGGAATCAGGGTGCTCGAGGCGCCCACAAAGGAAGCGGCTGAACTCTTCAATAGGATGGTCAAAAAGCGGAAGGCCGCCGCCCTGCACCTCACCTGTTAATCAGAGGATGGTAAGGAAGAGAGCCCCTGAGAAGGGCACCACAAAGTTGTCTACATCTTTGGGGCATGCAGACTCAGTCAGGGTAACCGCCAGCGAGACCGGGAGAAGCGAAAGCGCCCCCCTTAAGGGAAGCAGGAGCAGGTGGCAGGTGAGGAAGAAACAGGCCGTGCCCTCCAGTGTTTTCCGTGGGTTGTAGGGCAGCCTGTGTCTACCGAATCTTATGCCAACCATTGAGGCGAGCGGGTTTGAGATTCCCAGCAGTAGCACGGCTGGTAGGGCGGAGTCCGGGAAAAAGAGGACGACCGAGAGGCAACCGGCGAGGAAAAGGAATCCTGGCAAGTAAACCCTCCACCTACCCATGCTGGCGGGCTCCACCCACTCTCTAGCCACCCCGCTCACCAGCGGCTTTGAAAGTGGCCTCAGTCTCGAATATTCGAGCACGAGTAAAACCGCTAGGGCCAGAAAGAGGAGTAGGATGGCCATATCCCTAGCAGCCCAGATGAGGTAGGCAAAGACCGCTCCCGCCACCATCTGCCCCGCCGCAACGTATCTGTACTGGTACTGCTTGGGAGGGCCGAAGATTCTCCAGTACTGGATGTACTCCCTTGGCAGAATTTTGTAATACACCACGGGGAGAGCCACAAGGGTCAGGATGATGGCCGGCACCGTCCTAGCGGCTTGGGTTCTCAGCCCTTCCACCAGCACCCGTGTTTCTTGAAGGTAGGCGTAGGGATTCATGCCGTAGAGGAGCAGGGCGCAGAACACGGCTAGGACGGCGGCGAGGAAGCTCGAGCCCCATCTCCCCACCCGGCGCCTGAGCAAATGGAAGAACACCAGCAGTGCCGCGGCATAGCACAAGGTGGCCAACCCGGCTTTGAGAGCTTCCTCCATCAAGAGATAGTTGAGGCTTTTCTAACCTCTGAGAAGGAGAGCCGATTTCAAAAACCAATACCGTTG
>JAWBSP010000013.1:0-32160 GCA_038842485.1 Hadarchaeales archaeon (SeqCode)
TAAGATTTGCTGTCCACATCCAGTCCTCCGATCGTCAGCCTCACCGTGTGGCTCCCCCCCGCCGTTCCCGTGTTCTTCAGCCTGAAGATTATCAGCACGTTGTCCCCAATCAGTAGCTCACCTTCAGGGCCGCTGGCGAAGGGCTTCACCTCCAGAAGTTCCGTCTCAAACTTGGCATGTCCGGTCACCTGAATGGTGGTCGTTTCGCTTCCCAGCATCACGTTTACATCCAGGGCGGTGCCCTCCTCCGCCTCCCCCAACACGTCCGCCGTCAGGGTGTAGGAGAAACGAAGAACCTGATTCTCGCCCGGTCCCAGCCTGACCCTCTGACTTCCAACGCACTCCTCGAAACCGGACGGGCCCACGTACAGGAGCGCATCCTCATCCAGCACCTGCCCCCCCTCGTTGGTGACCTCCGCAACGACTTCGAGCGTTGCCGTGGGAGAAACGTCTGGATCCAGGTTTACACTCTGTGGCGCCGCTGTGAGCCACTTGACCCTGAACTTGGGGGCGGGAGGCGGAGAGACAGTAATGTTCTTAACATAGCCAGCCACAGATATTTTAACCGCCCCCGCCTTGGTTGGGGTGAAATCGATGAGGAAGTTCTCCGACTGCTTGGGCGCGAGTCTGACGCGGCGCCGCTCTGGCTGCCGCCCCGGGACGTTTATCTCGATCCAGTCATCAAAAAGAGCATTGGTCGTGTTTCTGACCGTCACCGTGATCTGATAGGTCCTGCCCACGTACACATTCTCCGGGGGGACGAGGGTTACCTGAAGTCCGGGAACGGGCTCGCTCCCGGTTCCCCCTCCGATGAGCCCCAACTTCCAGGCCGCCACCCCTCCCCCGGCAGCTACCGCCGCGATTACGAGGGGAAGGAAGGTCTTGAACGCTGGGGCACGTCTGGGGGGAGCTGGGACAGGTTTCTCCACCTTAACCCGCTCCATCTCCCTCGCCAGCTCGGAGAGCTTTTCCTTCAGTTCTTTTTCCTTGGGCATTTCTCAAATAACGTCGAAAACTTATTGTAAAAATCTTGCCAAGAATTGTTTGGATTCGCAAAAAATTGAAGAGTAACTGGCAAACCAAACGCCAGTAAAGTTTTCGGGAAATTTCGAACTAGAGATAAAGGGCTCTCTCCTTCGCCCTCAGTGCGGCGTGAGCGGCGGCCACCCTCGCCACCGGAATCCGGAAGGGGGAGCAGGAAACGTAGTTCAGCCCCAGCTGGTGGCAGAGCTCGATGGAGGCCGGGTCCCCCCCATGCTCCCCGCATATCCCAACCTCGAGATCCGGGCGGGTGCGTCTTCCCAGCTCCACCGCCATCCGCATGAGCTTCCCAACCCCCGCCGCATCGAGGGTCTGGAAGGGGTTCGCCTCCAAGATTCCCTTCTCCAGATACTGGAAGAGGAAGGTGCGCTCCACATCGTCCCTAGAGTAGGCGAAGGTTGCCTGCGTTAGGTCGTTGGTCCCGAAGGAGAAGAACTCGGCATACCTCGCTATTTCGTCGGCGGTCAGGCAGGCTCTCGGCTGCTCCACCATCGTCCCGAACTTGTACTCAACCCTCACCCCCTCCGTCCTGAAGACCTCCTCCGCCACCTTCTCAACCAGCTCCCTCATCACCCTAAGCTCGTTGGCGTGCCCGACGTTGGGGATCATTATCTTGACCACCGGATGGTACCCCTCCTTCCTGAGCTCACAGGCCGCCGAGAGAATGGCCCTGACCTGCATGGAGTAAATCTCCGGCCTCAAGATCCCGAGCCTCACACCCCTCAGCCCGATCATGGGGTTGGCCTCCCTCATCGCCTCCACCCTCCTGAGCAGCCTCTCCTTTTCCTCGAGTTCCGCGGGGTTCCCTCCCCGCAACCTGAGCTCGAGCACCTCCCTTAGCAGGGTCTCGTAGGGGGGAAGGAACTCGTGAAGCGGGGGGTCAAGCAGCCTGATGATCACGGGGAGTCCGTCCATCACGCGGAGGATCTCCTTGAAATCCCCCTTCTGGATCTCGGCCAGCTTTGAGCAAATCTCCTCCCTCTCCTCCCTGCTCTCGGCTAGGATGAGCCGCTGAACCAGGGGCAGGCGCTCCCCCCTGAACATCCGCTCCGTCCTGCAGAGCCCGATTCCCTGGGCCCCGAATTCCCTAGCCTTCCTCGCATCCTCCGGGTAGTCCGCGTTCGCCCAGTTCTGAAGTTTCTTGACCTCGTCGCACCAGGAAAGGAGCTTTTGGAGCTCCCCGCCCAGCTTGGGCTCGACGAGCGGTGCCTCCCCGAGGATGACCTCCCCCTTCGTCCCGTCGATGGTTATCACCTCTCCCTCCCTCACCGTCACCCCTCCCGGTGCCCTGAAGTACCTCCTCTCCACATCTATCTCAAGTTCCTCGCATCCCACCACCGCCGGTTTGCCCAGTCCCCTGGCCACGACCGCCGCGTGGCAGGTGGCCCCACCCCTCGAGGTCAGAATTCCCTGCGAGGCAATCATCCCGCCCACATCGTCCGGGCTGGTCTCGGGCCTGACTAGGATCACCTTCTCCTTCCGCTCCCCCAGCTCCTTGGCAAGCTTGGAGTCAAAAACAACCTTGCCCACCGCCGCCCCCGGACTGGCATTTATCCCCCTCGCGAGCACCGTGACCTTCGCGTTGGGATCCACCTGCGGGTGCAGGAGCTGCTCGACCTGCGAGGGCTCCACCCTGAGGATGGCCTCCTCCTTCGAGATGAGCCCCTCCTCGCACATGTCCACGGCGATTTTGACCGCCGCGAGAGCCGTCCGCTTCCCCGCCCTGGTCTGGAGCATGTAGAGCTTCCCGCGCTCCACCGTGAACTCCATGTCCTGCATTTCGCGGTAATGGTGCTCCAGCTTCTCCGCCACCTCCACCAGTTGCTGGTAGAGGGCGGGGTGCTTCTCCCTTAGTTCGGAAATCTTGAGGGGGGTTCTGATCCCGGCTACCACGTCCTCCCCCTGAGCGTTGAACAGAAACTCCCCGTACAGCTCCCGGTCCCCGGTGGATGGGTTCCGGGTGAAAACCACTCCCGTTCCCGAGTCTGGACCCATGTTGCCGAAGACCATGGTCACCACGTTCACCGCCGTGCCCAGATCGTGCGGGATCTTGTAGAAGTTTCTGTACTCGACGGCGCGGGGGTTGTTCCAGGACCCGAAGACGGCCTTGATGGCCAGCTCCAGCTGGTGGAGGGGATCCTGGGGAAACTCCCCCTTCTCCCGCCTGATGAGCTCCTTGAATTCCTCCACGACCGCCCTCAGCTCGGCCGGACCCAGGTCGAGGTCGGACTTGGCCCCCACCTCCCTCTTCTTCCTCTCAAAAATTTCCTCGAACTTCTCCCCCTTGATCCCCAGCACAATCTTTCCAAACATCTGGAGGAAGCGCCGGTACGCGTCCCAAGCGAAGCGCTCGTTTCCCGTCAGACGCGCGAGTCCCTCCGCCACCTGGTCGTTCATCCCCAGGTTGAGCACGGTGTCCATCATTCCGGGCATGGAGTACTTCGAGCCCGACCTCACCGAAACCAGCAGGGGGTTGGAGGGATCCCCGAAGCGCTTGCCTGTTTTTTCCTCCAGTCTTCGCGTGGCCTCCCTAACCTCCTCCATCAGCCCGTCCGGAAGCTTCCCCTGCCGGTAGTACTCCCTGCACGCCTCGGTGGTTATGACGAAGCCTGGGGGCACGGGAAGACCGAGCTGGGTCATGGTGCACAGCCCGGCACCCTTTCCGCCCAGGAGATCCTTGTTGGTTCCGTCAGCCTCCTCGAAGAAGTAAACTCTCTTCAATCTCAACTTCTTCTGCTCCTAAAAATAAGCTGGCTGGAACGTTGCCAACTTGCCGGCATGCCTGTGTTACTATAGTAACACACGTTCGGCGGTTCGACATCATGCGGGGCTGGAGTGATGTTACTATAGTAACACCGAACGTTGCGGACGCTTGAGCTCATAATTCAATAGCAACTCGCCGCGTGATGCGGTAAGCGGGAAGTGAGCGGTTGGATTTCAGAACGGCATGTGTTACTATAGTAACACAGCTAGTCCTTCGCGGCTTTTGCCAGCTCCAATGCCTTCGGGAGGAGGTTCTCCCTCCTGGTCTGAAGGGAGCCGAGGAAGCGACCGAGTAAATCGATGGCCCGCCGCTTGCATTCGCCGCAGACCAGCTTTCCCGTCCTGCAGGACTCGGAGACTCTGGCCAGCTCGGCATCGTCCTCGATGAGGTGGTAGACCATGAGCTCGAAAACCACGCACTGCTTGGGGTTGCCCCCAAGTTCGCGCTGTTCCTTCTCCGTCGGCTGTCCGCCCGTGAAAGCATCCCACACCTTCTTCCTGACCTCCTCCGCGGAATCCCCCAGCAGGATGGCGGTTTGGGGCTGGCTGCTCGACATCTTTCCCCCGGTGAGCCCCCTCATGAGCCTATGGTAGATGGAGGAGGGAGGGACGAGGCCCGCCCTAGAGGCTAGATCTCTGGCGAGCCTGAGGTGCGGGTCCTGATCCACCCCAACCGGCACCACCGTGGGTCTAGGCCCCCCGAGCTCGGGCAGCTGCACGTGCAGAATGTCGGAGACATCAAGCAGGGGATAGAAGATGTGGGAAGCCTTGCTCTCCCCCGTGAAACCGTAAATGGCCCTCAGCTCGCTGAAGTTCACCATGGTACCGAGCGTGAGGGAGAGGTCCTTCACCCTCCTGCTCCTCGACTGGAAGTAGAGGTGACAGCGCTCGAGATCCAGACCCAAGGCGAGGTAGTTGGACAGGTATTCCTCAACCGCCACGCGCTCGGCCTCCTTCAGGGAGAGCCCGCGCATCACGTGAGCCTCCACGTCCGCCACGCAAAGGAAGATCTCCGCCCCCCTCTCCTGGAACCACTTGAGCTCGTCTATCACCATCTTGTGTCCGAGATGCATGGGGCCGCTGGGCATGAGGCCGGTCATGACGGCGTAGGGGCTCCCTGACTTCATGGCCTCCAGTACTCTCCCGAAGTCCCTGTGTCCGAAGATGACGCCCCTCCTCATGAGGAGGTGGGGGTTTGGAATCTGCGGGAGGAGCTCGGGAAAGCTCTCGATTCCGAACTCCCGCATCAGCCTTTCGTAGTCGGCTGGCAGCTCACTCGCCCACGGGCTTATCAAGGTTTCTCCCTCATGAGAGAGTAGTAGGTCACGTCTCCCTCATCGTCCACGACCCCAAAAAGCATCCCCTTCCTCACGCTCCTGGCGAGCCTAACCCCCCGCGCGAAGTCGGTTGGCGTGAGCTTGATCCACTCCGGAACGGCTTGAACGATGTACTTCGAGTGGGCCTCCCCGGGTTTCTCCCCGCGCTCGTAGACCCTGAAGTGAGCCCCAAACTTCAGCCCCGTTCGGACGATGTAGCCCCTCGAGCGGAGGTCGGAGTAAACGGCATACTTTAGGGAAAAGTCTGGATCCAGTTTGGTGAAATGGTCGATCAGCTCGATCGCCGAGAGCCTCCTCCCCTCCGCCTCCACCGCCAGCTTCCCCTTCTCCACCAGATACAGGGCCTCCACCGGGCAGAGCTGAAGGCCCCCCAGCGCGGGTTTCCCAAAAAAGCTCCTCTCCAGCTCCCCGGTCTCGCCAGTCACCATAACCCCGTGTTTGTGCAGGCGTCCCATCAGTTCCGCCATCAAAACTGCTTGCTATGAATATGAAGTGTCGTGCCCGTCCCCCGCAATAAGTCGGACGGAAGATAGTAACCCGGAGACCTGATGCGAGTTCATTTCTTTGCAGGTGACTTTTCCCGGCTTTCAAGAGGCTCGAATCCCCTCCTAACAGTTGGAAGCCCGCTTATCGGATCTACAAAGTTCACAACCCTACCTCTGAACCTTAGGAGGTTTTCATCTCTTGCGGAGAAACGCGCCTCGGCTTCCCCGTGTGCTCGGGATTCCAGCTCATGATCTCCTCAAGCCTCTTTTTGGCCCCTCCACCTTTCTCATTACCTCTCTCGTCAATAACCGCGATATATTTTGGGAATTTCCTGATTGCAGCGATAGAGTTGCTCTGGATTTGGTATGTCGTAGCATCTGGACATAGGGGGTGGGGTCGCTGGGATTTGAACCCAAGTCACCGGCTCCCGAAGCCGGCAGGATAGACCAGGCTACCCCACGACCCCATCCTATTGTCCACCGCCTTCAATTTGCCTTCCGCTCCGCGATTCCATCAGCTTTTCCAGTTCGGGGATGAGCACCTCCACGGGGGCCTCCTCTATGCTCAGAAGGGTGAGCAGACCCTGACGCCTCTCCTGCTTGCTCCTGAGGAGACCCATCGCCCTCAGTCTTTCCAGGCACTCGCTGAACCGGTTGTAGCTCAGGGGCTTTTCCCCGTACTCCTCGCAAACCACCTGATACGTCCCATAAACCTCGGTGGAGGAGGCGTAGGCGGCGCGGGTGGACCGGAGCCTGCGCGCCAGCGCCAGCAGAGCAGTGGCTTCGTGGGGCCGCAGCTCGGCCAAGACGTGCCTCTTGAGCTCGGGATAGATGGAGGCCTTGGCTTCCCTGACGTGCTCCGGAAGGATTCTGGGCGCCATCCGCTGCTCCGCCAGACAGCCGGCCCTGTAAAGAACCTCCAAGGCGAACCTGGCGTCGCCCGTCCCGGAGGCCATGTCGGAAATGAGCCTCAGCACCTCCTCGTCCACTTTCCCGGGCTGAATCGCCTCCCCCGCCCTGAACACGAGGATGTCGAAGAGCTGCTCGCCCGAATAGCGGTCCAGTTCGATCAGGGTGTGCTGGAAGGTCGAACGGGTGGGAGCGTCAAGCCTGTTGAGGAAACCCCTGTCCCTGCATATTCCTATCAGGCCCAGTCTCCAGGCCGCTGGGTTCTGCTCCGGGTACCGGGTCAGCAGGTAGAGGAGATCCGGGCCCTCGACCTCCACCTGGTAGTCCAGCTCATCCAGGGTGAGGAGGAGCCTGCCCCCGTGTTTCTCCAGGTGGCTCACCAGCGTCCCGAGCATCTCCTCGACCGAGTACCCGCGGGAGGGAAAGGCGGGGAGGAGCTTCCTCACGGCCTCCAGCAGAATGAAGTAGGGAGAACGGGAAATCCTGCAATTCACGTGCACGTAGCTCACCCCCTTCCCCTCCATTTCCCTCCCGAAGAGGCGGGCCAGGGCGGTCTTACCCACCCCTACGCTCCCCAGCAGGAGGATCCGCTGGATGCACTGCCCCCGCAGGTAGCTCGAAAAGAACTTCCTGAGCTTTTCCAGTTCCTTCTCCCGGTGGGGCAGCCTGGGTGGCAGGTAGTCGGGGAGGAGCTTGGTGCGGTTCGAGAAAATTCCCATCAGGTTCTCCGGCTGCGAGTTAAAGCATCCGAGCAAGGGAGAGATGGTTCTGAGACTGGTGGGGGTGGGGGAGGTTCCGCGGGAGTGGCTGGAGAAGCTCAGGCTGGCCCTAAGGGAGGTGCTGAAACTCGAGTGCCTAACCGGCCCCTTCTTGGACCTCCCTCCCGCCTCCTACCGGGAAGAGCGGGGGCAGTACGATGCCGATCTGATTCTGAACAGGTTGCTGGCGAGGATACCGGGGAGGTTCCTAGCCGTCACCACGGTGGATCTCTTCACCTCCTCCTGCAACCTCAACTTCATCTTCGGACAGGCCCAGTGCCCCGGGAGAGGGGCTATAGTTTCATCCCACAGGCTCGACCCCTCCTTCTACGCCATGCCTGGAGGGGAGGAGCTTCTCCTGAGGCGGCTGGTGAAGGAGGCCGTGCACGAACTCGGACACACCTTCGGTCTCAGGCACTGCCCCAACCAGAGCTGCGCCATGAGTTTTTCCAACTCGGTCTTGGAGGTGGACAGAAAGAGGGAAAGGCTCTGCACCTCCTGTCTTTCAAAAATGGAGGCACTGAGAGCCACCCTCCTCTGAGCGGGTGTTCATAAAAACCCGAGGGGGAAGGTTTGGGTGAGAAAAAAGCGCGCGCCTTCGGCGGTCGAAGGAACCTCGGAGACGAGCAGGAGAAAGGAATCCCAGCTCAGGATTTGTCTGAGCGAGGACGTGGAGATGAAGGAGGTACCGGGGTTCGGGCAGCTGCACTTCGTTAACCTAGCGCTGCCCGAGCTGAACCTCGCGGACGTGAAAACCGAAATCCGGTTCCTCGGGAAGGAGCTCTCCGCCCCCCTGATCATCTCGGCCATGACCGGGGGCCACCGGGAGGGGGAAAGGATCAACAGGAGGATGGCCAAAATCGCCCAGGAGTTCGGGATCGCCTTCTGCGTGGGGAGCATGCATGCGGCCCTCGAGAGGCCTGAACTCGCCCGCACCTATCAGGTGAGGGATGTTGCCCCGGATGTCCTTCTGCTTGCGAACCTGAGCGCCTCCCAGCTCACGGAGGGGAAGGAGGTGGAGGAGGCGAGGAGGGCGGTGGAGATGATAGGGGCGGATGGGCTCTCCCTCCACCTAAACCCCCTCCAAGAAGCCATCCAGCCCGAGGGGAAACCGGTGTACGCGGGTGTCCTTTCCAAGATCCAAAGGGTCTGCTCGGGACTGGGAGTTCCGGTGATGGTTAAGGAAACCGGATGCGGGATAAGCGGGGAAATCGGGGAGAGATTGGAAAAGGCAGGGGTGTCGGCCATCGATGTAGCCGGGGCAGGGGGGACCTCTTGGGCGGCGGTAGAGGCGCTCAGAGGGGGTAGGCTGGGGAGAACCTACCGGGACTGGGGGATCCCGACTCCCGTCTGCGTGGCGGAACTGGCTAGGCGGGTCAGGGTTCCCATCGTAGCCGGAGGGGGGATCAGATCGGGACTGGATGCCGCCAAGGCCCTCGCGCTGGGGGCTCACGCGGTTGCGATGGCCCTTCCCCTGCTCAGGAGCGCCTGGAAGGGGGAGGAGAACCTCAGAGAGTTCCTGCGAGGTTTTATAGATGAACTCAGGCTTGCCATGTTCCTCACGGGTTGCAGGCGTGTGGAGGATCTCCGGAAAACCCAGCTCATACCGGTTGGGGAGCTTGCCGACTGGTTCCGGGCTAGAAGGCTGATGTAAAACCTGTGTTACTATAGTAACACACCTCCCAGCTTTCGCGGAGGCTTCTACTACGAGGACTTCAACTTGCGCCGGGATGGGGAAACGTGTGTTACCATAGTAACACGCGACCGTTGCGCTGTTTCGCCTCGCTCGCGAACGGTTCGGCGACTCACGGAGGTGACCTGTGTTACTATAGTAACACACAAAGTAGACGTAAACTCGGTCGACTTTGGAGAGGGGGAGGGGCGTGTGTTACTATAGTAACACGCTCGCTACACAGACAAATATCCACTTTTCCATTTTCCGATGGGGGTGAAGGTGCTGGTTCTTTACTATTCGAGGGGAGGGAATACCAAAAGCATGGCGGAGGAGGTGGCGGCTGGAGCCAGGGAAGGTGGGGCCGAGGTGGTGCTCAAGAGCGTGGAGGAGGCGAAGGTGGAGGAAATGGTGGAAGCGGATGGGATCATTATAGGCAGTCCCTCCTACTTTGGTGGTCCCGCCGCCGAGGTCAAGCGGTTTCTGGACGAGTCGCTGCGGGTGAGGGGCAAGCTGGAGGGAAAGGTGGGTGCCGCCTTCTGTTCCTCCAGGCACCGCGCGGGTGGAAGGGAGACCACCATGCTTTCCATCCTGCAGTCCATGCTCATCCACGGAATGGTGGTGTGCGGGGATCCCCTTTCCACGGGCGGGCACTACGGGGCGGCGGCGAACGGTCCCCCGGATGAACAAGCCAAAAGGGAGTGCAGGGGTCTGGGGCGAAGGGTGGCCGAGCTGGCCGGGAGACTGAAGGTTGGACGTTGAGACCCGCCTCCAGCTGGTGAGGGAGGTCGCCGAGGAAATAGTCACGGAGGAGGAGCTCAGGCACCTGCTCGAGACGGAGGAGCATCCCCTCGCCTACGACGGTTTTGAGCCCTCGGGTCTGGCCCACCTCCCCTTCGGGATTTACCGGCCCTTCACCCTGAAGAAGCTCCTCAGGGCGGGTTTCAGGTTCAAGCTCCTGCTCGCGGACTGGTTCGCCTGGATCAACAACAAGCTTGGGGGGGATCTGGAGCGCATCAGGAGGGCCGGGGAGTACTTCGTGGAGGTCTGGAAGGCGGCCGGTGTGCCGATGGATCAGGTGGAGATCCTGTGGTCCTCCGATCTCGTCCGCGACCCCGAGTACTGGAAGCTGGTGCTCTCCGTTGCCAAGCACCACAACCTGCGCAGAACGCTCAGGGCCTTGGACATCGCGGGGAGGGAGGGGAGCTTGGAAAATCCAACCGCCTGGATTTTCTACCCCTGCATGCAGGTGGCCGACATTTTTTACCTGGGGGTACAGGTCTGCCAGCTTGGGATGGACCAGCGGAGGGCAAACATGCTCGCCCGCGAGGTCGCCCCGAAACTGGGGAGGAGGAAGCCCATCGCCGTGCACCACCACATGCTCATGAGCCTGAGGGGGAAAACGCCCGAGGAGAAGATGAGCAAGAGCAAACCGGAGACCTGCATCTTCGTGCACGACTCGAGGGAGGAGATTGAGCGGAAACTCAGGAAAGCCTACTGCCCGGAGCGCGACCCCTCGAACCCCGTGGTGGACTACGTTAAGCATCTGGTTTTCCCGGCCTTCGGGGAGCTTAGACTCGAGCTCAAATCTGGGGAGGAGGTTTCCTTTGGTAGCTTCGCCGAATTCGAAAAGCAGTACGTTGCCGGAAAGATACATCCTCTGGATTTGAAGCAGGGGTTGGTGGAGTACTTGGATCGGCTGGTTTCACCCATCAGGGAGCACTTCAAGAGTCCTCAGGGTATGGCCTACCTTTCCGTTCTAGAAGCCTGACCCCCCTCTTTCTAGTGGAGAACCCCTGCCCTTCCAGAATTACCCTATGTTACTATAGTAACACAAGGAGGCGGTATGGATGATGGAAACTTCCAGTGGAAAGAAGGGGGTGTGGGCCAAGATCATCAGTTTCGATCTGGGGGCGACTGGTTCAAAAAAAGTCAAATTCTATCGCCAGCTGTTTGGGTTTCACAGCACCAGAAGGAGGGGAACCCAGACCCGCAGGGTTTTCACCCCCGGAATTCTCTCCAAAATCCCCCATCTGGTTTTGGGAAAAAGCGTGGTGGCGGTTCCCCCAGAGGCGTGCTCCCAGCTCTTGGATTTTCTCTCAAACCCCCAGTGGAAACCCATTCAGGTTCATGTGGTTGATGGCCTGCTTTCCGCGGAGCAGGTCAGGCGCGCCGTGGAGGAATTTTTCAGCCGGCCCGTCAGGCTCACGGGGGGAGAAGTGCCCCTCTCCCAGGCGGTGCGGGCGGTTTCAAGGAGGGATGCCGGGGACCCCGACCGGAGGTTTGTGGAAAGGCTGCTCGATCAGCTGGGGCGGTTCGAGTGGCTTAAGGAGGCGGTTCGGCGGGCGAAAGAGGAGCTGAGCAGGTGAGTTCCGTCGCAGCTGGGGGAGGTGTTTAGCTCCTTCAATCCCTCCCTGCAG
This sequence comes from Hadarchaeales archaeon (SeqCode), assembly GCA_038842485.1. Lineage (GTDB taxonomy): Archaea > Hadarchaeota > Hadarchaeia > Hadarchaeales > JAWBSP01 > JAWBSP01. The sequence continues at coordinate 11,386 of JAWBSP010000013.1, forward strand.
GTTGAGAAGGTGAGACCGAAACGCTCGCAGGCTTCCCTCACCCTCAGCAGGAGCCGCCTGCGGAGGGAAAGGGGCAGATATCTGGCTCTACCGTGCCTCTCGCCCTCTCGGTAGTACAGTTCGCGCGTTCGCTGACAGAACTCTGGAAAGGCTAGCATCATTCTTTGCCAAGCATCGGGCCTTGGTTTGAAGGTGGAGGCCGTGATGTGCACCGCCCCCGCTCCAGCGGCCGCCCCGACGATTTCCTCAATTTCCTCCTCGTTCAGGCCGGGGAAGAGGGGGTCAAGCCGAACGGTCACGGGGATTCCCCGCGAGGAAACCGCCTGAATCGCCCTCAATCTCTCAGCGGGTGCTGGTGCCCGGGGTTCCAGTTTGGAGGCAAGCTGGCGGTTCAGGGTGGTAAGGGTGAAACTCACCACCGCCCTCATCCCCTCCAGCAGATCGAGATCCCCGACGACGAGGTTGGACTTGGTGATGATTTGAACCGCGAAACCCGCTTGGGCGAGGGCCTGTAAGCATTTCCTCGTTAGGTGGAGCCTTCCCTCCATTGGTGGGTAGGGATCACTCGAGTTGCTCAGGCTGACGGGGAGACGCCGGTCCAGCTTGGGGAGCTCTGCTCTGATTCTCGCGAGCAGGTCCCGCTTCGGTCTACAGTTGAAGGCCCGGGGGATGTAGGAGGTGATGTAGCAGTAGAGGCAGTGATGCTGGCAACCGGTGTAGGGGTTCAGGGAGTATTTTCTCGGACAGGTACAGAGTGGATCTCCCCAAGGATCGAACTCGGTAATTACCCTCATTTTCTCCTCGCTCGCGTGTCACTATAGTAACACAGGTTTTCGGTCTGGGAGAAATAATTTGTGCTGGATTAGGGCAGGCAGTTTGTAAGCTTGGTAATCTGAATCCCAAAAATATTTTAAATTCTTGGTAATTGAATTCCCAACCTCTGGTGGGACAACGAGCGCTGGCAGGAGAAGGATCCAGATTTAAAAAGATGGTCGCGGGCGTGCGGTGGGTCCCAACCATACTCGAGAAAATCGAGTTGAAACCTCCCACCGTTCATTTTCTGCTTGGACCCAACGGAGGAGTTCAGCCGGGAGGTTCCATTGTGCCGGTGAGCCTTTTCCTCACCTGTTTGACCCCTCAAGATATGAGCTGGAATCTACCCCGCGGCAATTCAGCTGGTTTATGCCTTAATCTCGATTCCTTCCTTTAAGGCCTCCGAGACTAGGGAAACTTTCGTCTTGAGTCTCTGAAACTCCTCCGGGGTATATGGAATGAAATCCACAGGTTTTTGGAGCTTCCATTTAAGCCAGAGTCCCCTGAGCCTTTCGAAAAAGTTCTTGCCCTCGAAACTTTTACTTATGAGGATCAGGTCAGGTCAATATCACTCCATTCTTTTGAAGTCCCTCTTGGAAGCGACCCGAATAAAATCGCTTTTTCTATCCCGGCTTCACGCAGAAAGCTCCTGATCTGCTCCACTACTTCAGGCGCGACACGGCCCATTCCGTCACCTCGGCCACTCCCAGTCTTCCCTCTGAAAAATTGAACCTGGCGTCGTCCAAGTCTTTCCTCGCTGCATTCAGCCGAGAATCAATCTCCTCCATCGTAGTTTCCGCCCGCTTTCTAATCTCTTTCCGCCCACATGGAAGGTTTCAAAGCAGGCACATGGCGAGGGAAAGAATTTGCGCGAAAGAGAGCAAAAACCGACAGTTTTCTAAAGACATGCATGCTGTATCCTCACCAGCTCCCTTCTTGGTGTAAAGTTTACCTGTGGGCGAGTCCCACGAGCTCCTCCACCGACCTGAAACCGCCCCGTTTGAGGTAGGCCTCCACCCCCTCGCGGATTTTTCCGAAGATCTCCACTCCCTCCACGGCCACGGCGGAGCCCACTTGGACGGCCCTCGCCCCCGCAAGCAGGAATTCCACCACGTCTCTCCACTCCATCACACCCCCCGAGCCGATGAGGGGGATGGAGAGGTGCTCGAAGAGCTCGTAGACGCACCTCACGGCGATGGGCCTCAGCGCCGGTCCCGAAAGCCCCCCGTACCTGTTTGAGAGGACGGGCCTCCTAGTTTCAACATCGATGAGCATGGATCTCACGGTGTTGATGGCCACCACCGCCTCCGCCCCTCCCTCCTCGCAGGCCAGCGCCGACTCCAGCAGACGGTCACAGAGCCCCAGCTTCGCCCAGACGGGGATGCCCACCGAGCTCACCCTCCTCACGATTCTCCCCACCAGCGAGGGATCCTGTCCGATTTCCAGCCCCCTTCGCTCCGCATGCGGGCAGGAGAGGTTCAGCTCCACGGCATCGGCCCCAGCCCCCGCCGCCATTTCGGCCATCTTGCCGAACTCCTCCTCGCTCGATCCGGCCAAACTGACCACCACCGGAACCCCTCCCTGCTTGGCTAGGGGCAGCTCGTTTCTCAGATACTCCTCACATCCGGGGTTGGAGAGCCCGACCGCGTTGATGAGTCCCCCCTCGAATCCGACCACCACAGGAGTGGGGTAGCCCTCCCTAGGCTCGAGCGTCAGGCTCTTGGTTACCACCGCCCCGGCCCCCGCCTCGGCCGCCCTCCTGAGAAGGGAGCCGTGGGAGAGGATGCCCGAGGCCAGGACTAGGGGGTTTCCGAGTTCCAGCCTCCCGATTTTGACCGCTAGCATTTTTTCAGGTTCTTCCCGCACCCTGGTTTGACCAAGATTTCTCCCGCCATCATGACTGGGGTGCCCCTGACGAAGGTGGCTACTGGCATGCCCTTCACCTTCCAACCCTCGAACGGGGAGAACTTGCTCTTGCTCTTGAAGTTCTCGGCCCTTATCTCCCCCTCGGCCTCCAAGTCGACCACGGTCAGGCTCGCGTAGTTCCCTGCTTCCAAGCTCCCGAAATTCCTCAGACCGAGAAGTTTGGCTGGATTGGTGGAGCAAACCTCCACGAGTTTCCCCAGCGTGAGGATGCCCCTGTTCACCAGCGTGAGGAGGAGGGGGAGGGTGGTCTCGAGCCCCGGGAAGCCTCCGGGAGCGGCTGGACCCTCCTTTTCCCAGGGCTGGTGCGGTGCGTGATCGGAGGTCACCGCGTGAATCCTTCCCTCCAAGAGCGCCTTCAGGAGGGCCTCCGAGTCCTTCTTCTGCTTGATGGACGGGTGAACCTTCCCCCTCGCGTCCAGCTTCTCCCCGCCGAGCAGGAGGTAGTGGGGACAGGTGTCGCAGGTGGCACCTTTCAGGGAGGCAAGCCCCGCGGCTGAGGAAAGGTGGGTGATGTGCAACCTCCCCCCCTGCCTGCAGATTTCCCTAACCGCCACCTCCTCCGCCTCGGGGGTTCCCATCATTCCCAGTGGAGTGTCCGAGTAGAGGGAAGGGTTCTCCGCGTGCACAACCGTTACCATTCGCTCCCTGGCATAGCGGAGGGCGGCGAGGGCCTCCCCCCTTTTCTCCGAGTAGTAATCGTGCTGCATGAAGAGCTTGAGTCCCACGGCCAGCTCCTCGACCTTTTCCATCCTTCCCACCCCCACGTAGAGGCCGTAGTCCACCACGGCCTTCTCGCTCGCGAGCGCCTCCCTCTCCCTCAGCCTCTCCACCGAATCCACCTTCGGCCTCGTGTTGGGCATGTCGCAAACCGCCACGAAACCCCCGGCAGCGGCAGCGCAGGTTCCGGTGTAGAAATCTTCCTTGTAGGAGAGCTGCCAGTCCCTGAGGTGCACGTGCATGTCTATCAGCCCGGGAAGGATCACCAGCCCCTTCCCCGTGAAGTCGTAGACCTCCTCGTCCTCCTCCGCGAGCCCCGAGAGTTTCGAGATTTTCTCCCCCTCCACCCTGATTGATCCCTCAACCAGACCGGCCGGAGTGAGCATCCTTCCCTTCACTAGCATGGAATCCTCCTCCCGCAAGCATCGTGTCTGACCCTCCCAAAGTCGGTTCCCTCCAGCTCCCAGTCGAAGAAGACGGGGCCCTCGGTGCAAACCCTCAGGCCCGGGTTCAGCACGCAGGAGCCGCAAATCCCGAAGCCGCACTTCATGAAACGCTCCAGGCAGAGCTGAACCCTCCAACCCCTCCGTCTCGAGATTTCCAGAACCCTCACCATCATGGCCTCCGGTCCGCAGGTGAGAACCCAGTCGTACCTACCCTCCCCCATCAGGTCGGTCACCATACCCTTCTCCCCCGCGCTCCCGTCCTCGGTTGAGACCAGGACCTCGCCGAGCCCGCCCGCCTCCTCCACGAAGAGGAGTTCATCCTTGTTTCTGGCACCAAGCAGGAACCGGAGTTTCCTCCCCTTCAGTCTCGAACCGGCGAAGATGAGGGGGGCCACACCGTATCCGCCACCCACGAGCAGGAAGGAGTCCCCTTCCAGCTTGAAGCCCCTGCCGAAGGGACCCCTGAGGAGCAATAAGTCCCCCTCCCCCAGCCGGTGCAGCCGTCCGCTGGTTTCCCCCTCCCTGGAAACGGTGAGCCTCAGCAGGCCGTCGTAGCCCGAGGCGCTGAGGGGGATCTCTTCGGCCCCCGGCACCCAGACCATGTAGAACTGTCCGGGCTCGGGCGGGGGGAGATCGGTGGAAAGCAGGAAGGACTTTACCCTCGGGGTTTCGTCCCTCACCTTGACGATCCTTGCGGGACGGAAGCCGAAATCCGCGAACCCCCGCGCGCCGGCTTTCGGTTTCAACTCATGGGGGGGATTTGGCAAATTGCTCCACCACTTCCTCCTGCGTTATGTACGCCCCGCAGTACTCGCAGCAGAGAAGAAGGGGGGAGCGGGAGAGGGCGGTGAAGAGCGGCAGGACAGGCTCCCTAGGCTTGTTGGTGATGCAGTTGGGGTTGGTGCAGCGGATGAGGTTCCTCACCTTTTCCGGCAGCTCTACCTTCAGCTTGCTCGTCACCCTGTAGTTTTTGATGGTGTTGATGGTGGCCTGGGGGGCGAGAAGGGCGATCTTGTTCACCTCCTCCGCCCTCAGCTCCTTCCCCTCCACCTTCACGATGTCCTTCTTCCCAAGTTTCTTGCTGGGCACGTGCATGACGACCGCCACCGTCAGCCCCTCCCTCCCCGTGAGCCCCAGCAGCCTGAGAACGTGCAGGGCCTGCCCCGCCGGGATGTGATCGATCACCGTTCCGTCCTTGATTCGCTTTACGATCAGCTCCTCCTTCATGCCACCGCCCCCAAAAGGAGGGAGAGGAGGGCCATCCTCACGTAGACGCCGTTTGCCGCCTGCTCGAAGTACCTTGCGTGCGGGGTTCGGTCCACCTCCAGGTCGATCTCGTCCACGCGGGGTAGCGGGTGCAGGACGATGAGGTTCTTTTTGGCCTTCTCTAGGCTCTCGGGAGTGAGGCAGTAGCTACCCCTTACCTTCTCATACTCCGCCGGGTCCGGAAACCTCTCCTTCTGGATCCGCGTGACGTAGAGCACATCCAGCGATTCCAGCTCGGGTCGCTCCTTCTCCACCACGGGGATGCCCGCCTTCTTCAGGTGATCCCTGACCTCCCTGCGCGCCGCTAGGAGGGGAGGGGAGATGAGGTGGACTCGCTTAGGCTTGAACTTGGAGAGCCCGTAGAGCAGGGAGGAGGCGGCCCTCCCGTACTTCAGGTCCCCCAGCAATCCCACCTCCAGCCCGTCTATCCTGCCGAACTCCCTCCAGATGGTGTAGAGGTCGATCATGGCTTGGGTGGGATGGTGCCTGCTCCCGTCCCCCCCGTTGATCACGGGTACCCTGGCTATCTCGGCGGCGAGCTTGGCGGCCCCCTCGACCGGATGCCTGATCACTATGAGGTCCGAGTAGGAGTCGAGCATTCTGATGGTGTCCGCGAGGTTCTCCCCCTTCGCGATGGAGGTCCCCTCGGCGGCACCGAATCCTATCACCGATCCCCCAAGCCTGTGCATGGCCGTCTCGAAGCTGAGCCTCGTGCGCGTGCTGGGCTCGAAGAAGGCGGTCGCGAGGATCTTTCCCTTAAGGCTTGGGCGCAGCTTGCCCTGCTGGATTTTGAAGGTAATCTTGAAGAGCTTTTCCAACTCGGCGCGCTCGAAGTCCAGAATCGAGAGCACGTCCCTTCCCCTAAACATTCCTGAATCCCCTCACGTAGTCTAAAACCTGTCTCACCCTGTCATCCTCCACCAGTCCGGCCTCCCTGAGCTCGCTCACAAGCTCGGTGACCTTCAGGCAGGAGTGGAGCTTCAGCCCGTTCCTCTCCAGCTCCGCCCCTCCTCCTTGTTCTCTGTCAATCAGCACCAGCACATCCTCGACCCTAGCCCCCTGCTCTCTCAGGGCGGAGGCGGCAAGAAGGAGGTTCGATCCGGTGGTGACGACGTCATCGACGAGGAGGACCCTCTCCCCTGCCTCCACCACCCCCTCCACCCTCTTGCCCGTTCCGTGGGTCTTCTCCTCCTTCCTCACGTACAGGAAGGGTTTTTCCAACCGGTAGGCCAGAACCGAGGCGATGGGGATTCCAGCGGTTGCTATCCCGGCTATCCGATCGAACTTTATCCTCTCCTCCCTTATCTTCCGTATGTAGGCTTCCACCACCGTTTGGAGCAGCCTGGGGAAGGAGGGAACCCTTCTAAGGTCGATGTAATAGGGGCTGAGGGCCCCAGAAGAGAGCCTGAACTCACCGAAGAGAACGCACCCATGCCGAAAGAGTTCAGCCGCGAGCATGTCCCACACCTCTCAGGATTTCCTCCGCCGCGCGTCTGGGGTCGGGGGCGGAAAGGATGCTTCTGCCCACGATTTCGAAATCGGCCCCCGCCGCCAGGGCAGAGCCAAAGGCCGCCCCCTGCGCTCCCACTCCTGGCGAGCAGATTAGGGCATCCGGGTAGGAGCGGCGGGCCATGGAGATGAGTTCAGGTTTCTGGGCGGGAAGAATGAAGCCATCCACGCCAGCCGACCAGGAGCGGGAGAGCAGCTCCTGTGTGTGGGCGTTCAGGAACTCCTCCGATCCCGGGTGGCTCATGGAACACACCGCCAGCACCCCCCTGTCACCCTTGACCCGCACGACTTCCTCCATCGCCCCCCTGAAACCCACAAAGGGCTGGATGATGATGGCATCGAATCCGGCCGCAAACACCTTTTCTGCCACCAACCGATCCACATGCCCCACGTCCGCCAGCTTGCAGTCGAAGATGAACAGGAACCCTTTGAGGAGCCGGGGGAGTTCTAGGGTTCTGAGTCCCAGCTGGAGGAGGGAGGGGAGCCCCACCTTGATCCCGGCCACGGTTCCCTCCAGCGCGGAGAGTAGTTCGACCGCCTGCTGGAGTTCCATTTTCTCGGGGGGATCAAAGGCAAGAAGTAGGGGTGAGGCTTTTGCCGCTTCCTTGGCTTTTCTCGCGAAGCTTCCCACTTTCCCTCTTCGTTTCTCACACAAGCTAAAAAGGTTGATGGGAGGTGCGTGGGCGTGTTACTTAGTAACATCGGTTTTTGCGGCCGTGTTACTATGGTAACATCGACCGGCTTCGGGACGCTAGGTGTTACTATAGTAACACATTTCTGGTTAGCATGCAACCTCGAATAGAACGTTTCAAAAGCTGGATTTCTGCCAAACCTGCTCGCCCTGACGCTCACCTGCCTGGTTTGGGGGTTCGTGCTTGGTTGCGTGCACGAGCTGACCGAGCCGAAAATTCAGCCGTGGAGTTCTCGCTGGGCGAGGGTTCGGGCTGCTGCGGTGGAAGCGGAGGCCGGGGTTCCGGGCAAAATTGAGAGAGGCTGAGGCCCATCTCAAACGAGGCGGTTTCAGGTCGTGGGGGTCGGGGCTGTTCACGGGTAAACCTCACACAAGAAGTAAAGAATGCCGGTGGTGACCATCGAGCTGTGGGAGGGGAGAACCCCCGAGCAGAAGCGGGAGCTGGTGAGGGCCGTGTCCTCTGCCATCTCAAGGGTGCTTGGATGCCCAGAGGAGGCCGTCCACGTTATCCTCCACGAGGTACCCAAGGCAAACTGGGGAATCGGCGGTCGGCTGGCCTCCGAGCTCAGCGCCTGAGGGAGCTGAGGAACTCAATGAAGTACGACTGGGTCGCGGCGACAACCGCCCCGTAAACCCCGGCCTCCTCACCCAGCCTCGAGAGCTCGATGGGGGGAACCGCATTCACGGCGTGGTCCGCCACCCTCTCCCTTATCGGCCTCAGGATTAGCTCCTTGCCGGCCAGCGCTAGTGCCCCACCCACGATTACCAGCTCTGGATCGTAGGAGTTTATCACGTTAGCGAAGCCAATGGCGTTGAGCCTCCCTATCTCCTCCAGCAGTTGGAGAGCCTTCTTGTCCCCCTTTCCAGCCCTATCCAGAAGCTCCTCTGACTTCAGCGGGGGATAACCCTTCAGTTTTGCCAAGTTGGGGATGCCCGGTCCCGAACAGTAGGCCTCCCAGTGCCCGCGCCTCCCGCACCCGCACCTCAGCTTTCCCTCCGGATCTATGGTGTAGTGCCCGATCTCGTGCGCGTTCCCATCCTTCCCGAACAGCACCCTTCCGTCCACATAGACCCCTGCCCCTATCCCAGCGCCCAGGTTCACGAAAACCAAATCGTCTATCCCGCTTCCCAGGCCGAATTCGTGCTCCCCCATGACCGCCGCGACGCAGTCGTTGATGAGATAAACCGGTGAACCCAGCTTCTTCTGCAGGGGTTTCACGATGGGGATGGTCTGCTTGAAGGGCAGGTGGACGGGATTCACCAGCTCACCCATCCTGTAGTTGAGGGGACCGAAGGAGGCCACGCATGTTCCCTCGAGCTCTTTCGGCTTGACCCCGGCCTTCTTACAGAGGGATTCCGAGATGCGGACCAGCTGCCGCGTGAACCCTTCCACGCTTCCGGTCTCGGTTGGCTCCCTAGCTTTGCACACCATTTCCTTCCCGTCAAAAATCGCGCCCCTGATCTTGGTGGCTCCAATGTCTATCCCAAGGTACATATAAAAAATTTGAGAGATTGTATGAGTACCTAGCGCATGTGTGAGTTACTATGGTAACACTGGCCGCTACAGTTTGGCATATATTTTTCCTTCCCTCGGCGCCAGAGTAACCTGAATGGTTCTATCCTGACCAACGGTTATTCTTTCCTCGGTGTTCAGAAGGTTTGTCAACACGGTTCCGGGGGCGAAGCTATCGGGAAGGGTTATGGTCCTGCTCTGCTGCGAGGGGGAGTTGTTGAGCACCACGAGTGTTTGGTTCTCCCCGTAGACCCTCCTGTAAGCATAGATGGCCGTCTCCCTGTACACCTCAATCTGGCTTCCCCTCCTCAGCTCTATACGATCTTTCCTTATCTGGCAGAGCTTCTGGATGAGTTTGTAAGTGTCCGTGATCTCCATAAGCCCTCCATGGCACCGCTTCTGATTGCCGTGGTCATCGTGGTTGTCGCCGTCATCCTGCTCGTGACCTTCAGACGACCAAAACGACGGGGAAAATCCAGATAGCCAACTGGAAGGGCTGAGGGGTTTGAAATAGGAAAGGAAGAATTGGATGTCAGTCAAGCCCGTGCTCGCCTTGACGCTCACCTGCCTGGTTTGGGGTTTCGTGCTTGGTTACGTGCACCACCTGACCCAACCGAGGATAGAGGAGGCCGAGCGGAGGGAGATGGCGACGAGGCTCTCGGAAATCTTTCCGGGTTGCGAGTTCGTGGAGGAAAATGGAATCTTTCTCTGCTACCGGGAAAACCAGCTTGTGGGAAGGGCGCTCGAGGTGAGGGGGAAGGGCTACGGTGGGGAGATGAGGATCTTGGTCGGGATAAACCTGGACAAAACCGTCAGGGGGGTGAGGGTCCTCTCGCACTCCGAGACCAAGGGGATAGGGTCTAGGGCGGCCGAGCTCCCATACCTCTCCCAGTTCGAGAACCTGTCACTGAACCAGCTAGCCTTCAGGCCCGAGGGAAAAATAGAGGCGGTGAGCGGTGCCACCGTGAGCTCGAGGGCGATCCTGGAGGCGGTGAGGAGGGCGCTGGAGCATGCCTGAGGAAGGGCGCGACCTCAGGTGGGAGACCGAGAAGGGGGTCCTGCGCAAGAATCCCGTCTTCGTCCTCCTGCTGGGTCTCTGTCCCTTCCTCGCCATCTCCAAGTCCGTGGAGGACGCGCTCGGGATGACCCTCGCCTTCTCCTTCGTGCTCCTGTGCTCCACCCTGCTCGTCTCCCTCCTCAAGCGGCAGATACCAAAAAACGTGAGGATCCCCATCTTCGTGGTCATCATCTCCAGCTTCGTGACCATAACGGAACTCACCATCAAGGCCTTCTCCCCCACCCTCCGCGAGCACCTTGGAATCTTCCTCCCCCTCATCACCGTCAACTGCATCGTGCTGGGAAGGGTCGAGGCCTTCTCCTCCAAGCGTGGCGTGCTCGAAACCCTTGCGGACGCGCTCGGGATGGCGGCGGGCTTCGGGCTTGCCATCATCTCCATCTCCTTCATCAGGGAGCTACTCGGGGCGGGGGGGATAACCCTCTTCGGGCACACCCTGACCGTTCTCTCCCAGCCCGTTTCGGCCTTCCTCCTCTCCCCCGGCGGCTTCCTGGTGATGGGGGTGATTTTGGCGGTCCTCAAAAAGTTGGGGGTGATCTAGGTGGAGGATCTGGTCTCCATTTTCCTGGTGACCCTGCTGATCAACAACATCGTGCTGACCCGCTTCATCGGACTCTGCTCCTACTTTGGAATCTCCTCCAACCTGAAGAACTCGGCCATGATGGGGATGGCCGTCACCTTTGTGGCGGTGAGCTCCTCGGCCGTTACCTGGTTCGTCAACAGGGGCCTGCTCCAGCCCTTCGGGGTGGAGTACATGAGGATAGTGGTTTTCATCCTAGTCATAGCCTCCTTCGTCCAGCTGGTGGAGATCCTCATGCGCAAGCTCTCGCCAAAGTTCTACTCCGCCTTCGGGATCTACCTCCCCCTCATTACCGTGAACTGCGCCATCCTGGCGGTGAACCTGATCAACTTCGATGAGGGTTACTCCCTCCCCGCCTCCCTCGTGAACGGTTTGGCGACGGGGCTGGGCTACACCCTAGCCATCCTCCTCCTCGCGGGAATAAGGGAGAGGTTGGCGTACGAGGACGTCCCGCGCTCCCTTAGGGGTGCCCCCATTGCCTTCATCGTGGCGGGTCTGCTGGCCCTCTCCTTCCAGGGTTTTGTGGGGATAGGATGATCGGGGAGCCCCTCACTCTGGCACTGGTGGGGTTTGGGTTCGCCCTTCTGCTGGTCTGGGCCTCCAAGCGTTTTGCCGTGCAGGTGGATGAGCGGCTGGAGGAGGTGAGGGGGATGCTTCCCGGTGCCAACTGCGGGGCGTGCGGGTACAAGGGGTGCGAGGACTTCGCCCGGGCACTCGTGGGAGATCCCGCCCTGCTGGGTCAGTGCAGGGTCTTGGCGCCTGCCGAGAGGGCGAGGATAGCGTCCTACTTGGGGGCGAAGCTCTCGGTCGAATGGGCGGCGGCAGTAGCGGCCTGCTCTGGGGGAAGCAAGGTGGCGTTCGGGTATGCGGGAGAGCGGAGCTGTCTTGCGGCCTCCCTTCTACAGGGCGGTCCTACTCTCTGCAGGTTTGCCTGTCTTGGGTTCGGGGATTGCGAGAAGGTCTGCCCTTTTGGGGCTATACGGATGGTGAACGGGCTCCCCCAGGTGAATTGGAGGAAATGCACCGGATGCGGTCTCTGCGTGAAGGCCTGTCCGAGGGGGGTCATGGTCCTACTGCCGAGAAATGCCAAGGTCTACGTCAAGTGTATCTCCCCCGAGCCCGGAAAGCTGGTTGCCACCTCTTGCACCAAAGGGTGTATCAAGTGCAGGCTTTGCGAGCGCAACTGTCCGAGGGGGGCGATAAAATTCGTGGGGGACAGGATTTCCATCGACTCAACTCTCTGTGACGGGTGCGGGAAGTGCGTGGAGGTCTGCCCGAGGAAGTGCATCGTGTGGATCCAGCGTCCCGTTCCCCTCCCGGTCAGATGAGGTACGAGGTTGAGGTGAGGTTCGGTAGGGAATTTCTGGAGGTTTGCGGCAACAAGATCTCGATTGGGCTCACCTCGAGGCCGGAGGGGGGAAAGGCGAACTTGGAGCTGGTCAAGAAGCTCGCCAAGCACTTCGGCGTCCCCTCCACTCAAGTCAGAATCGTTTCAGGCTTCACCTCTAGGAAGAAAGTGGTTGAAATCGTTGCATGTTCAACAAAATAAGTGAGAACTCGAGTGTTACTATAGTAACATCATTTCTGGGGATTGTGCACGGATTCACCGGGTTTCTGAGAAACTTCCCTTGGTCTCACCCGAATAAAGTTCCGTTATAGTGGTAATCTTGCTTAGAAACTTTACCGCTATAGTGGTAAAATATACAGTTGGCTTCTCCACTATAGTGGCAATCACACAACCAGAAGCCCCCAATTTTCAGTTTGTAGAAGGTTCCCGCTAGAGTCGACGAACAGACCGAATGCCCCAAGACGCTCGAGCAGAAGCCTCCCGTTTTCGGGTCCCAGCACGAAGGAGGCGGTGCTGAGGGCATCCGCGTCCATCCCCCGGCTCGCCACCACCGTCACGCTCTGGCACTGGGTGGCGGGCTCCCCCGTTCTCGGGTCGATGATGTGGTGAATCCTTCTGGCCCCGAGGAAGTAAACCCTGACGTAATCGCCAGAGGTCGAGACCGCGCCCTCGCTCAGCTCGATGGTCTGGAGGATCTCCTCGGGCTTCCTGGGGTGCTGGATCCCTATCCTCCAGGGTTTGCCGAAGACCCTGATTTCGCCACCTATCTGGACCATTCCAGCCTCCACCCTCGAGCGGAGGATCTCGCAGGCAAGGTCGGCTGCGTAACCCTTCGCAATCCCGCCCAGCGTCACCTGCATCCCCTCTTTTAAGAATCTCGCCCTCCCGTTCTCCAAGACTAGGGCCCTCCAATCCACGAGTTCCCGTGCCCCTTGAAGTTCGGAGGTCGAGGGAAGCCTGCCCCTCTCCTTTACCTTCTTCATCCAGAGGTCGACCAGAGGCTTCACGGTGGGGTCGAAGGCGCCGTCCGAGAGTTCGGCGTAGCGCAGTGCCTCTTGGAGCACCTGGTAGGTTTTGGGCGAGAGCTCCACCCATTCGGTCCCGGAATGGTTTAGCTTCCAGATTTCTGTTCCCTCCTTCTCGCAGGAGAGCAGGTCCTCCAGCTCGTGTACCTCCCGCAGCGCCAGCTGGACGGCCTCTCTTGCCTTCTCCAAGTTTTCATCGCACGCAGTGATGCGCACGAAGGTGTCCATGGCGAGATCCTCGGCCCTTACGTAATCCCGGCCGAACTCGAAGCGCGGGAGGGAAAGGTGGGAGACGAGCACAGGAAGCAGAACCAAGAGACAGGCGGCCCCGACGGCGGCTCTCCTGCGTTCCCTTCCGAGCCTTGGGATGAGGATGAGGAGGATGGTGAGGAGGCACTGGGTGAGGAGGAAGCTTGCCGCGAGCCCGGTCAGCCCGAACCTTCGCCCGAGCGCCACGACCGAGAGAAGCTGGAGGGGGACGGTGATGGCGTAGGCCGAGGAAGTACTGGCGGGGCTTTGTTCGGAGAGGAGTTCGGCGGAGCAGACTTGGGAGAGGGTGGCGGGAACCAGTGCGAGGAGCATCAGCTGGAAGGCGCGGAGCGAGCCCGAGTAGTCAGGGAAAAGACGGGGGAGGAGGAGGGAGAAGCCAAGCCCGCCCGCGAGAAGGAGGAGGGAGGATTTCAGGGCGAGCGAGCGCATGCCCTTGGACTGGGTGGAGAGGGAGTAGAAGAAAAGGGTCTGGGGGAGGGCAGCGAACAGGTAGAGGAGACGGGAGGAGAAGTAGTAGAGGCCTAGGATCTCCATTCCAAGCAGGTGCCCGGCCACAACCTTGTCCAGGAAGCCCAGGGAGGCCGAACCGAGATCGGTGAGGAGGTAGCCGGCAAGTTTTGGTGTTACTATGGCAACACGCGCGTTTTGCTTCGGTGCTGATGTTACTATAGTAACACTCGGGCGGGACAGAACTGCCAGCGAGGGGAGAAAGTGGGCGAGGAAAAGGCCGAGGAAGATTGCCCAAGTTTGTTGGAGCAACAGATAGAGGAGAAGGGGGAGGATGAGGAGAGCGGAGCGAGCGATCCAGAGCCTGAGGTACCCCGAGAAGTTCTTCCGCGCAAGCTGAAGGTGGAAGGAGAGGGAGAAGAGGGAAAATCCGAGGACGAGCAGACCGGCTCCAGGGTGAAGGAGGGTGAGGGGAAGACCCAGAGCGGTCGAGGAAATCAGCGTCAGGTACAGGGAACGCTCGGGATCCGGGAACTTGGAAACGATGAGCGACTTCCCTAGGCCGAGGGAGGCAATCGTCGAGAGGAGCATGGAGATTGAAAAGAAATAGCCAACTTCCCCGAAGGCAAAGGGGTGCAGGAGGAGAGCCAGAACAAGCCAGAAGAGGCTTCCCGAGAGAGTAGCCATCGCTTGGGCCAGTGCAATGATTTTCATCTTCATTTAAACTAAAAGCCAGTTCACGCCCGGCATGCTACTAAAGGTTCAGTTACAGGCACTTTAGACGGCACGGTCGAGGTTCCTGGTGGCGACGATATCCACCCCTAGACCCAAGATATTTTTGACCACGATGTCCCCGAGCCTGACGGGGGCTTCAACCTCCACCTTGGCGAGTTCGGATAGGCACTCCATCAGTTTCCCTTTCGGCACGGGTCCGGTCGCACGCACGGGCAGCACGGGTATCTTGGCCCCCCTGACCCTCACGGTGGTGAAGAAATCCCGGACAGGGTCTCTAACCTCTCGAGAAACGTAACCCTTCCCCCGCTCACATTCGATGTTTTGAATTTCAACCACCTCCCCGTCCCTCGTGCTCACCCTAGCCTTACACGCCAGGGGGCAGAGGAGGCAGGTGATTTCAAGCGTTCTCTCCCTCAACGCTCACCACCCATTCTCTTCCCGCTTTCAGCTCCCTCAACGCCTCCCCCTCGATGTTAATGGTTGAGACCTCCGACGGCTTCACCACCCGTTTCGAGATGGAAAGCTTTCCTATCCTCACCTCTGCATTGCGAATCGGCTTCTTCACGCGCATCTGGAGGACGAAGGGCTCCTCACCGCTGATCACCTGCGGCACCACGTATCTCACGTTGTTTCCAGGGGTCAGCCTTATCCGCTTGGGTATGGGGGGAATCCCGCTTAGATACCTTGCGGCCATTGCGCCGGCGAGCTCACCCTCCCAAGTTACATGGTCAACCAAGTCGTGAACGTGAACAACATTCCCACAGGCGAAGATCCCGCGGACCGAGGTCTCCATATGCTCATCGACCACAGGCCCCAGTGTGGCGGGGTCGAGTGAGAGGCCCGCCTCCCTCGAAAGTTCGTTTTCCGGGATCAATCCCACCGACAGGATGAGGGTGTCGCATTCGATCGTTCTTTCGGTTCCGGGGATCGGCTTCCCATCCTGGTCAACCTTCGCAATCGTCACACCTTCCACCCTGTCCCTGCCGTGGATGGAGGTAACCGTATGCTCAAGTAAAAGGGGAATGTCAAAATCCTGCAAGCATTGAACAACGTTTCTGTCCGAACCTCCGGGGAACGGCAAGATCTCGACCACGGCCTCTACCTTGGCTCCCTCCATCGCGAACCTCCTAGCCACGATCAGGCCCACATCACCCGATCCCAGGATAACCACCCGTCTACCCGGCAGGTAGCCTTCGATATCCATAAGCCTCTGGGCGGTCCCGGCGGTGTAGATCCCCGCCGGCCTGGTTCCAGGGATGTTCAGCTGCCCCCTTGTCCTCTCCCGGCAG
This sequence comes from Hadarchaeales archaeon (SeqCode), assembly GCA_038842485.1. Lineage (GTDB taxonomy): Archaea > Hadarchaeota > Hadarchaeia > Hadarchaeales > JAWBSP01 > JAWBSP01. The sequence continues at coordinate 27,036 of JAWBSP010000013.1, forward strand.
CCCATCGCCAGAATCACCGCCCCAGCATGGATTTCCAGCAGACCATCGTCGCTGTTGGCGGCCAGGACCCTCTTGTCTGGAAAGAGTCTCAGAACCATGGTGTTGAGCTTGTACTCGATCCCCAGTTGGTGCAATTTCTCAATGAATCTTGAAATATATTCCGGTCCGGTCAAGTTCTCCCCGAAATAGTGGAGTCCGAAACCCGTGTGTATACACTGGGGTAGAATTCCCCCGAGTTCTTCTGCACGCTCGAGGACGAGAATCCTTTCCACCCCCTCCTCCCTAGCTTTGATCGCCGCCGCCAGTCCGGCCGCCCCCCCACCTATAACGAGCAAGTCAACTTCCATCTGCTCCCCCTCCCGCCTTTGACCTCGCAGGATAGCAAGCGGGAGTCGCCTCCTCGCTTTGTGAGTTTTTCGGCTGGGACTCCAAGCTCGCGACTTAAGATTTTGATTATGCGAGGGGTGCAGTAGCCGCCCTGACACCTCCCCATCCCCGCCCTCGTGCGGAACTTGATCCCATCCAAAGTGGTTGCACCCCTCCGGATGGCCTCCAAGATCTCCCCCTCCGTCACGTGCTCACACCTGCAGATGAGGTGTCCATAGGCGGGGTTTTGAGAGATCAGCTCCCTCGCCTTTTCCGCCGAGAATTCGCGCGCAAAACGTTTGATCGGTTGGTGTCCTTCGCGGTATTCGGACTTTTCCCTCAAGTCTAGCCCCCGCTCCCTCAGCAGTTCGACCACAAGTTCGGCGATTGCTGGGGCGGCCGTCAGCCCGGGCGAGTCGATTCCCGCAACGTTTATGAATCCCTCCACCTCGTCGTAAGCCTCAATCACGAAGTCGCCTGTGCTCGGAACAGCGCGTAGGCCTGAGTAATTGGTGATTATCTTGTCAAGGTGGGAGGACAAACCTGGGACCAATTTGAGTGCGCCTTCGAGGGCCTCCTTCAATCCGGCGGTCGTTGTGGCAATGTCGGTTTTGTCCTCTATGTCGCGAGCGGTGGGACCGGCGAGCAGATTTCCGTCAACGGTTGGGACGACCTTAATCCCTTTGCTCAAGGGGGTGGGGATTGGAAAGAGGACGTGGTTGACCAAACCCCCCAGATCCTTATCGAAGACGAGATACTCGGCCTTTCGGGGAGTTATTTTGAAATGATCGATTCCGACTTTTGCTGATATCTCATCCGCGTAGAGCCCGGCCGCGTTGATCACGTAATCCGCCTGAATGTATCCTCGATTTGTCTCAACCCCTTCCACTCTTGTGCCTCTCAACCTGATGTTCACCACCTCAGTTTGCAGGAGGATCTTTGCCCCATTCCCTGCTGCATTCTCGGCCAGAGCCATTGCCATCTCAACGGGGCTTGTTATCCCCACGCTTGGTGCGTAGAGAGCCGCGACGGCTTTCGGGTTCAGGTTCGGCTCCAGCTTCATCAGCACCTCGCGATCCTCTATCATCTGCAGCCCGGGAACCCCATTCTCCTTCCCCTGGGCCTCCAGCTCACGGAGGATTTTCACTTCTTCATCTTTCAGGGCGACCACTAGGCATCCCACCCTCCTGAGCGGAACCCCGAGCATTGGGGCGAGTTCATACCACATCGAGTTTCCGCGTACGCACAACTTGGCCATCAGACTCCCCGGCGTGTTGTGCTCACCGGCATGAATCAGAGCTGTATTTGCTTTCGTGGAGCCGCCGAGACCTATATCAATGGTTTTCTCCAAGAGGATGATCTCTAGATCATACTTCGAGAGCCATTTCGCTATCGCTGCTCCGACAATCCCGCCTCCAATTATTACAACTTTAGGTTTCATTCCTGCGCCTACCGGACCTGATTTATCTTTGATTCTGATCTCTATTAAGGATCTCTGATTACGGGGTCAGGATGAGCCAAGTGAACAGATCGCACTCAGGGCCAGCTTCGGAGGATTCGGTATTTAGAACAGTGAGGAGGGAGCATTTGCGGGCAGAAATTGTTTACACCCTATAGGTGGCTGCGAGCTTCCTTAGAGACACCTCGATTCACTCTTACTATAAAGTGCCAGCCATTTCCCACATCGAGCGTATACAGGACTCCAAACTTTCCCCTCCATTTCCAGCCGCGCTCACCAAGCCGTGGGCATCTTTCAAATTTGGTCTTGCCGAGCAACTCATCGATAAAGTCCTCCGTAAATTCTTGGCCTACCAAGTCGGCTAGTCTTTCTCGTAGTCTATCAAAATCGAAAGAGGACTGACAATCCAAGCACTTCCAAATGTTTCTCTCAACTTTTCTCAAAGCATCACCGCAGCACACGGGACACGTCAGGTACAATTCCTCTTTCATGATCGATCTGATCCTAGAGTGGTATTTAAAGCTTCAGGTTCTGGTTCTGGAAACTTTTCAAAAGAAACAAGACCCTCAAGTCAATTGGAGGATTACCATGCAAGGGCTCTACGGAAAATTGTGGAGCAACACTTTTGCTCAAACTTTGCCGCTTTAAATGGTACTTCTTCACAAACAACCAAATGAGACCGTGGAAACCCTTTGAAAGGAAGGAAATTAGACTCTTTGGTACCAATAAGACCAATCCCAAGGATCAAAGCGGCCGGGCCTATGGGAGGAGAAGGGTAACGGAGGGGAACTGTTTGGACCCCGTTAAAGGATGTTCCTCAACCTTCTGCGAGTGGTGCTATGCTAGGGAATCCTGCGCCCGCTATCACATCCTCTTCAACGTTCCAGTTCCTCAGGTACTGAGAGAGGATCTGCTTAGGAAGGATCTTAGGATGTGCTCTTTGGACTGGGTTCGCATAGGTGTGATGGGTGAGCCCTCCGAGGATTGGGAGCTTACAGCAAAAGTGGCAAAAGTATGCGCAGAGGAGGGGAAAAGGGTTGCGATTATTACACGACTGCTGAAATTGCCAAATCATTCAGAGCTTCAGACACTAGCGGACATTGGAACGGTTATTAATTGGAGCATCAGTCCTACCGATCCGGTAGAGTTTATCAAGAGCCGCTGGGAATCGGTCAGGACCTATCCCTATCTGGTTCTCAGGCTGCTTACCTTTGCATTCGCCGATGGGTGCGAGGAATCTAAGATGCAAGCTTGGCTTTCCTCCATACATCCGCATATTCTGGAGCAACCGGCAAGGGTCTTCAGGACGCTAAGGGTTTGGCCCAAGTTGGATCATAAGAGGTACCATCATCCCCCATCCTATATTGTCGGTTCGAAGGGCCCGAGCAGATGGCTTACAGCAGGTCCGGTGTTGAATGTCCCAGTCTGTTGCGGTCATTGTTCGTCATGTCCTTGGAAGTGTGGTCTAGTCTTTTTCGAATCTAGCCTGTCGAATCATCGATTTTGAGAAACTAAATCACTCACCACTTGCAAATTTAGATGGGCCCGTAGTCTAGCCAGGATAGGACACAGGCCTGCGGAGCCTGGGAGTCGGGTTCGAATCCCGACGGGCCCGTTCGCGCCGAGGGATTCCATTTTCCAATTTTTAAGGAAGTTTAGCCTCAAGCCCCTCAATGAGAGAGCTTACCTGTCCAATGTGCGGCTCGAACAAGGTCAAACCGGTGAAGAGAGGCCTCGGAGATGTTAGGTGCTCGAGCTGCGGGTACTGGTGGGCGATAACCCTTTAGAGTTCCAGCCTTACCGAATCCAGCAGTTCGTCGAAGGTATGAGGAACAGACAAACTGGTGGAAAAAGAATAGCGAACTAAATGAATTCCTTCAGGAGGATGTATGCGTTTGGGTATTCTTTCCGCCAGCAAGACTCCAGCTTTACATTCCCTCCCTAGTTCTTTCATGTACCGCTCGAGCTGTTCAATATCCTTCCCCGTGCCGGGCCCCAACTTGACCTCGATGGCAACCATCATGTTTTCTCCCCTAGGGTGGGGTCTCTTGAGGAGGATGTCCACATATCCTTCAGGCAACGCTTTTTCCCCCAAAACCTCCAATTCCTCCCACTCGATGTCCAGATGGTTCAGCAATCTCTTCAAATTCTCAGGATGGAGGAGATGCTGGCGGAGAACCGATTGGAGTATAACTTCACGGAGAGGGTAGGTGCCTTCCATCCTCTTTCTGCCCCGCACGAATTTGGGCTCGAATAATTCTGGCGTGCCGGTCTCGGTTCTTGGTTTTTCTGTATCGACCCCACCCATTTTGGAGATTTGCTCAAGCGTGGTACAATCCGCTTGGAAGTGGGTTTTCCAATACCCACCCCTCTGGAGGAGGTTCTCTGCAATATAGGAGAACTCGGGTCTTGTGAGAGATTCCTTGATTTTTCTTATGGGCTCTAGCCTCAACCGAAACGGGAACTGGCAGGTTCTCCCGGTTTTCCTGAAATAGATGGGTTTCCAAGGTGGGGGTAAAGATCCTGGATTTTTCACAGCTTCCTTCCTGACCACTCGGTAAAGGTTGTACGCTTTGGCACCGTATAGGAAGGTGAGGAAATCCCCAATTTTGATGTCGCAATAAGCCCAGACCCCATTTATAGTTTCAGGGAAGCCTGCGGTGGCCCACTCGATGCAGAGCCTTAAGTTCTCTTCATTCGAAACCGCGACGAAAAAATATTCCTCCATTTCCACCTGATCGGTATTTTTAAAAGATCTTCATAAATCAGCCGAAAGACACGAGTGATATATTGACCCGCATAGGAAGATTTCAAACCCAAATTTCCCAAACTAACTTTCACCAGCCAGCCTGCGCAACTCGGATGCGGGTAGCCTAACTGAAGACCAGGTCAGATTCTCTAGAACGGTCCCTCCTCTTCCTCCAGTCCGCTCTCTTCCGTTTCTACGCCCTCCTCCTCGAATGCAGGTTCCTCGGCTACCGGGGTTTCCTCAACCGGTTCCTCCTCGATCACTGGTTTCTTCTTGGCTGGCTTCTTGGCCGCCGGCTTCTTCTTTCTTCTGCACCCGCCCTTTTTCTTGCCTTTCATGCTGTATTGCTCTTACTTCGGGTATAAAAGGGGGGCGCCATCCTAGTAAGCCAGGGTTTGGGTAGCATCACCACCAGCCCAGCCTCGCGTACACCAACCTGAAGGTGACCAACGCCAGTATCCCGACGAGGAGGGGAATCACGCCCAGCCACTCCACCCCCAGCACGTCCCAGGCGTACAGGGGCTCGAGGATGCCGTATGCGAGCTGCGTGA
>JAWBSP010000014.1:0-31345 GCA_038842485.1 Hadarchaeales archaeon (SeqCode)
GAGGAAGCGAGGCTCCTGCAGTGTGCCGCCCTACTTCACGATATCGGACACCCTCCCTTTTCACACACCCTGGAGTTTCAAATGCTTGACCACACAGGGAAAACCCACGAGCAGGTGGCCCTGGAGCTGATAGAGGGGGAAATAACGCTAGCTTCCAACCTTCCCACCTGCGGGGGGGTCCTACGGAAGGAGGGCATCGACCCAGCCATGGTCTGCGATTTGATTTCAGGGTCACACCCGAAGAGCTACCTATCCCAGCTCCTCCACGGGGAGATAGATGTGGACCAGATGGACTACTTGCTCAGGGATTCCCACTTCACGGGGGTCGCCCTCGGCATGATAGATCTCCCACGCCTTCGTAGGGTTCTTCGGATCTCCCGTGGCAGGCTCGTGGTGGAGGAGGATGGGATTGAAGCGGTGGAGGGATTCCTAACGGCTCGCAACCTGATGTACTCCTCCGTTTACTTCCATCGGACGGTGAGGATAGCTGAACTCATGCTGGCGAATGCGGTTGAGCTGCTTGTGAGAGAGGGGACGAATCCCTACCTCCTGACGGAGTGGCAGCTCTTTTCCAAACTGGAGGCCTTGGGGGGACATGCAAGCGAGATGGTGAGGAGGGCATGCTATCGAGAACTCTTCAAACCCGTTTACCTCGTGGAGCGCAAGAAGCTGAGCAGGAAGCTGCTGAGCAAGATTAAGAGGATGTTCGGGAGATGGAGCAGGATTCTGGAGGTGCAGAGAGAACTCTGCGAGCTCGCAAGGGTGCCAGAGGGAAGCGTGATTTTGGATGTTCCACTGGTTGAGCTGCTGGTTTCGGAGCCGAGGATAGGAAGGGTGGAAATCTCCGTGCTTAAGGGTGGGAAGACGGTCCCCCTCTCCAAGCTCTCGCCCCTCGCCTCGGCGCTGAGGGAACGACAGGTCCCGCGCTACCTGATGCAAGTGGCGGCTCCTCCGGAGTACTCCAGAAGGGTCAGGAAGGCCACCGCCGAACTCTTAGGCTGGCTGGGAGAGAATTCTCTTTCCGCTGCTCGTGGGTTTTAGTGAGCCATCCAGATAGCCTAACAGCTGCAGTCTTCTTATCTGTCCCTTTACCACGGCAAGGGGCGCATCGACGGAAGATGAAACCTCCTCCACCTTGGCTCCCCATTCCAGCTCCCTGAGGATCATTCTGCCCAGCTCCCCAACCAGAATCTCGTCGGCGAGCCTCTGTTTGGTCAGTAGGTTTAGGGAGGGATAGGCATCAAAGATTCTACGAATCATCCCGGTTCCAAGCTCGCAACCGTACTTTTCCCTCAAGAGCTTTTCGCATGCTCCGGATCCGGCAATGGCAGTTCGGAGGCGATCCAGCTCTCTGACGAACTCGGCCAGCAGCCCCTCGCTCCTCCCCACCTTTCTGGACAGGTTCTCGGAGAGCATCTCGCTCATCTCGCTGAGGGCTCTCACCTCCTCCTCCAGCTCTTTCCTCCGTCTAGAGAGTTTGTGGGCTGTCACCCCTCTTTCCACCGCAACCACCGTGGCTACCAGCAGGCCTAAGCTCAACACCAAGGACAAAACGTCCATCTTTTTTACACACAGACGCATAAAAAATGGGGCGGCAGTAGTCTAGCCTGGTTAGGACTCAGGCTTGCCGAGCCTGAAGCGCGGGTTCAAATCCCGCCTGCCGCACTAGCTTGAAACCAGCAATTGAGTTGCGCCCTTGCTTAAAGCGATTTAAATCTCTTTACAACAGGAAAAAAACGAAAACTACTATTTTCCCAGAAGCTGCCTAGGCTTGGCAAGCAGGTGCTTCCTTCTTCTTTTCTTCCTTCTTCTTTTTCTTCTGCATTTTTCACCTCCCCTTTTCCCCTTTTTGGGGAATGTTTTTATCTGGGGGCCACCTTTTAAGGATTTCCTTCTCAGATGGAAAACCCGCCAACCGGATCCAGAGCCATCCTATTTTCTTCCTGCAGCTAGCCGTTTTGAGGCGCGCTAACCTACCTACCAAGAACAAGTTTTTTCTTTGGCTCCTCTAAGGTGGTGATCCTATTTCGCTTGATCATCTCGATGGTTTCCGCCCCGTTTTCTTCCCTCCACGGCAGCCCTGAATTCCCTGGCGAAGTAAAAGAAGAAACGAGGGGAAAAGAAATCGAGAAATTTCCTCGCTTTTTTCTTCTTTTGCAGCATATTTCTCTCCGGCTTTGGGACACTTATGCTGAATTCTCGCGCCCCGCTATTTTATTCGCTACACATCTTTTATAGGGCAAATTGCAAAATTAGTTCAATTTTTGGAACTAAAAATTTAAATATTGGTTCAAATATATTGATGCTTTCTCAAATCCTGGAGCTCTCAAACGAATGGTGGCAGAAGGGGGATATCTCAGACAGAGCGAAACCCTACAGGAGGAGGATTTTCCAGGAACTGAAGGATCTCATGCAGTACCGACAGATGCTCGTCCTGACGGGATTGAGAAGGGTTGGGAAGAGCACCCTCATGTATCAGTTGATCCAGGAACTGATTAAAGAGGGGAACGATCCCAAAAAAATCCTTTATTTCAGCTTTGATGAGGCGGTTGAAGAACCATTAACCATTCTGAAGGAATACCAGAAATTGACCCAAGTCCGGTGGAAGGAGGAAAGGATTTTCGTGTTTTTCGATGAGGTCCACAAGCTGAAGAACTGGAGTTCGAAGCTGAAAATACTCTACGATAACCTACCCAACCTGAAGTTGGTCGTTTCGGGATCGGCAAGCCTCATGATCGAGAGAGAGGCCCTCGAAAATCTTGCCGGAAGGCATTTCCAGCGCGAGGTCAGGCCCCTCTCGCTCGGCGAATTTGCTGAGCTCTCGCTCGGAAGGAAGATCGAGAACCTTGAACTCTGGAGGGGTGAGCTCGAGTCCTTGTTTCCAAGGTACTTAGCGCGTCCCTTTCCCGAGATCGTCAACTGGGAGGACGAAAGAGAGGTCAGGGAGTATCTACGCGAGCTCGTGATCGAAAAAATCGTCAAGGTGGATCTGCCAGATCTTTTTCCCCGGGTTAGGACGGACCTGCTCCTCGCCCTGCTCAAGAATGTTGCGAGCGAGCCAGGAATGCTCTTGAACCTCTCCTCCCTTTCTAAGGACCTAGGAGTTCATAAGCTAACGCTGGAGGAGCACATACATTTCCTCGAGTTCGCCAAGCTTGTAAGGGTGGTGAGGAACTTCAGACCATCCGTCAGGGCCGAATCAAGGAAGCTAAAGAAGGTTTATCCTTACCACGTGGCTCTCTGCTTCCCCTTCTACGCCAGCCCCAGCAAGGGGCAGGTATTCGAGACTCTCGTGGGTTCATCCATGGATCTGAGAAATTATTGGAAACAAAACTTCAGGGAGGTTGATTTCGTGGAAAGGGACGGGGAGGTGATCCCGATCGAGGTTAAGGCCAAGACCGACCTAAGGAGGGAGGACTGGAAAAATCTTGTTTGGTTCATGGAGAGGTATGGGGCCAGGCGAGGGGTTCTTGTCTATGAGGGGCAGGAAAGGAGGAGCTTGGAGATAAACTCGAAGATTGTGGAACTGATTCCAATCGTGGATGTAATCTTCTGATCTTACGGGACCGCTGAGAGCCCGCCGATTTTTCCCTCTGGTATGGATTTTAACGAGGAAAGCGAGCCTTAGATGGATTGTAAGCATTGTCCGGTGGCGGTTGAGTGCGAGAAGGTCAATCAAGGGTGCGAGAGACAATTTTGCCTGATCTCATGGGCGATTGCTAGGACGGCGGCCGGCGCCATGGCCGATGTGCTGAGGGAGGAGATGTCACTGGGTGAGGAGTACTCCAATGCCATCAAGCCCTTCAAGAAAATCCTCCTGAGGATTCTCCAGCAGGTCAAGCCGGAGGGCGGCGGAAGGAGGAAGTCCTCAGGGTAGGAGGTTTTCGTTTTCTCATCATCTTCACTCCCACCGCTAGAAGGAGAAAGAGGAGAATCGCGCCCAACAGGATGGTGAAGGGAAACTCGCGCTCGAGCTTTCCTCGAACTTCTGGGGAGAGATGTGGAGAGATGAGCTGTCTCGTTTCCGTGGGGAGGCAGCTCCAGACTTCTCTTGCCTCCTTTTCCGGTAGGGCGGCGAGGAGATCCTCGATCATACCGAAGTTCTCTTGAAGGACCAGTTCTCTGATCAGTTCTCCAATCCTCGCGGGGGGGAGAACCGAGAGGGCACGTGGGAGTTCGGCCCCAGTGTGCCGCAAGAGCCCCAACACCTCCGGATTTCTAAAGTTCTCCAGCAGGTTGAGGGGACCCGCCAACAGGATTCTCGCACAGAATGGGGGGTCGTTCTCGAGGAGGGCAGAAAGAAGGGTGAGCGCCTGAGGGGGGATGAGGGTCAGCGCCTCTCCTAGTTTCCCAGGGTCCATGTTCCTCGTCACCTCCAGCATCTTTTGTAGCTGGCTCATCCCCAACCTTATGATCTCCGCCCGGTTTCTCACAGGCATCAGACCCAAGGTCCTCGCCGCGCTGGAGGGCTCGGAACGCAGGAGTCTCCAGAGGGCATTTTCAGGCGGAAGGTTTTCGAGCTCCACGACGGAAGGGGCGGGTGGAGGAAGGCTCACCACAAGATTCTCTCGGTAGGCGGCGGTCTTTCCGCCGTTATCCCTAACGATCAGCTCCACGAGGTATACGCCGGGCTGCGCGTACCGGTGGGTTGCCGTTGGTCCCTCTCCCGTGCAATTGTCACCAAAATCCCAGAGGTAGGAGACGAGGTAACCGTCTTCGTCGCTGCTGCCGCTCCCATCGAAATGTATTTCATCCCTGATATTGGGGTCGGGGGGGAAGAAGGAGAAGAGCGCTCTGGGCGGGAAGTTCAAGGGGAGGACCTCCACCCTGCGGGAGGTGCTCGAGCTGGCCCCTCTTTCATCCCAGACGGTCAGGGAAACGGTATAGACCCCCTCCACTTTATACGCGTGCGTGGGGTTTCTCGCCGAGGAGGAGGTGCCGTCCCCAAAGTCCCATAGCCAGCTTACAATCGCCCCATCCGGATCGTGAGAGGTATCGGTGAAGAGGATGTTCTCGTTTTCCCTGGGCTGGAGGGGTGAGAAATTGAAGGAGGCTGAGGGGGAACGGTTAAGAGTGGTGAAGGAACCGCGGTAGAAGGAGGGGTTCCCGGCGCGGTCGCGTACCGTGATGGTGTAGGTGTAGGTGGTGTTGGAGGAGAGGCCCGTGATTTCCACTCTGTGTTCGGTGCCGAGGGGAATTTGATAGCACCTGTTCGCAACCTCGAGCGTTCCCCAGGCTTTCTCGTCCGTTCTCCAAGTGATGGTGGCCGAGTAGTGCCCCAAGCTTACCGCTATGTTGAGGAGGGAGGGAGGAGTCCAGTCTGGGGGGATGGGCAGTTCCGGATCGCCCAGAAGGGACAGGCAGAGGAGGTTCTTTCTCCACCCTTCCTCTGTGAGGTCGTATCCATGTCTGCTGAAGGAGGCTATCGCCCCGTAAAGAGCCCTCCCCGGGTGGTAGGGATAGAGGGGATCCGTGAAAAAGTTCTCCCAGAAATCTGTGAGGAGTTCTCTTATCCCTCCGGCATCTTCCGTGACCCACATCGCCCTGTTGCCTCCGATGTAGATTACGGCCCCACGGGCAGGTGCTTTGAGCAGGTTTTCTCCGAGGGAGTCGGTGCCGATGTCAAAGGCCGCCGAGAAACAGGCAAAGGAAACCTGCAGGAAGCAGTCAGCGGTGAATAGGGATTCAGTGCTCTTGTCCTCGAAGGGTCTGAGCCCCCAACCCAGTCCCCCCCAGTAGTATATCCTGTCAGTGGACCCGTGCGAGTATGAGGTGATGTACACTGGTGAGAGCTCGTTTACTGAGTTTAGGAACGTTTCAAAAGTAATGCTCGGAAAAACTTGGGGATCGAAGGACCAGACGGCGGTCGCGTCGGGTCGAAGGAGGGCGATGTTTTCAAACCCACCAGCGGCCAGCAGGTTGCCATTTTCCGGGAGGGCGAGATCGTAAATCTTACCCGAAGCCCTAGTCCCGTCCACCCACTCCACCGTCCAGGTTCCCAGCGGCCTGTTCTCGTTGTCGAGGATGAAGGTACGCGCGGAGCGAACCTGATTGGCGGGGGGTACTAAAAGTACATAGGTGGCGACAATCTTTCCGTTTCCAGAGATGGCCGAGAGGGAGGGGGGACACTGGAACTGCACAGCCCAAAGGGGGACGTTCTCGTTCTCCCCGAAGTAGAGGAGCTTGTTGTCTGGCTCACCCGAGGTCGCCACTAAATACCCTCCTCCTGTTTCGAGCGAGAGGAGTCTGCCATTCAGCCGATGGCTCCATAGAATTTGGTTGTCGGAGGATCCGAACATGAGGATGCGGTTTTCGTCCCCAGCGACCACCCTCCCCGTGGTGGAGAGGGAGACCGTAAAGCTCCCGCTGTCCCGGTAAACCCACCTGGGAGTGTTTTCGCTGGTCTGCCAGAGCCCCACCCATCCTTCAGCCCCCGCGGCGAGCAGTTCACCGTTTTCGGAGAGATCCAGCGAGCGAAGTTCAGAATTCTCATAGGTCCAGAGGGTGTCTCCCCACCCGTCTAGGAGGATGATCCCGTTCTCCAAAAGCACCGCCACCCTTTGCCCGTCAGCAGAGATGCGGATGTTCACTATCGGTGTGCCTGTCCGTTTGACCCAGCGTGGCGAGTTGTCGAAGTTCTCGAAGAAGAAGAGATCCCCAGTGCTGGTTCCGGCAACCGAAAAATTCTCGTCCTTGGCCAGCGCCACGGCGACGACCTCGTTTTCGGCGTTAAAAATCAGTCTGGGCGTGTTGTCGGAGTTCTCGAACAGGTAGAACCTCCCTGACTGCCCGGTTCCGGCCGCGAGCAGGTTCCCGGAGCGGGAGAGGGAGACGGAGTAGCAAGTGGGGGAGAGGTCGTATAGAGGATGAACCGAGAGCCCATTTTTCATGGCCAGTCTCCTTACATTCTCCATGGTCCAGACCACTCCTTCGTCATCGATTCCCATGCTGTTTGTGCTCAGCCTTGCCCCAACCACGACGAAGTTGTTGGACGGGATGCGGTAGTTCATGGTTTTTTCGGCTATCGCGCGAACCTCCTCAACCGTCCTGACGGGCCACCTCCCCACGTACACCTCGGCTCCCCAGTCCGGAAACCTGAATTTGTTCTCTCCAGAGGAATTCTCCCAATCGCCGTCCAGACCGGCGTAGTAGAGATCGGTGGGGGTCCAGTTGTCCGAGAGCCCAGTTTGCTCTGTCTCATTAGGAGCTCCATCCGGATTCCAAACGTACCTCGTGGGCAGCTCCCAGTCCTTATCCAGCACGTAGTTGGGGAAGCTGTTGTCACGCGGACCGTCATCGTTGTCGGCATCCCCCACCAGCAGAATCCAGCGCACGGAGTGGTTTTCGTAGTAATCCAGAATACAGTTCCTCATCTTTTCCGGGATGTCCCTACCGGGATACCTTTCTAGGATGCTTTCCAGCGTTACAACCGTTACCGAGTATCCCATTTTCCTCTTCCAGTTCGCGAAGTCCCCAAGTGCTTCTGAAAAGAGGTTTCTGGTGAGGATGAGGTAACCTTCAGTCCCCGAAAGCCTAAACTCCCCCAGAACTGCTGGTGCGCCCCATCCCTCCTGAGCTAAGGCTTGCAGGATGAATTGGACTAAAAGAAGTGCCCCCGCCGCCCTCCGCATCAAAAACTCACTCAGCTTTCTCTATACCAGCCCACTTGCGAAGCTCGCGACCCACCCGTTCAATGAGGTGTTCGGAGAGTTCCCTCTGCATGCGCTTAAGGTTGACCATTCCAGCCTCCTTCTCTTTTTTCCATTCCTCCGCGAAAACTCCACTCTGGATATCTTTCAGAATCTCCAGCATTCTCTTGCGCGCGGACTGGTCGATGACTTTCGGACCCTTGGTGAATCCACCATACTTTGCGGTGTTCGAGACGGCCGCGAACATCCCGCTCAGCCCGTGCTCGTAGATTAAATCGACGATCAGCTTCAGTTCGTTCAGGCATTCGAAGTAGGCCACCTCCGGTTGGTATCCGGCCTGCACGAGGGTCTCGAATCCCGCCTTGATGAGCTCGGTGACCCCACCCACCAGCACCACCTGTTCGCCAAAGAGATCCGTCTCCACCTCCTCCTTAAAGGTGGTTTCAACCACGCCTATCCTCGTGAGCCCGACCCCCTTCGCCATCGCGAGGGCAGTCTCCTTCGCGTGGCCGCTGGCATCTTGGTAGACCGCCAGAATTCCCGGAGTTCCGGATCCCTGCTGGAACATCCGGCGCAGGATGGCACCGGGGGCTTTGGGGGCAATCATGATGACATCCACATCGGCGGGCGGGACGATCCACTTGAAATGTATGTTGAACCCGTGGCTGAAGCAGAGGGTCTTCCCCCTCCTCATGTGCCGGGCTATGTGTTCCCTGTAGACATCCGCCTGTATCTCGTCTGGGATAAGCATGTGGACAATATCTCCCCTTTCCGCCGCCTCGGAGATGCTCAAAACTTCAAACCCGTCCTTCCTTGCCTTCTCCGCGTACGCGTCTGGAGGGTTCCCTATGATCACCCTCAAACCCGAGTCTCTGAGGTTGTTGGCCTGCGCTTGGCCTTGGTTTCCATACCCGATGATGGCAATCGTTTTTCCCTTCAGCACCGAGAGGTCGGCATCCTTGTCGAAGTAGAGTTTTGCCATCAATTTTTGCTCCCCTTCTTTAAAGCCTAAAAAGTTAGGTTTAACCTAACAAATGGAACTCACCGAGGTGGAGGCCAGATATCTGCTGTACATCTACAGGAGGCAAGAGGAGGAGGGCGAGAGAGTGGGTACCAGCTCGTTGGCCCAGCAGATGGGCGTCAAGCCTCCCACCTCCAACGAGGTTCTCCGGCGGCTGGCTAGGAGGGGTCTTCTCCACTACACTCGCTATCTCGGGTTCAGGCTGACCCTGAAGGGGAGGAGGAAAGCCAGGGAACTGCTGAGGTGCCACAGGCTCCTGGAAACCCTCCTCTGCAGGATGCTGGGCTGCTCCTCCTCCGAGGCCTGCATGGAGGCGTCTAGATTGGACCTTCATCTCTCATCCAAGCTGGCCAGAATGATCTGCAGGGTTCTGGGCCATCCGCGAACCTGCCCGTGCGGCAAGCCCATCCAGGAGGAGGCGGGGTGCAGGTGAGGAAGGATCTGATTCTCAGGGAACTCGCCCACCACGCCCCCTTCACCCTTTTCGGGGCGCTCACGGGTCTGTTTCTCCTGCTTCTAACGGTGAACTTGGTGGCCGGCGTGGGGCGCGAGTTTCTCTTCCATCTTCTTCACCCCCTCCACCTCCTCCTCAGCGCCACTGTTACCACGGCCGTCTACCTGAAGTATGAGAGGGGAAGGACGGAGGCTTTTGCGGTCGGCTTCGCGGGTTCGGTTGGAATCTGTACCCTCAGCGATATCATCCTTCCATACCTAGGCGGGCACCTTCTGGGGATGCCTCTCAGATTGCATCTCTGCGTGGTTGAGCATCCTTGGCTGGTTCTCCCTGCTACCCTTGCGGGTGTGGTCCTTGGAATGAGAAGGCCCACGACCGTAATCCCGCACTCTGCCCACGTTCTGGTCAGCACTTACGCCTCAACCTTCTACTTCACCGCCTTCGCTTCCCCCGCCAGCTGGATTCCACTCCTCCCTCTTCTTTTCCCGCTTCTCTTCGTCTCGGTTTGGCTCCCCTGCTGTACCAGCGACTTCATCTTTCCCCTGCTCTTCGTGGGAAGGGAGGGCGCGCCCCTCCTCAAACGATGAGCCTCTCAATAGAAACCGGCCACAGCATCAAACTTTGATCATTCCAGCCTGTAGCTCTCGGCCTCGAATGCCTTTGCGAACCCGATAAGCCCAAGATGCCAGGGTTTCCTACCAAACAGAATTCTTCCAAGAACCAGTCCAAACCAGAGGTAGACGGGATAAAGGCAAAACATCAGGATGCAGAGGAACATCCAACCTGGGGTCAAATCGGCGGGGGTCGCCGTTTTGGGAACGATTTCCCATATCCCTCCGTTCAGCATGAAGGCGGTTCCCGTTGAGCCGGGGCCTTCAACCATGTCATAGATGGGCTGGGTGAACCTGTTCAGGGTGAAATCACCAATCCCTATCTGCTTGTCGAAGTTGCAGAACATTGCGATTGCGATGAACCAAAATATGAAGATAACCGCCAGACTTCCCCCCAGCACCCAAATCGTCTCTCTCATCCCACTGTAGAAGAAATGCTTTGCCAGCAACGCGATCAGCAGACCGATACCAAATAGGAGGAATGGGTCGATCCAGAACATTATATAATATACCCCCTCTCCCTGTACCATCTTGCAGTCTCGTAGACCGACAGCCTGTAATCCGGGTAAAGCAGCCTGTAACCGGTTGCCTTGAGTTTTTTGTTCGTGGCCCTAAAGTTTTCGGATAATTTTTTGATATTCTTAAACTCTCGGAAGAAACCCCTGAGGGTTTGCTCGCTTACAAAAGGTGTTTTCCCTTTTTTCTGGATTGACCGGATCTCCCTGAGGCACATCCACTGCACCAACCCAAGAAATGGCCGTATTAGCTTCAAAAAGGTGGGTGGAAGAGGTGGAAGGGCGTAAATCCTGTTCCCCGTCGCTTGCGCGATCGAGAAAATGACATCGGAAAAAGTGTAGTTTTGGTCATCCACGAGGTTAAAGACTTGCCCGCCGAGTCCCTCCTTCTCGGACAGGTGAACGGAAGCATGGATAACGTCTGATACATGAATTAGAGGCCATCTGAAATTGAGCCTGGGAAGAGCAGTTATTATCCCCCTGGTTACGAGGAAGAAGAGAACCGTGTCCATAAGAGTGCCCGGTCCATAGACAGAAGCCGGCCTGATAACTAGGACGGGAAGTCCATGCCTCCTGTGATAGTCCCAAACTACCTGCTCTTGCAGGTACTTGGTTCGTTCGTAAGCGACCTCGCTGGAGGGGTTTGGTGGGTGCTCCTCGGTAAGCTCACCCGTGGGTGGAAGCCTTGTGGCGTCGAACATGGAGATACCGTAAATTTCCATAGTGCTCCAGTGAACCATCAACTTCAGCCCGGGGTTTTCCCTCACTATGGCCTCACAGAGGTTCCTCGTTCCGTCAACGTTTATCCTGCTCATGATCTCGAACGGCATGTAGTAGTTGAAGGCCGAAGCCGTGTGAAAAACTATGTCTACATCCTTAACGACTGGAGGGAGCGTCCGCGGCTGAGTAAGATCAGCGGGTATGAACCTCGCCCCCAGCCGAATAATACGGTCCTTATTTCTAACCGTGGCACCCCTTGGTCTATCGAGATCGGTTGCCGTCACCTCATACCCCTTCTGAAGCAAGAGTTCAACAAGCCTTGATCCCATCGCACCACAGGCACCGGTGACCAGAGCCCGAGTCAACCGTGACCCCTCCTATAACTTGGATGCGAGATCTAACAAGTGTTTCGCTTTTCGTTCTTCTCTTAGGTGTAGCCAAGCCAAGAACTAAATAGGGCCGGGAATGGTCTCATTAGAGAATAGGGTCGTGTTATCCATCCATGCCATGACTGAATTTCCCGCCACAGGTCCGCCTAGAGAATTAGATAGTTTTTTTGGCTTTCTAAACAAAGTTTTTAGAGCCGCCGTAGCTCAGCCGGTAGAGCGACCGCCTCGTAAGCGGTAGGTCGTGGGTTCAAAGCCCACCGGCGGCTTTAAACCAAAAAGGTTAGTTAACCAATTTAACCAACCAATTGATTTGAGGTTCAACGAATGCAGGGGTACCGGAAAGCTGCGTAGGACTTGTCCTTTCCGGAGGATTCTAGAAGGCCTAGAGGACCGGCAGGATCCCGATACTGACCGGCCTTAGGTGCGGCAAAACTGTCCTGCTCAAAGTCGAACATCTTCTGAAGACTCTCGATCCCTGAGAGGATTCCCTATACTTCCCTCAAGACTTATCGCGGACCCAAAAATTCTCGCCTCTAAGTTGTCAGCCGAGTGCTCTAACGACTAGTATGTCTGTTTCCCCTGTTCTCGAAAATAAAAGCTCGATACATTTTTATTTCCTGGACAAGTTCGGCAAAACCTGAAAGCACCAACTGTTAATTTTGCGGGCGCATTCTCAAACTTCCTCGCGTCTCTCGATGCCCGGAACTCCATCGAACCCCGTGTCAAAGGAGATGAGGGCTTTGATTCCCCGTGCATACATCAGCGCCACCGTCGTCGAGTCCGTGAAACTAAGTCGTGGATATTTTTTAAAAATCTCGCCTGCAGTTTTCAACTCAATGTCGTTCAATCTCACAAGCTCCAGGTTTCGGGATGCAAGTAAAAGCTCGTACGCCTTGTTGGAAGCTTCCACCCCTCCTCGTCCGCTGAACCTTATCAGTGTTAAAGTCTCCGCCAGTACATAATCCGTGAATAGGCACTTGCCGAGCCTTCCGGCGCCTATTGCAGACAATATCTTTATCGCATCTCTGTGCCTGGTATCGCGCCTGAGGGCTGCCGCTGCGAGTACCACCGAGTCTATTACGAACAAACCGTCAACGCCCGTACAAAATTTTGTTGTGATCCTTGGTTACGTCGGAAGGCTCAGCTTCAAGCAATCCAATCATCTGTAAAAGAGGGTCCTCTTTTACTCTTCTCTTCGGCTTAACGATTATCTCCGTTTGCATAGGTAGCCACTCGAGCTCGTCCCCGACTTCGATGGCGAAGATCTTCCTAATGTTGGATGGGATCGAAGTCAGGTACTTTTTTGAGACCTTCGTTATGGCAGTGGTTCTCGCCATCAATCTTTTTTTTGCTAAGAATTTTTAAATTTTACTATGCTTTTTTCCATGCTTTAGTAAAATTTTTCAAGTGTTATAGGAACTGGAGGGGGGGTGTCTCATTTTTAGTTTAGCTAATTTGACCAAAAATTTAAATATAGGTTAATCATACTATATCAATGCTGGAGGATGTGGAACGGTTCAACGAATGGTGGACCACCGGAAAGGTGCGTAAGGAGCTGGCACCCCCTTTTAAAAGACGCCTCTTCCGGAGCGTTCTAGAAGGCTTAGATGATCGGCAGATTCTGATACTGACCGGTCTTAGACGGGTGGGCAAAACCACCCTGTTGTACCAAACGATCGAGCATCTTTTGGAAACTCTTGATCCCGAGAGAATTCTGTACTTTTCCTTCGAAGACTCCACCGCAGGCCCCAAAGAGGTTATGGAGCTTTACGAAAAGAGAATCCTAAAAAAACCGCTCGAGGAGGCCGGCAGGGTCTATGCGTTTTTTGACGAGATTCAGTACGCGAGGAACTGGGCTGCAACCATCAAACAGTTCTACGATTTATACCCGAACCTCAAATTCTTCCTTTCTGGCTCCTCTTCTCTGCTGCTCTCGAAGGAAGCGCTTGAGAAGCTGGCCGGAAGGTTCTTCTTCTTGGAGCTGAAGCCGCTGACCTTCCTCGAGTTCTTGGAGATGAAGGGAATGAATACGGAAAGACTTGAGAGCTCCCCCCGGCAGGTGGAGACCTACTTCTTCGACTACCTGAGGAAGTCAGGTTTTCCGGAAATAGCGGGGTGGGAGAATGAGATCAAGATAGTTGAGTACATAAGGAATTCTGTGGTGGACAGGGTTGTTTTCAAAGACGTGCCGCTCATCTTCAGGAGTCGTGACGCGGTTCTGCTCTCGCAGATTGTTGGTGCGATCCTCTCCAGACCTGGGAGCATTGTCAACGTTAACTCTCTATCTAGGGATTTGGGCAAAAGCAAGATTACCGTCTCCAACTACTTGAAATTCTTGGAGACATCGCTCCTAATTAGGTCATTGTCGAACTTCAGACCGAGTTTTGCTGCGTCGTCTAGGAAACTGAAAAAGTTCTATCCCGCCACTCCTTCCCTCATTTTTTCCTTCTCCAGAGAAACCTTCGAAAGAAACTTCGGCGCCGTTTTGGAGACGTATGTCGCAAATGTCCTTGATGCCCATTATTACTTCAGGGAGGGCAAGAAGGAAATCGATATAATTTTGAAAAATGGGAGCATGCTGCCGGTCGAGGTCAAAGAAAATGTGAGCGAGAGGGATGTAGAGCTGTTTTCCAGACTGGTGAGGGATGTTGGTGCCGAAAAAGGCATTATGGTGTCCCTGAACCAAGAAATGAAGAGGAAGGATGTTGAGGTCCTACCCGCCTATTTTATCGAGCGTTTTGGTTACTCAGGTAGGCCGGAACTACCAGCGTTCGCCGCACATAATCCGTGAATAGGCACTTGCAGCTTTCGGGCGCCTATTGCGGTCAATATCTTCGATGCATCTCTGTGCCTTGGTATCGCGCCTGAGGGCTGCCACTGCGAGTACAACCGAGTGGTGAAGCTCGCCGGCGGCTTTTTGAAGTGAGGGAGAGGAAGAGGGCTGATCTACTTTTTGGCCTGCTTTTTCTCTTGCTGTTTGGAGGATTAGAATTTCAAGTAGAAAAAGGTGAGGAGAAGGCTAGGAAAAACTACTCGAACTCGATGGTGGCTGGCGGCTTGGGTGTCAGGTCGTAAAGGACCCTCACCACGGGCAGCTCTGAAACGATTCTTTGGGTGATTCTCTCGAGCACGTCCCAAGGGAGCTGGACTGCCTGTGCCTTCATGGCGTCCTCGGAGGCGACAACCCGGACCGTCACGATTGGGCCGTACCTGCGCTTTCCCTTCACCACCCCCGTCGCCTGGTCCTCCATCAGCACGGCGAAGGCCTGGAAGCAGGGAATGTTTTTGGTCTCCTCCTCCACTATCTTGGTCGCCTTCCTCACGAGCTCGACCCGCTCCCTCGTCACCTCCCCCAGCACCCTGACGGCCAGCCCGGGACCGGGGAAGGGCCTGCGCTCCGTCACTTCTGGCGGGAGACCTAGCTTTCTCGCCACCTCCCTGACTTGGGGTTTGTAGAGCTCCTTCAGCGGCTCCAGCACTCTGTACCCATACTTTTCGAGCGGGTTAATTCCTATCTGTTCGAGCACGTTGTGCTGCGTCTTGATCTTTCCCTTGGTCTCAACCACGTCCGCAGCAATCGTCCCCTGAAGGAGAATCGATGCTTTATTCTTCTGAACCAGCCTGGAAAGACAGGAGTAAAAGGCCTCCCTGAAGGCCACACGCTTCTCCTCCGGATCCGTTTTCCCGCGCAGGGCCTTGAAGAATTCGTCCGCCACCTTCTCCGCCTTCACCTCGACGCCCAGCTTTCTCAATATTCCGGTCACTTGTTTCTCTTCCCCCTCCCTCATGAGTCCGTCGTCCAGGAAGATCGCCAGCAGTTGCCTGCCCACCGCTTTGCTTCCGAGGACGGCGGTGGTCATGCTGTCCACGCCCCCGGAAACGGCCACCACCGCTCTCTCCTCGCCGATTTCCTTCCTCAGCCACTCAACCTTTTCCTGGATGAAGCTCTCCGGGTTAAATTCGCTCAATCCAAGATCTGCTCGAAAACTTCCTGCTCCACTTCGTCCATCATCGGGAGCCCCGTGACCCTGGCTGCCCTCTCATCCAGGCATGCGAGGTCGGTTCTGTCAATGAGTTCCAGCTTGAACTTTCTCGCGCCCGCCATCAGCTGTTTGAGTCCAACCCCTATCCTGTCCGTGAGATACGTGTAGAGCCCCACGGCCTCGAGCGGGACGCGTTTGAAGTCCTCACCCAGCCTCTGTTGCAGTTCGGAAACCGTGATGTACCACTTCTCGGGATCGCTCCCATACCTCGCCACGAAATCGGCTGGCAGCTTTCCCTCCTTGGCCAGTTGCTGGAAGTACTTCCCCTTCATCACGGCGGTCAGCGGAGCCCGTGCCATGGTGATGGATTTCACGAAGGGGCCGTCTCCGAAGTTTGACATGGCTATGGATTTGAAGACCTGCGTCTCGTTCACGAAGCCGCCCGCCATGCTTATGTCCGGCACGTACCTCCCCTTCTTCTTCAGGATCTGGGCGCATTTCAGAACCTGAGCCTCCAGGTAGACGGTCGGCGTGCTCATCTCGTTCATCATCGGAACTGGACTCATGCCCGTTCCGCCGCCGGCTCCGTCGAAGGTGATGTAGTCCACCTTGGCCTCGGAGGCGACCTTCATGGTCCAGGCCACATCCACAGGGCGGTACGCTCCGGTCTTGAGGCTAACTTTCTTGGCACCCTGCTCCCTCAGCCATTCCACATCCTCAATGAAGTCCCACTCCCTCGGCATCCCCACCCGAGAGTGGCGCTCGAAGGTCTTGAAAACGCCAGCCTTGAAGGCCTCCTGAACGGCCTTGTCCTCCGGGTCGGGAATGACCAAGTAGCCCCTTTGTTTTAGCTGCAATGCCCGCTCGATGGAGTGGAGCCTCACCTCGCCTCCGATGGCCTTGGCACCCTGCCCCCACTTCCTCTCGACAATGTTCACCTCCAGCTTGGAAATGACGTAAACATCGACCCCCAGCCTCTGGTCCTCCACGTTGGTTTGAACTGCCAGATCTCCGAACTTGCCATCCCAGAACTCCCTGAACTTCTTCACGCGGTACTCCATGTCGGGGGAGCGCGAGATCTTACCATTGGTCACCACGGCCTCCGGATCCATCCCGCAGACGTTCTCGCCGATCACCAGCACAATTCCCGAGAGAGCGGCACCAACGGCCAGCCCATCCCAGTAGTTTTTTGCCACCGCTGTGGAGCCGAAGGCACCGTTTGCGAGCGGGAGACGCAGCTTCACCCCTCCCATGCTGGACGTGATGTCGACGTTGGGGAATAGGGCTTTGTCGGAATCCTCGGGGAGCCCGTACGCCCCCCTCAATCTAGAAAGGATGTTTATGTGCGACCAGTCAAGCCCGTAATCTTTGAGCGCACCCGAGGTGGAGCGTCCGAACTGGGCAGGGTCGGGGTAAAGGACCTCCCTCCCCCGGAAGGAGGAAAGACCCACCTCGCAGAGGAAGGGGCACTCCAGAATACAGATGGGACACATCCCGGAGGTCGGGCTCACGTCCCTCACGCGGGTCCTGGTGCCGGTGACGGACTGCCCACACAGGTAGGAGGAATTCCTCATCACCCTTTCGGTCATCAGAGCAGACGAATCCCCTCATAAAACAGTTGTTATGAATTTTTCATACCTTTAAAAAGGTAGGAGAGTGGGAAAATGGGAAGGATCACGGTCGCCCTCGACGCTGAGTGCGAGAGGATCCTCCAAAAACTTTCACGCGAACTAGAAATCTCTTACAGTGCGGTTGTTAGGAGGGCTCTCAAGCTGCTGGCGGAGGCACCAAAGAAGGAGCAGGTGGAGGAATGGTGTAGGTTGCTTGGAGGGGGGGAGCATGTCATCCTCGATTTAGAGCATCTCCTTCTTCTCCTCGAACATGTTGGGGAGGAATTCTACAAAGAGAGAAAAAAGGTCTCCCAGTCCCACGCAAAACAGCTGAGTGGAATAGGAGTGGAGGAGTACCTGCGGAGACTTGAGGCATGCAATCTCTTTCGTCTCTCGAAAGCAGCTGGAAACTACACGCTGATTCTTCCCTCCCCATCACTCAAAAGGTTCATTGGGGCAGTTGTCTCGGAGACCCTGCAGGGAATGGGTTATCGTGTTTCGCTTGAGGAGGACATGATGAAGATAAGACTCAGGGTGGACACCGCGCAGGGAAAACCATGAAAGCGACGGAGACGAGGAACGCCATCTGCATGATTTCCGGGGGGGTGGATTCCGTCACCACCGCCTACTACGTGAAGAAAGAGGTCAAGCCACCCAAGATGGAACTGATCTTCTGCGACTACGGGCAGAGAACCGCGGAGTACGAGCGTTTCTGCATCGAGAAGGTTGCCAGCCTGCTGGGGACGAGAGTGCGGGTCATAGATTTGCGCTGGCTCGGCGGCATCAGCACCTCCCTGCTCACGAAGCAGGTGCCCATACCCGAGACCAGACCCGAGGATCTCTGGGATCCCGAGAAGGCGAGGCAGAGGATTCTGAGGTGGTGGGACCCCTGCAGGAACGCCATCCTCCTCCTCGTCGGGCTGGCGCACGCAGAATCCTACTACATTTCCAGCGGTGAGAGGTACGATGTGTATATCGGGATACGGAGGGAGACGCCAGTGATGATGAAGGACAATACGCCCGAGTTTGTTGAGGAGATGAACAGGCTAGCGGAGCACGCCACCCATCACGGGGGGTACAGAATCCTCGCCCCGTTGATCAAACTGGACAAGGATGGGGTGGTAAGGCTGGGACAGGAGCTGGGGGTTCCCTGGAAGTACACCTACTCCTGTTATGCGGGGGCGGGATGGGTGGAGGCTGGGGAGAGGCTTCCCGTTCACTGCGGGACCTGCTCCAACTGCCGGCGGAGGCATCTGGCCTTCAAGAAGGCGGGCGTCCCGGATCCCTCGCTGTACAGGACGGTTCCGTGAGCAGGCTGGTTCTGAAGACCCTGTTTTCTTTGGCCGAGGAGGAACTGGGGAAGGGCGCAAAGAGGGTGGCGGCTTACAGGATAGGGCAGAGGAGCATGCTGACGAGGGGGAGACTGCCCGATCTGCAGGTGAGGGCGGGAGGCATCCCTTATGTGGTATGTGTGTGGAGGAGGGAGGGGTTGCGGGTGTACTTCTGCGACGAGGACGGCAGAGCTGTGCTTGGAGAGAATCTCACCTGGGCGGAGGTGGGAGGCTTTCTGAGGCGGCTGGGGAAGTGCCGAACTTTGTTCGAGCTGCCCTGAGAATCCTCTCCACTGCCTGTTCGGGCGTGACCTCCTCGGAGTCTATGAGGAGATCCGGTTTCTCGGGTTCCTCAAACTCCGCGTGGATGATTTTGACGCCCTTCTCACCCACCGGTCTTTCCCTCTGGGCGTCCCTTCGGAGACACGTCTGGAGGGAAGCTTTGATCAGCACGGTAAGAATTGGTGTTTTGTGGTATCTGGCCAGCTCCTCGATTTTCTCCCTCCACTCTCTCCTGTAGAAGGTCCCCTCCAGAACCATCCCCTTTTTCCCCATCTCCCGCTCCAGCTGGGAGAGAAGCCTGCTGTACACCCTGCGCTTGAACCTTTCGGTGCTGAGGAGCTCAGCCCCCGTCCGGTCGGCAAGCAGTCTGCCGATGGTTGACTTTCCAACACCGGGAGGGCCGCAGAGGAGGATTAGCCAGTTTGGGTTTTCCATCCAAACTCTTCGTTTAGAGCACATCTCCGCGGTGAGTCAAAGGTTTTATGGGATAAGGAGAATATTTTATAGCCCACACCAAGCGAGCGGTCTGATTTGGTGAGGGCCGTGGTCCGTGTGTGGGTACAGGATGCGGATCCGAGAACTGAGCTTCGGGTCTGAGAAAGGTTCGGCATCCCCGTCTACTTGCGGCCACCCAGATCCGGTTGATTCTGCCGGAGGCCACTGCTATCGGGATCCGACTAAGCCATGCGAGTCATAGGGCCCGGGGCAACCCGGGTACCTGGCGCACGGCTCAGTAACACGTCGTCAACCTACCTTGGGGAGGGGGATAACCTCGGGAAACTGAGGACAATACCCCATAGGCTGGAGAGGCTGGAAGGCGCTCCAGCCCAAAGGGACCGAAAGGTCCGCCCCAAGATGGGACGGCGGCCTATCAGGTAGTTGGTGGTGTAACGGACCACCAAGCCTACGACGGGTACGGGCGATGGGAGTCGGAGCCCGGAGATGGGCACTGAGACAAGGGCCCAGGCCCTACGGGGCGCAGCAGGCGCGAAACCTTCGCAATGGGCGAAAGCCCGACGAGGGGATCCCGAGTCCCGCTGGTCTCTGACCGGCGGGTTTTCCCGAGTCTAAAAAGCTCGGGGAATAAGGGGTGGGCAAGGCTGGTGCCAGCCGCCGCGGTAATACCAGCACCCCGAGTGGTGGCCACGTTTATTGGGCCTAAAGCGCTCGTAGCCGGGCCTGCAAGTCCCTCGTGAAATCGGGCCGCCTAACGGTCCGGCGTGCGGGGGATACTGCTGGCCTTGGGGCCGGGGGACGCCGAGGGTATTCCCGGGGTAGCGGTGAAATGCGTTAATCCCGGGAGGACCACCGGTGGCGAAGGCGCTCGGCGACAACGGTCCCGACGGTGAGGGGCGAAGGCTGGGGGAGCGAACGGGATTAGATACCCCGGTAGTCCCAGCAGTAAAGGATGCGGGCCAGGCCTTGGGTGACCGTTGGGGGTCACTCAGGACCGGAGGGAAGCCGTTAAGCCCGCCGCCTGGGAAGTACGGCCGCAAGGCTGAAACTTAAAGAAATTGACGGGGGAGCACCACAAGGGGTGGGACCTGCGGTTTAATCGGATTCAACGCCGAACAACTCACCAGGGGAGACAGCTGGATGAAGGCCGAGCTAAAGACTCTGCCGGACTAGCTGAGAGGTGGTGCATGGCCGTCGTCAGCTCGTGCCGTGAGGTGTCCTGTTAAGTCAGGCAACGAGCGAGACCCTCGCCCCTAGTTGCCACGGCTTCAACCGGGCACTCTAGGGGGACCGCTGGCGCTAAGCCAGAGGAAGGAGAGGGCGACGGTAGGTCGGTATGCCCCGAAACCCCTGGGCTACACGCGGGTCACAATGCGTGGGACAATGGGATGCGACCCCGTAAGGGGAAGCGAATCCCCTAAACCCACGCTTAGTTCGGATCGAGGGCTGAAACTCGCCCTCGTGAAGGTGGAATCCCTAGTAATCGCGGGCCACTACCCCGCGGTGAATAAGTCCCTGCTCCTTGTACACACCGCCCGTCAAACCATCCAAGCTGGGTTTGGGTGAGGGAGACTCTCCTTGGGTCTCTCGAACCCAAGCTCGGTGAGGAGGGTTAAGTCGTAACAAGGTAGCCGTAGGGGAACCTGCGGCTCGATCACCTCCTGAGTCTGGGGATGCCGAACCCTCAATGGGCCCGTAGCTCAGCTGGTAGAGCGTTGGCTTTGCAAGCCAGAGGTCCCGGGTTCGAGTCCCGGCGGGTCCACTAAAAGCTAAATAGGTTGTCAAGTAGATTTATTTGGCAAATGCGGCATGCAGAGTAAATTTGCATGCTGAGACCTATCGCGATCCCGCGGATGAGGTAGCACAGGCGTGAGGGTCAGCGACGCCACCCAGGGGATGGCTCGGCTGGAGCGCCGAGGAAGGGCGTGGCAAGCTGCGAAAAGCCCCGGCGAGCCGCATGCAGGCGTAGAACCGGGGATGCCCGAATGGGACTTCCTGACGGGGTAAAACCCCGTCGCTCCCGGCAGGGAGCGGGAACGCCCCGAACGGAAACATCTTAGTAGGGGCAGGAAGAGAAAGCAATCGCGATTCCCTCAGTACCGGCGAGGGAAGAGGGAAGAGGGCAAACCGAACCTGGTGGGGAAACCCACTGGGGATGTGGGGTTGCAGGACCTCCTCCAATTCCTCGCACCCGAAGCCGAACTGCCTGGAAAGGCAGGCCAGAGAGGGTGAGAGCCCCGTAGGCGTAAGGGTGCAGGATAAGAGGGGAGGGATCCTGAGTACCGTGCCTTGAATATGGCGCGGGAAGCTGGGGGTACCAACCTCCAACCCTAAATACGTCTCCAGACCGATAGCGGACGCAGTACCGCGAGGGAAAGCTGAAAAGCACCCCGGGAGGGGGGTGAAAAGAGCCTGAAACTGGGTGGCTACAGGTGGACGCGGCCCGAAAGGAATGTGCCTTCCCGAAGGGGAGGGTCGCAAGGCCCTTCTCGAGGGGAGGCGAACGGGGTTGCGTCGTCCGTCTTGAATCACGGGCCAGGGAGTTTGCCGTCGTGGCGAGGTTAAGGTAATCGAAGCCGAAGCGAAAGCGAGATGCCCGCAGCCTCGGAATCCCGAGGTGAGGGGCCGGGTGTGAAAGCGCCCGGAGTCACGGCGGCAAGACCCGAAACCGGGCGATCTAGTCCGGGGTAGGCTGAAGCCCGCTGTACGGCGGGTGGAGGGCCGAACCGGTCTTGACGTGCAATTCGGTCGGATGACCCTGGACTAGTGGCGAAAGACCCATCAAGCCCGGTGACAGCTGGTTCCTCCCGAAGCTGGCCGCAGTCAGGCCCAGCGCGAGGTCGCCCGCGGTGTAGAGCACCAATTGGGAGTGGATGGGGGGAAACCCTCACCCTCCCTGTTGAACTCCGAAGCTGCGGGCACCGTAGACCGCTGGAGACGGGGTGCGGGGGGTAAGCTCCCGCTCCGAGAGGGGAACAACCCAGACCGGGGTTAAGGTCCCCAAATGCGGGCTAAGTGTCGAAATCCAAAGGAGGTCCTTCCTCTTAGACAGCGGGGAGGTAGGCTCAGAAGCAGCCATCCTTTAAACAACGCGTAAAAGCGGACCCGCCGAGAGGGAGGGCGCCGAAGATGGACGGGGCTAAGCCCGCTACCGAGACCCCGGGGCAGGCTTCGGCCTGATCCGGTAGGGAGGCGTCCTGCGCGGAGAGAAGCCCGGCCGTGAGGTCGGGTGGACCGCGTTGGATTGCGGATCCTGGCGGTAGTAACAGCAAAGCCGGGTGAGAATCCCGGCCGCCGAAGGGGCCCGGGTTCCTCGGCAACGATCGTCAGCCGAGGGTTAGCCGGTCCTAAGGTGGCCCTCAACCAGAGGCCACCGAAAGGGAATCCGGTTAATATTCCGGAGCCACCCGGGTACCAGCGGCGACGCAAGCCCTTCCGCTGACGGCTCGGGGTAGGGCGAGTGGGATCGTCGTCCCATCCAACCACTCAAGCCTGGGGAGTTCCGTAAAGGAGAGAACCAGGTGAAGGTGGGATGGGCCTGCCGCAAGGCGGGTTCGCCTGATCCCTGGGTCCCGTGAAAAGGCGGAGGGAAATGGGATCCCGGGTGACCGTACCTAGAACCGACACAGGTGCCCCTGGGTGAGAAGCCCAAGGCGTGTCGGGTGATCCTGGGCTAGGGAATTCGGCAAATTAGCCCCGTAACTTCGGGAGAAGGGGTGCCCGTGGTCTCTAACCGCGAGTCCGGCCGCACGGTCGGGCAAGCGGGGTGGGATCGCGGGTCGCAGTGACAAGGGGGGGCCGACTGTTTAATAAAAACGTAGCTAGCCGCGAGTCCGAAAGGATTTGTACGGCTAGTGAATCCTGCCTACAGGCGGTACGTGAAAGCCGGGTTCAACCGGCCGAAGCGCCGCCAATGGGCGGGGGTAACTATAACCCTCTTAAGGTAGCGTAATACCTTGCCGCTTAATTGGCGGCTTGCATGAAGGGATCAACGAGCCCCCCACTGTCCCGGCCCAGAGCCCGGTGAACCCACTTACCGGCGAACATGCCGGTGACCCCCGAAGGGAAACGAAGACCCCGTGGACCTTTACTGCAGCCTGTCGCTGGGATGCGGCTCTGGATGCAGAGCGTAGGTGGGAGCCTCTGAGTCCAGATCTCCGGGTCTGGAGGAGGCGCCAATGTAACACCACCCATCTGGGGTTGTGTCTCTAACCTCCGAAAGGAGGGACAACGGCAGGTGGGCAGTTTCGCTGGGGCGGCAGCCCTCTGAAAAGATATCAGAGGGGCCCAAAGGTCGGCTCAGGCGGGTCAGGACTCCGCCGTAGACTGCAAGGGGAAAAGCCGGCCTGACTGCGAGCTCACTACCAAGGCTCGCAGGGGCGAAAGCCGGGCCTAGCGAACCCGTGTGTCCCTATTGGTGGGGGCCACGGATGACAGAAAAGGTACCCCGGGGATAACAAAGTCGTCGCGGGCGAGAGTCCCCATCGACCCCGCGGTTTGCAGTCTCGCTGTCGGCTCTTCCTATCCTGGCCGTGCAGCAGCGGCCAAGGGTGGGGTTGTTCGCCCATTAAAAGGGAACGTGAGCTGGGTTTAGACCGTCGTGAGACAGGTCGGATGCTATCTTTCGGGGGTGCCCGCCGCCTGAGGGGAAGGTGGCCCTAGTACGAGAGGAACAGGCCGCCGGCGCCTCTGGTTTACCGGTCGTCCGACAGGGCGGTCGCCGGGTAGCCACGCGCCAGCCGATAAGGCCTGAAGGCATCTAAGGCCGAAGCGGCCCCCGAAAATAGGCGGCGTACCTTCCGGCCCGAAAGGGTCGGAGGGGAAGGGCTGGGGCTAGAAGACCCCGTTGATAGGCCGGGGGTGTAAGCGCCAAGTCCGAAAGGGCGAGGCGTTCAGCCCACCGGTACTAATCGCCCGAAGACCCTCACGCCTTGCTACCTTTACGGCATGTTTTGGATTAACTGGTTATCGCCTCTTTTCGTTTTTGGTAATTTGTCAAATATTCCCTTCTTTTAAGCAGGGAAAGAAAGCGAAAGATGAAGGAATCTAGAAAATCCATTTTAGCGGTAGTTTTTGTAATCCTCCAATCCTTTTTGGTCTTATCCGTGTCATCCTCCATCCTTTTAGCGCAGGAGGATGTCCTCCCGGCAGAGCCCATGCCAGAGGAGAATAGAATCCCAACTGCTCTCCTCGTCTTCCCCTCCTATTTTTCTGCGGTTTCCGGCGAGAGTCTCGCTCTCAGCTTCCTCCTGATGGATGATGCGGGTAACCCGATTGCTGGGAAGCGAATAACCCTGAGCCCGCCCTCTGCTGGCACCCTCTATCCCTTGGAGGAGCTCACCAACGAAAGGGGGGTCTTGAATGCCATCTACTCCGCCCCCGAGGTCACCCAAGCAGAAGAAGTGTTCATCTCCGCATATTTCGAGGGCGATGAGCTGTACTTGTACAGTAGGGGAGGTGCGTGCGGAATCGTCTATCCATCCCGCCAAGTCGGGGCGAGCATCATAGTGCTCTCACCAGAGAGATTTGAGCTGGTTTCTGGGGAGAAACTTCGGTTTGAGGCACACCTTTACATGGACGGGGAGCCCCTCGCCGGGAAGGAGCTGTTCTGGGATGCTAGTTTGGGGACTATTTTGCCGTGGAGAACCCTCACGGATGAAAAAGGAACGGCGGCGGTCACTTATGAGGCACCACACGTGGACGCACCCAGGATTGTGAGCATAGTGGTGAAGTTTGTTGGTGATAATTACCCGCCCGCTAGGGCCGAGATCCAAGGCATCGTCTTCCCGCGGGGGATTTCGACCGTGCTGGAAGGCTCCCCTCCTAGTTTCACGCTCTATTCCGGGGAGAGCATCCGCCTAAAGTTCGGGCTCTTCGACGAAGAGCGCCGTCCACTTGGAGGGAAGTTGATACATCTCTACACCGAGACGGGCAGGCTGGAGCCCATGGAGGTGCTCACAAGAGAGGAGGGCACAGTGGAGGTCGTCTACACGGCACCGATTGTCACCGAGCCCACCAAGGTGGTGGTGCATGCCCGTTTCGGAGGTGACGGCGAGTACCTCGTCAGTGAGGGCGCTATAGTAGGCGGAATTTTGCCCAAGGGGATTCCCGCTCCTCCGGGACCTTCTCCCACCTTTCTTCTAGCATTTCCGACCACTTTCACTCATTCCTCCGGTGAACCGCTTCTCCTCCTCTTCTTCCTACTGGACGAAAACGGGAATCCTCTAGCCGGTAAGCCAATGGGGTTCGAGACCTCCGCCGGTGAACTGATGCCCTCCGAGGGTGTCACGGACAGGAGGGGTAGCTTCACGGTCACTTACATCCCTCCACAGTTGACGGAAAAGACGAGAGTCAAAATCGTGGCCTTCTTCGGCGGGGATGAAACGTACGCCGGAGCTTCCGCGAGTGTTGAGGGGATAATAGTTCCTGTGGAGCTGGCGGGTCCAACCCTACGTATCCAAAACGACCTGAAGGAGGTGGTGGGTCTGCCGGAGATGGAGGGACTGGAGGTCATAGATAATCTCGTTGGGGTGCTACCGAGCAAGGTGGGGGCAGTGATAAGTATCAGGGAGGCCGTTCCTCCAGAAACCCCCAGCTTCAAGCGTCCGGAGATTGCCGTTATCACAGAGGTCAAGAAGGACTGCTTGGAGGTGAGGGTGGATTCGACCGTCCCGGAAGGAAGGACGGTGGTGGTGAATCTGGATAATGTAACCCTACTGAGGCTGGGACTGGTGGAGATAAAGGTTCTCGTTGACAACGTGGAGGCCAAGCTTGCGGACGACTACGCCGATGTGCTGGATCCCACCGATGACGGTGGGCTCTGCGAGTACTTGGTGCTCCTAGGGGGAAAGGGGGCGCAGGTCCTAGTCTCCATCCCGCACTTCTCCACCAGAACCATCACCATCAGGGGGCCTCTGGCGGTCGCTGGGCCTTGGACGCCACTCATGATTGCCATTGGGATTTTGGTAACTGTCGTAATCCTGCTTTTCACCTTCCACCGTTACAGAAGAGCCCACTGAGCATACCCACGCAGAACACCATGCCGGCGGCTAGAAGGGGCTTGATTGCGGCAGGCCACGGCCGGTCCCGCCTCAGTGGCGAGCCACTTGGCGCTTACTTCTGGCGGGGCGCACACCATTTCACACCTTGCCGAGGGAAACCCGAGCACCCTCCCTTCCCTGAGCTGGGCCGCCTGGAAGGAGCAGCCGCCTCGTGGACCTGTCTTCTAATCCTCGGGTTTCCCGCGTGCGTGCACCTCAGCCCCCCTTTTCTCCTGCGGTTGGAATTTTGTAGTGGATCCCGTTAGCCTCCTCGGTGCGCTCAGCCTGATGATCATAGTGGGGGTCGCATCGGACTGGCTTTTCAGGCGGGCCATGGTCCCCGATACCATCCCTCTAATCCTGCTGGGCATCCTCCTGGGTCCGGGTCTGGGAATCCTTCCCTCTCAATCCCTGAAACCCCTTGCCCCGGTGGTGGGCTCGCTCTCCCTGATTGTCATCCTGCTCGATCAGGGGATGAAGCTGAGCTACGTGAAGCTTCTGAAGGGTGCCCCGCGTGCAATCCTGCTGGCCTTCTCCACCTTTCTTTTCTCCGTTCTGCTCATCGCCCCGCTGGCGCACGTTCTCCTCAACCTCTCCCCCCTCCTCTCCCTCGCGCTGGGGGCGATACTGGGTGGAACGTCCTCCGTCATCATCGCCCCACTGGTTGAGAAGCTCGAGATCCTCTCAAGGATCAAGACCCTCCTGCTCATCGACTCCGTGATAACGGATATACTGTGCATCGTCTCCGTCCTTGCTCTCTGCACGCTGGTGGCCCCCAGCCCGGCGGAGGTGGGCAGGAACCTTGCCACCACGTTTCTTTCCGCCGCAGCTTTGGGAACCTTGGTGGGGATCTGCTGGCTTCCCCTCTCGCTCAGGTTTCAGGGCATCCCCTTCTCCTACTCCCTCCTTCTTGCGGTGTCCTTCTGCATCTACGCGGTGACGGAGACGCTGGGGGCAAGTGGCGGTCTGGCGGTGCTGGCCTTCGGCCTGACGCTTGGGAACGCCTCGAAGCTCGGGAGGATGCTGAGACTTCAGGTGGAGATGCCGGATCCGGAGGTGAGGCGGTTTCACGGGGAGGTGACGTTTATGGTCAGGACCTTCTTTCTGGTTTACTTGGGGAGCATGTTCGACCGGGGCTTCCTGCCCCTGCTTCCCGGCTCCTTCGCCATCTTCCTAGCCTGTGTGGTGGCCAGGATGCTCTCAGCCAAGGTGACCTGTTTCCGTGACCCGCAGCTGGGGCAGGAGGAGGTTTTCATCGGGCTGATGCTCCCCAAGGGACTGGCGGCGGCCGTGCTTTCCTACCTCCCCTACCAGTACGGATACGCGGAGGCCTCCAGCTTCCCGTCGATCGTACTCTCCATCATCCTCTTTACCAACCTGCTCTCGATGGTTGCAACGCTCAGGCGCAGGTGAAGCTCAGAAGGAGATGGCGTTGTTGGGGCAGGCAGTCTCGCAGGCCCTGCAGTCGGCGCAGTCCTTCTCGTTCACCAGCACGCACTTCCCCCCCTTCACCTCTAGGACTCCGGTTGGGCAGATGTTCACGCACTCCCCGCAACCGTTACACTTCGCTTGGTCTATTTTGGGAGGCATTGAGTCTTTTCCACAGGGAAGTTATATATCCGGCTATCCGGTTTCGCTCCGATTTGCTAACCTTAATTAATTCCGCCACCGCACGCTTGTTCTGATTGAAGTCCCCCGAGAATTTCTCCGGATGTGCCTGCAGGAGCTCCATCGCCGTCCGCTTCACCGAGGTGGTTCTAATCCTCCCCATTCGGAGCCTCCCTCCCCAATTTCAGCGCGAGCTCCACCACCTCGAAGGGATCCCTCCCGAAGATTCTCACCATGGCCTCCTTCCCGGGCCCCCCTCGGTCGAAAATCACCTGGGGCGCGGCGGTTTTCTCCATCGTCTTCAGCATGCCCCACCTCATGGTCCTCACACCTCTGGGTTCCTCCTTCCTCTTGAACTCCGCCACTCTTAATCCCAACCTTCTGCAGGCCCTCTCCACCCCCTCCCAGTACCTGACATTCATGGCTGCCCGCGTCCGGGGGTTCTTCTCCATCACCGTCAGGAGGGCTGTGGCCATGTGTTTCGAGCCCCCCAGCTCGGGGAAGCCGGTGAGGGTGGGTTTGCCCCCCACTCTGATTATCCTCCCGGAAAGTCCCACCACCTGTGAGGGATCCCTCGCCCAAGGAAGGGCCATCACCAGGTTGGTTCCCACCTCGGGGATGAGTCGCGCGGATTGGGGGGCGCTCACGAACCTCTTGGCCGCGGCGTACACCATCTCCACGGCGCGGGCTCTTTCAAGGGAGGGGAAACCGGGAATCTTCCCCTCTCCCACCTGAAGGGGGAACGCCAGCCCCTCGTGGACGAAATCTCCCGCCAGCCTGGTCGCCTCCTCCACCTCCAGACCCATGGCCAAGTGGGCGGTCAGGGCGGCGGAGAAGGAGCAGCCAGTCCCGTGGGCTTCCCCGCTCATTTTTTTCCTCCTGAGTTTCACCACTTTTTCGCGAGTGTAGAGCAGATCGCAGACCCATTTTCCCTTCAGGTGCCCACCCTTCACCACCACGGCTCTGGCCCCCAGTTCCGCTATCCTCTCGGCCGCTCTGACCATCCCGCGCTCATCCCTGATTTTCACCCCGGCCAGGATCTCGGCCTCCGGGATGTTGGGGGTGACCACCTCGGCCCTTTTCAGCAGTTTCTTGAGTTCCGGGAGTGCGGATTCCTGGAGCAGTCTGGCACCGGTCGTGGCAGTCATTACGGGATCTATCACCAGCCTCAGGCCTCCCGTCTCCTCCTCTACCGCCCGAACGATTTCGGCGGAGTAAAGCATCCCAACCTTCGCCCACTCCACCTTCAGATCCGAGAGGACGGACCTTATCTGCTGCCGGACGAGCTCGGGAGGGAGGGGAAAGATTTCTCTGATTTCTCGCGTGTTCTGGGCAGTTACCGCGGTCAGCACGGATGCCCCATGTACCCCCAGAGCGAGGAAGGTCTTGAGGTCTGCCTGGATCCCTGCCCCACCGCAGGAGTCCGAGCCCCCGATGGTCAGCACCGATCTCATACGCGCTCCCCAACCAGATAGGTGCTCTCCGCACGGACGATGGTCACGCACACCTCCTCCCCAATCGCTCCCTCCTTCAGCACCACAGGCTTGTAGTTCGGCGTCCTTGCCAGGACCCCCCCTCTCGTTCCCCTCTCCACGATCAGGGCGGGGAAGGTTTTCCCCACATACCTCCGATTGACCTCCAGCCCGATTCGATGGCAGAGCCCGGTCAGAATCCTCGACCTCTCCGCCACCTCCTCTGAACCGAGCTGCTTGAGCCTGGAGGCATCCGTGCCTGGGAGGGGGGAGAACTTGGAGAGGTTCACCTTGTCTGGCCTGATCTCCTCCACCAGCTCGAGGGTGCGCCTGAAGGCCTCCCCGCTCTCGGTCGGGAAGCCAACTATGATGTCCGTCACGAGCTGGAGGTCGGGAAAGCGCTGGCGGAAGGCACGAACCACCCTCCTGAAGGTTTCAACCGTGTAGCCCCTCCTCATGTCTCTCAGGACCCCATCGTCCCCGCTCTGAACCGGGAGGTGGAGGAACTTGTAGATCTTGGGGCTCTCGTACGCTTCGAGCAGGCCGGGAAGGATTCTCTCCGCGAAGAGGGGGTTCATCATTCCAACCCTCATTCTGAATTCCCCCGGGATGGAGGCGAGCCTCGAGAGGAGTTCCGGCAGGCCGGTTCCCAGGTCCAGCCCGTAGGCGGCAGTGTCCTGGCCCGTCAGGAGGATTTCCCTCGCCCCCTGCTCGACGGCCTCCCTGACCTCCCGCTCGAGCGCCTCGGGCGAAAAGCTGTGGAGGGTGCCCCTAGCCAGCTTGACCGAGCAGTAGCTGCAGTTGGAGAGGCAACCCTCGGCGATCTGGACGATGGCGCTCACCCTGCTCAGTCTGACTCTCGGGAGCAGGGGTTTTTCCGAGAAGGGGTGGAAGAGCATCTTGACCGCCCTCTCCCCCCTCTCGATTCTTGAGAGGATCTCGGGGAGGCAGGGAATGGACTTGCAGGAGATGGCATCGAAGCCGTCCGTGAGCCCAGGATCGATGAGCGGCAGGCACCCCGCAACCACCACGCGCTTCCCCTCGCGCCTCAGCCGCTCGAGCCGGCTCTTCATCCGCCTGTAGGTGGTTCCCTTGACCGCGCAGGTGTTGACGATGACCACATCCGCCTCCTCGGGACTCGAAACCAGGGTGTGGTGGGCCGAGAGGAGCTGGCCCAGGATGAGCTCCGAGTCCCCCCGGTTGGCGGTGCAGCCGTACGTCTCCAGGTGGATCTTCATCAATCAATTACCGGGGTTCAAATTTCTGCCGACCCGCCACACCTCGATTTTTTAGGCTCCCCCGCTAAAACGAAAGGTGAAGAAGCTTCAGCTGACCTTGATCCAGATAGACAACTACGGCCCTTGGACGGTGACGCCAGCCCCCCGG
Organism: Hadarchaeales archaeon (SeqCode); assembly: GCA_038842485.1. Lineage (GTDB taxonomy): Archaea > Hadarchaeota > Hadarchaeia > Hadarchaeales > JAWBSP01 > JAWBSP01. Next base: position 30,528 of record JAWBSP010000014.1, read on the forward strand.
AGGGAGGCGGATCTCCAGTCCCTGCAGGCCGATTTGTACTCGAGCCTCCAGAGGGAGTTCGGTGCGAGGGGGGGTCTGGTCTTCCTCATGCGGATGGACAACATGCTGGCGATCTCGAACGGGATATCGATGGCCCAGCACCGGGAGATCATGGAGAGGATCAACTCGCAGTTTCCCGTCACCGTGAGCATGGGGGTGGGGAAGGGGAGCACGGCTTACGAGGCCCAGCTCGAGGCAACCCTGGCCCTGCAGCGGGAGGGGAGCAGCAGGGGGAGGAGGTCGGTCCTGACCGGCTCGCAGGTTTCGCCACCGGAGGAGGATTTCGTCCAGCTGTGCCACCTCGACCTGAACCACTCTTCCCTCCTCACCGACACCCTCCCCATCTACGACACCCAGCTGCTTCTCCAGCGCGCCCACCTCCACCTGATGGAGCGGATGAGCAGGTGGAACTCGCTCGTGTTCTACATGGGAGGGGACAATTTTCTGGCGCTCTGCAACGGGCTGGGAGAGGGGGAGCTCCTGGCGATGCTGGCGGACATCAAGAGGGAGCTGGGGCTCGAGTTCAAGGGAGGGGTCGGGTCCGGCAGGAACGGGGAAACGGCCGCGAGGCTGGCGGCGGAGGGGCTCCACGAGATAAGGAAGGGGAAGTCGGCTGGACCTATCGTGGTAAAGCGCGCATGATCTCTAAGGCCCTCCTCGCTCTGCTCAACCCCTTTTCGGAGGAGGCCAAGGAGGTGGTCCGTCAGGCTCCCCCTCTCCACTCCCTCCCCCCCGAGCTAGCGCAGGAGGCCGTAAGGCGCATCTCCGAGCCACCGGTT
>JAWBSP010000015.1:0-27894 GCA_038842485.1 Hadarchaeales archaeon (SeqCode)
GTTGCCTCGCCTCCTCGGGCGAGATCCCGTCCACCCTTTGCCAGCCGTGCATCAAGGCGTTGGCGCGCATGCCGACGTCGATCTTGCGGAGGTAGAGGGCCATCTCCTTTTGAAGACCGTAAATCTCCTCCAAAATTCTCTGGTTAGAATTCAGAATCCGTTGGGTCGAACGGGTGGTGATGATCTGGGCGGCTATGATGGAGATGCCCAAGCCGAGGAGGCTGATCAGTTCCGCCATCATAATGTTCGCCTCTCGGTCTAATTTCTGCAACGGTCTCCTTTAAAGCGGAAAAAGGTGGTTCTTTCCCAAATTCAGGAGGTATACGGCAAGTAATGAAACGAAAATCTAAGATTTGATACCGGGGCTCCAACCGGCGGGGATGCCAGTCAGGAGGTGTGGGGCCCGACCCGTCGGTTCTGGCTGCCGCTAGGGCTTTCCGGGCGTTCGGTTGGTTATTGGCTTTCGCTCCAAAAAGCTGATGTCCCCCTAATGCGGGAGTCTCAATTTTATAATGTGCCGAAAGCATGGGGAGGGAGTGTATGTTCTGGATACCTCCTCCTTCATCTGCCATCCCGGTCCGCTCGAGGGATTCACCGTCAGCGAGGTGCTGGAGGAGGCGAAGAGCCTGTCCGCACGCATGAGAAGCTCCTTGGAGCACGTTAAGATCCTCACGCCCTCAAGCGCCTCCGTCGAAGAGGTGAGCAAACTGGCGGGGAGAATGGGTGAAAAACTCTCCAAGACCGACCTAAAGATTCTAGCCCTCGCGTTGGATCTGGAGAGGGAGGGAAAGAACCCAGTGATCCTCACGGACGACTACTCCATTCAAAACCTGGCTGGGATGCTGGGAATGAAGTTCTCGAGTCTCAACACGCCCGGAATTAAAAGGATACTTCGGTGGAGATTGGTCTGCCCTTCCTGCGGGAAAAGCTATCCATCCTCTGAGCGGGAGTGCAGAATCTGCGGCTCCCCGCTGGTGAGGAAACCCGGGATATATCGCCCCAAAAGGGTTTAGTGATGAAAATTATCAGGGGCAGGGAAAGGGAGAGCCTAGTTATATTGAGGGAGGCCTGCAGCAAGATTTCGGAGATGGAGACCTGCTGTCGGGAGTTCCTGAAGGCTTTCTTCATGGAAAAGAACCTCTCAAAGGCTGAAACACTGGGGAAACGAATTACCCAGCTGGAAACGAAAGCTGATGCAAACAGGAGAGATTTCATCAAGAGGCTCTACAGTGGGGCCTTTCTTCCAGCCCTCAGGGGAGATCTGGTAGAGCTAGCCGAGAAGTTGGACAAGGTTGCCGACATCATCGAGGAAACCGTTGGATGCGCGTTGCTGAGGGAGAAGCTCCTCTCAAAATTGGGAGGAAAAGCCAAAGAAGTGGGCGGCAGGTTGGAGAGGATAGCCGAGAAATCAGGTCTGGCGGTGAAGCGTTTGGTTGAAGCAGTCGGTCTCCTGTTCACGGATTGGGACAAAACGCTCCTGAAAGTGGAGGAGATTCAAGAGCTGGAGCACGAATCCGACCTGTTCGGAGCGGAGTTCAGAGTTTGGCTCTCGGAGGAGATGGAGAACAGGCTGGATGCACTCAGCATGGTACAGCTCGGAGAAATCAGTAGAAAATTGGGGGAAATTTCGGACGCGGCCGAGGATGCTGGGGATGTCCTCCTGAGACTAATTTCTGGGATCAGGGGCTGAGACCCAAAGAGAAAAGCAGGGAAAGGGCAAACCCGGCGAGAGGAGAGAGAATCCAGCCGAGGAGAATCCTTCTCACCCTTGAGAAATCAACTGCTGTGACTCCCTTCACCAGCCCCGCGCCCATTACCGAGCCCACTAGGGCCTGGGTCATGGAAACGGGAGACCCCATCTGGACGAAGCTCCACACTGAAAGGGAGGCGGCGAGTTGGGTGGGCAGTGCCAGCACCGGATCCAGCCTTGTTATCCCTTTCCCCACCGTCAGAACGGTTCTCTCGCTGAGCACCAGGGTCCCCAAAACGACCATCAGCCCCATCCCCAAGAGGAGCCACCTGCTTTGACCCAAGGCGGTAGCCACACCCAAGAGCGTGCCACCGTCGTTAGCACCATTGGAGTATCCCACATAAAAGGAGACAGAAGGTAACAGAAATCTAAGTACACGATTCAGTGTCAAGAGATTCTTCACCCTGCCCAGCAGTTTCAGAAAGAGGTGGGAGAGGAGAAGGGAAAACCCCATGGAAAGAAGGGGGGCGAGCACCCAGCCCGTCACCACCAACCCAAACCTTCCAGCCTCCAGCCTGAGCCCGCCACCTAGTACCAAGCCAGCGCCCAACAGGGAGGCAACCAAGGTCTGAGTGGTGGAGATGGGGAGACCCACGAGGAGAAAGGGGAGATGACAGAGGAAGGTCGAAAGACAGACCGCTATGGCTGCAACGGGGACCAGCTCGAAGAACCCTCCTCCCTCTCCGAACACGAGCCCCCGGGCCACCGTTCCTCCCACCTTCCCCCCTTCTAGGAGCATGCCCAGAAACATGGCGAGAGCCGAGAGGAGGAGCGCCCTGCGGAGCGTGAGGAGCCTGCTGCCCACCACGGTCGAGATGGAGTTGCAGGTGTCTCCCGCCCCGATGGAGAAAGCAAGAAGGAGAATGAAGAGAGCAGGGAGTATCATTTAATTTTCTCCCCCTTGAGCGGGGATGGGCTCGCTGGCTGAACAGCTCGCCTTTCTCTTCTCCCCCATCTTGGTGGGAGTGCTTGTACGCAGGTTGGGGCTGCGCTCGCTCTTCTGGTTCCTCGGGGTTCTCACCACCTGGGTCATCCTTCCCCTGCTCGCCTTCGTGTACGTGGGTGGCTTGACCCCCAGAGACATTGTGACCTTCTCGGGTGCCATGGTGCTTGCGGTGGTGGGGGTGGCGGCCTGCTTCTTCGCGGTTCTTCCACTAACTTTCAGCCTGTCCAAAGAGGAGGGAGCGGCAATGGTGTTAAACTCATCCTTCATGAACGTCGCCCACCTCGGTCTTCCGGTCGTCTATGCCAAGCTGGGGTTCGAATACATGGCCCCAGCCGTCCTCTACTCGGTAACGGTTGCGGTGCTCAACCTCTTTCTCGGAACCCTCCTCATGCACCTGTTGATATCCAGAACCCCAAGCCTCCGGCATATCTTCGCCCAGACCTTCACCTTCCCGGCCGTCGCGCTCCTGCTGCTCGCCCTCCTCCTCGTCTACCTGCATGCGCCCCTTCCCCAAGATTTCAGGGGCTTCTTCTCGAAATGGATCTCCCCCTGCTTCCTTCTGATCCTCCTCCTCCAAATGGGCTACCATCTCAGAATCGAGGCCTCAAGAAAATACGCCAAGCACGTATCAGCGGTCGGACTAGCCCGCTTCGTTCTCTGCCCGCTGGTGACCGTCGCCACCTGCCACCTGCTCGGGCTGAAGTCTGAGCTCCTGACCAGACCTGCCCTCTACCTCTCCATGATGCCCCCTGCCTTCTTCAATCTCATTCTGGCGCAGTCGCTAGGCCTCGACCCCAGACCCTATTCCCTAGTTCTCTTCTCCCTCACCCTGCTTTCCTTCCCCCTCTTCCTGCTCCTTTGAGTAGAAGAGGGGTCCGGCATCTCTGAATCTAAGCTTGCCACTTATGAGCCCGGCGAGGATCTGAACGGGCTCGCTCACCCTCACCTGCTCCGCGGTGTCCCTGTCTCTGATGGTCACGCTCCCATCTGCGAGGGTCTGGTAATCGATGGTCACGCAGTAGGGGATGCCCACCTCGTCGGCCCTCACGTACCTCCTGCCGATGGAACCGGACTCGTCGTAAATGGTGGGGAAGTGTTTCCTGCACTCTTGGTAGATTTCCTGCGCCCTTGCCGACAAATCCTCCTTGGGCATGAGGGGAAAAACCCCTACTTGGATGGGTGCGAGATCGGCTTTAAGCCTGAGGAACCTCCTCTTTCCCTGCTGGGTGTACGCCTGCTCAAGCACGCAGTAGAAAATCCTGTCAATTCCAAAGGACGGCTCAATCACATGGGGGAAAAACTTCCTCCCCCCAACCGTCACGGAGAGATCCACCCCGCTGAAGGAGCTGTGCCTCGAAAGATCGTAGTCGGTTCGATAGGCTATCCCCGCCACCTCCACCCAGCCGAACTGACGCGTCAGGACCTCCAAATCAAAGGTCTGGGAGGAGTAGTGGGCCCTCTCGGCCGGCTTCTGCTCCCTGAACCTCAACCTCTCCTCCTGCAGACCCACCTCCAAAAGGAAGCGCTTGGCGAGGGCGAGCTGGTGGGCCATCATCTCGTTGCACACGAGCTTGCCAGCCGCCGCCTCCCCTGCCGTCACCTCCACCTCCCCGCTCGCCAAGAGTAACCTCAGCTTCTCATCCGCCAAAAAAGCCGGGGGGCGGGGGTTCTGGGGGTCGAAAAACACCTCGGCCTCAGCCATGGTGAACTCCCTCAACCTTATCACCCCCTGCCTAGGGGAGATCTCGTTACGATACCCCTTCCCCACCGTCACCACACCTAGCGGGAGCTTTCCCCTGCCGTGCCTGAAGAGACGCCTAAAGGCTATGAAGATCTGCTGCGCGGTTTCCGGCCTCATGAACCCGGGATGCTTGGAACCGGGACCGATGGAGGTGGAGAACATGATGTTGAATTCCGAGAGGGAGAGTTCGCCGCCGCACGAGGCACATCTCACACCCTTCTCCCTCACCAGCTTCTCCACTTCCTCCTTCGGTAAGCCCTCCGTTTCCACCCCCCTTTCCTTCATGAGATCGGACATCCTGAAGCTCTCCCCGCAAGACTTGCACTGCCCCATGAGGTCGCTAAAGTGGTCAACATGCCCGCTCGCCTTCAGGACCTCGAAGGGAACCAGGGTCGGGGTTTCCAGCTGGAGATATCCCTCCCCCCAGATGTAGAACTCCTTCCACTTTCGAATCAGATTGTCCCTCAGGAGGGAACCCATGGGACCCAGGTCGTAAAAGCCGGCGGTGCCTCCGTAGATCTCAAAGGAGGGCCAGAGAAAGCCCCGCTCCTTGACAAGTTCCATCAGCTCCTGCATTCAAAACCTCTCTTCGCCTCTAAAGTAGGCCGCGCAAACCGTGACGGTTTTGCGTGACGCTGCGGTTCCCGCCGCGATTACAGGACTTTTAAAAGATCCATATCGTACACGATGCCCACGAAACGTCCCTCTGCCGACACCACTGGAAGCTGCTCTATCCTGTGCTCCTTCATCAGGCGGGCGCTCTCGCTGACGGAGGTCTTCCGATCTATGGTGATGAGCTGGGTAGTCATGACCTCCCGCACGGCCTTCTCTGGAACGCTGAGGATTCGCTTGGTGATGTAAATCCTATCCTCGGTATCCCAAGTCCAGCTGTCACCCTCCGTCCTCCCTGCCATCTGGCTCATCCTAGAACTCGTCTCGAGCTCACAAACCTTCACGATGTCCGAGTCATCCACCATGCCCACCAGATTCCCACTTGAATCAATGACTGGAAGAGCCCTGAGCCCAGCCAGGGACATTATCTCTAAAGTGGCTCTCAGCGGGGTTCCCTCCCAGATCGCAACGGTGCTAGAGGACATGAAGTTGGAGGCCGGAACCTCGAAGCCTTGAATCAGCACCCGGTAAACTATATCCCTAACGGTGATCACCCCAACCAGCTTCCTCCCCTCAACCACGGGCAGTCTCCTCAGACGTCTTCCCAGCATTATCTGCGCACACTCCTTCAGATCCTGCGAGGGTGATACGGTCGGAACTTCCCTGTCCACCAGCATCGCGAGCTGATCCTCGTCGGGATGATCGAGAAGTCTCCTGAGCGTAATCATTCCTACGAACTCACCTGTCTCGCTCTTGAGTACTGGAACAGCGCTGACATCCAGTTCCTTCAGGAGCTCTAGAGCGCTCTCCCTCGTCCCCGGAATCTCGGCCCACTTCACTTTCTTGGTCATTACCTCGCTTACCTTCATCTTTTTCTATCACGGCAGTTGAGAAAAGCCTATCGCCCGAAATCTGAAGTTCCCCTAGGCTTTTCAAAACGGTGTATAAATACCGGACCTAGAGTAGATAACTGTTGAAGTACATCATGGTTACAGGGGGGGTGATGAGCGGGCTGGGAAAGGGACTCACCACCGCCTCGCTCGGAAGACTCCTGCAGGCTAGGGGGCTAAAAGTAACGGCCATCAAGATAGATCCATACCTGAACGTTGATGCTGGCACTATGAACCCCTTCGAGCATGGAGAAATCTTCGTAACAGATGACGGGGGTGAGATAGACCTCGATATGGGGCACTACGAGCGGTTCCTAGACATCAATCTGACTAAGGACCACAACCTAACCACCGGTCAGGTCTACTACGCGGTGATCTCTAGAGAGCGGAGAGGGGAATACCTCGGCCGCACGGTCCAGATCATTCCGCATGTGGTGGACGAGATAAAGCGGAGAATAAGGGAGGTGGCCCACAAGAGCGGGTCCGACATCTGTCTGGTGGAGATAGGGGGCACAGTTGGAGACATTGAGGGGATGCCTTTCTTGGAGGCGGTCAGGCAAATGAGGTTAGAGGAGGGACCAACCAACACCCTCTTCATCCACGTGACCCTCGTCCCCTCGGCGGGGGCGGCTGGAGAGCAGAAAACCAAGCCCACCCAGCACAGCGTGAAACAGTTGCGGGAACTGGGAATCTCCCCCGACCTCATCATCTGCCGCTCGAGGGAGCCCCTGACGGCCGAATCCAAGCGCAAGATCTCGCTCTTCTGTAATGTGTGGGAAAATGAGGTTTTCAGCGCCGTGGATGTGGAGAACATCTACGAGCTACCCCTGCTCTTGGAACGCGAGAACTTGAGTTCCATCGTGCTGCAGAAGCTGGGCCTGAGGCCGGGAGAGATCAACCTAACCGAGTGGGAGAGGATGGTTTCCAGAATGAAAAACCCGAGCAGGTTCATAAAGGTGGGGATGGTGGGAAAGTACGTGAGATTCACGGACACTTACCTCAGCATCTATGAGGCCCTCAGACATGCGGCGGCTAAGAATGGGGTGGGATTGGAGGTGAAGTGGGTGAGCGCGGAACAGCTGGAGGGGGGGACGCTGGAGTTGCTCGAGGGCTGCCAGGGTGTGGTCATCCCGGGGGGCTTCGGGGCGAGAGGAGCGGAGGGGAAAATCCTCGCCATAAAATGGGCCAGGGAGAGGGGTGTGCCCCTTCTAGGACTGTGCTTCGGTTTCCAGCTGGCAGTGGTGGAGTTCGCACGGAACGTGGTGGGACTGGAGGGGGCGAACAGCGTGGAGGTGGATCCTTCCACTCCTCACCCCGTGGTGGACCTCCTTCCGGAGCAGAGGGAAGTTAAGGAGCTGGGTGGAACCATGAGACTCGGGGCCCAGGAGGTCGTAATCGAGAAGGGCACCCGCGCCTTTCAGATTTACGGAGCAGAGCGGATCTTCGAGAGACACCGGCACCGGTACGAGGTGAATCCCGAGTACCTCCCCCAGCTCACGGGGCACGGCCTCGTGTTCTCTGGGAAGAGCCCAGACGGCAGGAGAATGGAAATCTTGGAGATACCCAACCACCCGTTCTTCCTTGCCACCCAGTTCCACCCAGAGTTCAAGTCCAGGCCACTGCGTCCTGCCCCCGTTTTTGACGCCTTCCTCAAGGCCTGCCTCTCAAAATCAGAATCCTGAGTGGTTCTTATATTCACGGGAGAATTTTGTCATGTGGAAATTGGATGCAAAAGTGGTAGAGCGCTACCCCGGTTTCTGCGCTGGATATGGAAACATCAGCGGCCTCACGGTGGAGTCGACGGTCGAGGGATTGGTGGAAAGGAAACAGCAGATCTTTTCCGAGCTGAAAATGAAGTACGGAGAGGTCGAGATTGCCCAGGTGCCAGAAATCAAGCTCTACAGGAAGTTCTTCGTGGAGATGGGTGCCGACCCCTCGGCCTTCCGACCGGCGCCGGAGTATCTTCTCCGGAGAGCGCTGGAGGATCGCTTTCCCTCCATCAACAATGTGGTGGACTCTTGTCTTCTGGCATCGGCTAGGCACTCGGTCGTGGCTGGAGTTTATGATCTAGAGAAGGTAGCCGGAACAGCCGTGACCTCCCTTGCGGAGACCAGCGAGGAACTACAGCTCATCGACGGGAGGAAAGTTTCCACCAAAATCGGGGAGGTGATCCTGAGGGATGACAAAAAAATTCTTGCGGCCTTTACTTCGGGAGACAGCAAGATCTCCATGGTCACCCCGAAGACCTCAAACGTTCTGGTCGTGGTTTGGAACGCGCCGGGAATCGAGCGCAAAAAAGTGGAGGATGCGCTCCAAGAAATCGCCCTCTACCTCAGGAAATACTGCGGCGGGCATGTAGAAGGAACGGCGGTTCTGCCCTAGTCACTCTAGAGTTTAGTCGCCCTCCTGACCTTCACCGCCACACCCGTGTCAAAGGCCATCATTTCCTCACCATTCAGCACCGCCCTTCCCGTGGCTAGGAGCCTGTCCCGCTGATCCACCACCAGCACCTCCTCGGCGGGTCTGATTTCTGGGTCCGCCTCCAGCACGTGCTTGGCAAACACATCCCTCCCCCTCCCCACAAAGGGCACCGCCTCCTCCGCCACCACCACCCTAAGCCGGGGGAACCTTATGGCAGAGTGAAGCCTAACCGCACCCTCCCTGTTCAGGACTATGAAACCATCGGAGGCCCTTATCGAGCAAATTGGCACCCCGCCGCTCCACACCTGCCTGATCTTCCCTCCGCGTCCCCTTACCAGCTGGAGTTCCCCCCTAAAAAGCGCCTCGCCAGCCCCCTGCCCGAACTGATAGTCCGCCACTGCCCTCAGCCTCTGCACCTCCTTTTCAGTTGGGACGGACCTCGGCATCGATGACGACATGATCCACCCCCGGCGCGTAGCTCTTGACCACCCTCCTCCCCAGAATTCTCACGCTCCTTCCCCCCGCCGCCTCGCGGATCCTTTCCACCGGTCTTTCAAAGCCCAGCCTGCATGGAACGCTCTCGTGATAGTGGATGACCCCTCCCTCCGGTTTCAGGACCTCAAAAGCCAGGGGAAGGTAGAGGTGGGAAAAATGGAGGAGGCCTAGAATCACCCTGTCGGCCACCCCTCTGGGTGCCACTTCCCTGCAATTTCCAAGCAGGGGCGTGATTTTGTGTCCCACCCTGTTCATCCTCACATTCTCGCAAAGGTAACCATACGCCACCGGGTTCAGCTCGATGGAGTACACCCTGGCGGGATTTGAGTGCTTAGCGATGGGAACGCTGAACTGGCCCACGCCCGCGAAAAGATCCACCACCACCTCTCCCTCCCTCACGAGCCTGGGAAGGCGCATCCTCTCGTACAGGTTCCCCACACAGAACAGAACCTTCGCGACATCCAGCTTGAAGAGGCATCCGTTCTCCCTGTGGACGGTCTCCGTACCGTCTCCCGCGAGAACCTCCACCCTCGGAACCCTCATCTCTCCCTCCGTTCCCTTCCAAAGAACCACCGTTTCTATCCCTCCCCTCCTCAAGAGGGCACCAGCCACCAAGCGCCCGCGGTGAAGGAGATCCTCGGGAAGACGCAGAATGGCCACTCGGCCGATTACCTCGTATCCTCCCAGCCTCCGGAGCTCCCCCTCAGGCAGCACTCCTTGGAGAGCCCGCCTTAGGAACACGCCCACGCCTTGGCTTCAGCCCAAGCGCTTGGAGCAATTTCCTGATTTGGGAGTTTATCTGGGCCTTGCTGGGCTTACCCTCGAAGGAGATTTTGGCCCCAGCCATGTTCTGATGTCCTCCACCAAATTTGCCGAACGCTTCCGCGAAAATTTTGCCGAGGTGAAGGGAGCTGTCCTTCGTCCTCCCGGAAACCCTAACCTTATCACCCAGCACGGCATACGCAATAACGGTGCTCACGCCCTCGGTGTCCTGCAGAAAATCTGCCACCTGCGAGACTGTGTCCTCCTCCTCCACTTCCCCCACATCGACCAGTAGGCAGGAGCCAATCATTTTCCTCCTCCTGATGGCGGAAACCAGTGCTGGCAGGAGCTTCTGGGAACGTGGGGGCTGCTGGATCACCCTGAGTCTCTGCGGGTCGGAGAGCTTCCTCAACTTCCAGTAAACCTCCAAATCGGTGGGCGTGGCGTTGGAAAGGTTGGAGGTGTCGGTGAGAATCCCGAGCGTGAGAGCCGACGCAAGAGCCGGGTCTGCCGGTATTCCAGCATACTCCAGATAGTTGGCCAGAATGGTCGAAGTGGCACCCACCGGAGCTATTTCCACGAACCTGCCCGAAACCTCGCTAGGGGGAACCGAGTGGTGGTCTATGACGATGGTGGGGACAATCTCCCTAGGCAGGGCGCAGTAGGCCCTGCTGGCCACGTCAACCAGAGCGAAGAGCGTGTAGTTCCTGAAGTTTATCTCCTCGGCCCTCAGCAGTTCAACCCCCAGCAGGTTGCACATGGCCCTATTCTGGGGATATCCCATCTCGCCGTCGTAAGCTATGTCCGCGTCCAGCCCGAAGGATTTTGCATAGGTTTTTAAAGCAACCGAGCTGGCAATGGCATCTGGATCCGGATTGGTGTGGGTGAGGATGAGCATTCTCCCCCTCGCCTCCTTTACCAAACGTCTGAGACTCGCTTCCGACGCTCGCTCTCTTGACCTTTCTAACTCCCTGAAGACAGCCTCCCCCAGCGTTTGAGAAACTGGAACCACCCCTGTGGCTCCCAGTTTTTTCACCTCTCGCTCCAAAAAGAGATCCGGAACCAGCGCGAGAATCACCGGCTCCGCCTTCAGATCCCGTCTCACCTGCTCCACCGCCTCCAAAATCCCGAGGGTTTCATCGAAATCAAGTGAGGAGATAAACACCACTTTTGCCCGCTCAATGCCCGCCCCTTGCAGAACGCTGGGGTCGCGTGGATCGCCAACTCTCACCGTCAGCTTCCTCAGCTCGGAGAGGCCTGTGGTGTCGGGACCCACCAGCACCACTTCTGCCCCACCCCTCCTCAGCCTCTCCGCAACCTCATAGCTCAACTCATTGCACCCCAGAACGAGATACATCTATCTCTCCCACCTCAAGATTTTGGCACGAGGTGTTCGAAGAGCCTGTTGACCAGCCATCCCCTAATCTCGAGCAGGGATCCCTCACCCGTGAAGCTTGCCGCCCCCGCGTGGCCACCTCCCGTTCCCTTGAAGTTCCTAGCCGCCTCCATCATGAGCTGACCAAGATTCAGGTGTGTGCGCTCGCAGAGCTCCGGCCTAGCCCTCGAGGAAACCCTCACGTGCCCCCCCTCTTCGGAACCCACAAACGCCAAATCCGCCCCTAGCTTCAGCAACGCAACGGCGGCGTCGGCTTCAAAGGAACCCACCTCCGAGAAAACCACCAGAAAGCCTTTTATCTCCTGTATCTCCGCCCGCTTGGCCGCCTTCAGCATGGCAATCCTCCTAGAAACCTCCTCGGGCAATCTGGTGAAACTCTGGGCGCGGCTGTAGGAGGCACCGAAACGAAGCAGCTCGGTGATGGCCTCAAAGGTCTGGTTCTTCGCCAGCCTGAGTTCAGCAGTGTCCGTTAGAATTCCTGCCAACAGAAGGGTAGCTTGGTCGGGGGTGGGCACCACGCCCAGCTCCTTCAGCAGCCTCAGAACGAGCTCCGCTTCAGAGGTGGAGGTTTCGTCTATGTATGCCAAGATTGCTCGCTCCCTTACTCCCTCCACGGGCAGGTGGTGATCCACCATCAGCAGCTTGGCTCCCCCTACCTTCTTCGAGAACTCCGCCCCCAGATGCTCGGGGCTGGAGGTGTCCAACAGCAAAATGTAGTCTGCATCAAAAGATGGGTTAGTGGGAATGCTTTTGCCCGCGCAGGAGAGAAGATGTTCGGCCAGCTTGCTGAGGCTCTGGCACCCCGACCAAGATCTCGCCCCCAAGGAGTTCAACACCTCGGAAACTACTATAACAGAGGCCACTCCATCCACATCCGCATTCTCGTGGCAAAGAACGAGAACTCTCTCCCCCTTCTTGCTTACTTCCTTCAGGAAGTCGGCTATGGCCTTCATGCGTCACTTTCATCCCGGGCTGCTCTTCAGCATTTCCTGCAGTTTTTCCCTCATCTCTTGTAATCTCTCCACAAGCCTCTCCTCCTGCTTCGCTAGGACCCTCACTCTGAGCTCAAGCGTTTCCTTTTCTTCTTGCAGTTCCTTCTGAACCTCCTCCTTGGTGCGCCTGAAAAGCAGCCGTCCTGCCACCTTATAAACTGGAGTTTCCTCTCCAACCTTGGAGAGCTCCTCCAAAGCCTCCTCCGTCTCCACCAGAAAGCTTTGTAGCTGGGCCCTCTGAGCCGCTAGGGCCTGAGCCTGCTGCTGAGCCTGCTGAAGCTGCTCGAGCAGGTGCCGTGCCTGTGGGGAAATCTCATTCAACCGATATCACCTCCGTCGCCATCTTCACCCAAGAAAGAGTAGAATTCAGGGTAGCCCTCAACATGCCCTTGTCTCTTCCCCTCACCAAGATCCAGAGAGTCTTCCCCTCAAGTTTAATCTTAACCTCGGCCCCAGGGAGTTCCGCTTCCGGCAGCAAGGAATGGTACACACACTCCGCACTCCTCCGGCTGTTGAACTGGATTTCGACTTCCCCCCTCGCTGGAAAAACTCGGATCCCACGGCTCATTAATTTTGCAGAATCCCGTTTTTAACTTTACCGCCGCTGGGGGGAGGGGATGAAAGGGGAACGATATATGTTTATCGGGGGGTGCACCGGAATGACACGGGCCTAATGCTCCACCTTGAGGACCAAAACCGAACTTCAAGGTCCTTGCAGGTAGCTAGATGGCCTTAACAGTTTTCACCATTCTCCTCCGCAGCTTGTATATTATCCTCTGACCGCAGTAGAGACACCTCGGGCTGAGCAGTTCCTCCCTTGACTCCTTGGTAAAAAGGAGGATGGATCCACAGCCCCTGCAGGTTACCCTCCCGCTAGAGAGATTCTCTTTGCTCAGAGGAACTTTGGTCGAGCAGTGCCTGCACTTCACAAAACTTTCCTTTTGCTCGGTCTCGGAAAGAGACATTAGCACAAAGGAGCGCCCGCAATTTTTGCAGCCGTAGCTACTCCACTCGAACATCAGGAAGGTGGCTCGTAAGCTCCCCCGGCAAACTTGACCCCGCAGTACCGGCAGATCCAGATCCCGGTTCCACCCCTCTTCAGGGCCTTCTGCCTGCAGTTGGGACAGTTGTGCCAGCCGCTTGCCTTCACTTTAACTTCTAGGAACTCTCTCCTCACCCGGAGCCCATATCTCGGACCGAAACTTCCGGCTGCCCCCACTTTCTTCTTCCTTCCCATCAGCCCAGCACCTTCCTGAGTTCCTCCGCGCAGGAGAAGGCTAGTTCCTCGGCTCTTAACACCTCTTCCTTCTCTAGAAAACCGCTGCCTCCCTTTTGTATGGCCGAAATCACGCCGTCCTCCCTGATGCAGAAGGTGATTCTAGAATCCATGGCTTCCTCCTCCTCGAGCGAGGGATCCGCTAAAAGGGAGTTTCCAAGCTTCGCCACCGTCACCGAAACCGGTTTGTGCTTCAGCGAAAAATCCTTCTTCCACGCCGGATCATCCACTCCCTTCATGTTGAGAAGTGCCGCAACGGAGGCGAGCATGGAGGCATCTATAAGGTTTCCCGCATGATCCAACACATGTATGTCAACGTAGATCACCCAGACCTCCTTTCCAGGCTCCACGCAGAGCTCGCGGAAATCCAAACACTTAGATTCCCTGAGCCCCCTATCCACCACCCTTGACAACTCTATGGAATTCTCGTCTGGAGGACCGGGCTCAAACGTGGGGGACGCTAGGGGACGGAGTTCCGCCCCCACTATCAAGGCACCCTCGTCCGGTGAGTCGGGGAAGGGCGGCATTTTCTTCGGCTTGACGCCCACGAGAACGGCAGTTTCTCCCAGCCTCACCAGTGCTGAGCCCTCGGCCGACTTTATGGTTCCGACCTCCACCGAGAGCGGGCGGTACTGGGTCGGGGTCCTCCCATCCACCCTCTTCCCCTGCTCCACGAGTCTCAGGAGGCTCTCCCTCTTCAAAAGCGAGATGACCCTCTCCTTTTCCATCATTCTCCCACCTTCAAAGAAGCATACTTCTCCTTCAGAGCCTGCTTCTGGAGCTCATAGAGCTGCTCGCAACCCTTGGTGGCTAGCTCCAGCGCCTTCCTGAACTCCTCCCTAGTGAGCTCTCCATCCATCTGCAGCAGGGTGATGCGCCTGTCTCTCCCCGTCATGGCCACAGGCATGTCTGTCTCCCCGTTCTGGTCCTCCTCACTGTTTAGATCCAAAACCAAGGTTCCGTCCACCTTCCCCACCGACACTCCTGAGACAAGATCTCGGATGGGTATCCCCGCGTCGGCCAAAGCCACCGAGCTTGCCGTCACTCCCGCCACCCTAGTTCCCGCATCCGCCTGCAGCACCTCGATGTAAAGATCGATGACCGACCTGGGGTAAAGGTTCAGAAAGAGGACCGGCTCGAGTGCCTCCCTCACCACCTTGGAAATCTCCATCGACCTTCGATCAAAACCTGGCTTCTTCCTCTCCGGAACCGAGAAGGGTGCCATGTTGTACCTGCACCTCAGAGTGGCTGCCTCAGGCTGCTGCAGGTGTCTGGGGTGGAGTTCCTGGGGACCGTAGACCGCCACAAGAATCTTGTTCTCTCCCATCTCGATGTAAGCTGAGCCATCCGCACGCTTCAACACCCCTACTTTCAGCTTCACAGGCCTCAGCTCGTCGGGGGCCCTACCGTCCAGCCTCTTCCCGTCGACTATGAGTCTCTTCCCCTGCATGTAGCTTCTTCTCCAAGAAGGCTTTAACCCTGTCCGTAAGCCCCCCGGTGTGCGCCTCCCTCTCTATCATGCGAATGGCCTCCACGAGGGGGGCGACCTTCTCCTGCGGACCCAGTATCACAATTCTCCCATTCTGCCCAACCCTCAGAGTACAACCTGTAACGGACTGAATCATGCTGATCATCGACCTGTGCCTTCCAATTACTCTGGGAATCTTTACGGGGGTAATCTCCACCAGCCATCCACCCCTAAGCTTCCCATACCCCGGCCCCCTTGCTTCCAATCCCACCCTCCTCATCGGAGTTACTTCCGTCACCCTCGCGAAGAGGAGGTCCCCAATCGCTAGGTGAGAGCTCAAATCCACCCTAAAAACATCCACCTTTCCCAGCAGGTCCCATGCGAACAGGTTTCCCTCGTACGGAGAGTTGAGATCGATAATCCAGCCGTGCGGGTGGCGGTCGGTCACCACCCCGATTACATCATCCCCCACGGTGGGCTCATAGCAACCCTCAAGAGCTATGACTCCCACCTCCTTTTCACCCACCCTTGCAAGTCCCACAACAGAGGAGTAAATCCTTTTCCCTTCCCTGTAAGCCCCCTTCCCCGCCCTCAGCTCCCCCTCAGCCAGCAACTGCCCGGGGACCACCAGCTCCCTGTTCTGGACACAAATCACTGGCACACCCTTACTTGGGCCTCCCCTTTGGTTAACTGGTTCACCTTCTCGAAGAACTCCGCTTGGAGAGCGGCTGGAATCTCAATTTCCACCCTCAGACTTCCGTCTTGGAGCCACTCCTCCCGGCATGGTTTGTAAGCCTTAAGTGCGCCGTATGCCTTGGCAGCATGCTGGGCCGGAACTTTTATTTCAATCCTTCTCATCTCCACGCTGATCGGCAGAACCGAGGAAAGGGATCTGAGAATCGCCGGTAGCTGCTCCTCGGCACTCTTGAACTCATCAATTTTCACCTTGGCCTGCTCGAGCGCAGCCTCTATCCTTGAGGGTGGATGAGGGGTGCCGGTCTGGGGGTTCACCGCCCTCTTTGAGATGAGGGAAACGATTTGCCTGAGCTTCTCCTCCCTCATCCTCCTCCTCATCTCAGTGGTCAGCTGAACCTGTCCCCTCTTGACGATCTCCTCCGCCACCTTCAGTACGTCCGTAGTCTGGAAGACCTCCTCAAGGGATTTTCTCGGGACCTCCTCCCCCTTTCTGGCATCCTTGAAAATTCGCTCAACCGCCAGCATCTCGCGTATGTTGACCTGTTTTCCCTGCTTGAGAGCCAGTGCCAGTTCTGGGTCCACTAGTATCTCAAAGCTCGCCCCTTGAACCTCGGCTCTTGCTATGACTGCCTCCTCCAGCCTCACCATACTTTCACCTACTTGACCTGTTGTAGATATTTGGAGAGTTCCTCCTTGGTGAGCATGCGAAATCTCTTGGTCTCAACCGGGATGACCGCCATCTCCAGGGTGTCGGGGCTCAGCTCCTCCACGGCAAGCTTCATAACTTTGAGGGCCAGCACCACCGCCTCGTCCAGACTCAGTTCTTCCCGGTAAAGCCTCTCCAGGGCTTCCGTTACGGTATCCGCACCAGCCCCTATTGCGTGGGCCTTGTAGTTCGCCACCGCTCCGCTGGGGTCGGTCTCGTAGAGCTGGGGTTTCACGTCCACCCCCCCAACCAGAAGCCTTACACCGAAGGGCCTGACCCCGCCGTGCTGGGTGTAGAGCTGAGCTATGTCACCCAGGTATTTGGCGAGCGCTGCCACCGAGATGGGCTCCTCGTATCTCAGACGGTTGAGCTGGGCCTCCACCCTAGCAGCCTCTACCAGTACCCTCGCATCGGCGATGAGTCCTGAAGCAGCTACCCCAATGTGCTCGTCTATTTCAAAGATTTTCTCAACCGAAACCTCCTCAAGCAACTTCCCCTTCTTCTTCTCACCAGCCAAAACCACCCCGCTGGAAACCTTGATTCCCAGGGCCGTGAGCCCACGCTTCACCGCCTCCTGAGCGTACTGCACCTGGAAAAGCTTGCCATCTGGGCTGAAGACCGTTATCGCCCTATCGTAGCCAGCTGCAGGGGGAAACATCATTACTGGTATTCCCCGGCTACATTTAACCGCAGAGAAACTTCTGCCTTGCCTTCCTCAGGGTTCCAGAGACACCCCTCACCTGAGCCCCCATCCCGGCCAGCTCCTTCTTTACGAGCTCCAAGTCCAGATGCGCACACCGAAAAACGCCCACCTCCCCCGAGTGACTGATGGGCTTCAAAAAGTGGGGATAAGAAAGGCGGGACCTCAGGGTGGCGTAAACTGTGTCAGGATCCCCCTTGAAGCGGAAGACCACGTACCTATTTCTCAGCTTTCTCGGCTTCAAGAAGCTGCCGTCTGATTTCTTCTTGTGGGGAAGGGGAGATCCACTCCGCCCTCAGCCTCACGTGAATGGCATCCCCTCCCTCGGTGAGAGAGATCCTCCCCTGAGAGGCGAGCTGCTTGTCCAGTCTTAGGTAAAGCGTGCACCCCTCCATCCTCTCCTCCAGTCCCTCAAGGAGTTCCCTCAGTTGCTCCCTTGGAAGTCCCCTCAAGACCGCACCCCACATCTCCTCCACTTTCCCCGGATCGGTGATTCTTGCATCGAGAGTCAATATGGGGTTCCCAAAATGTCCCCTCAAGCTACCCCTCACCAGCCCCGAACCCGGCGGGAGAAGGGAGAGTAGAGCACCTTTCACCTTCTCCTCGTCCTCGGTGGCATGAACGAAGACCCTTACTGAAGCCTCCCTGAAGAGCCTCACCTGACCAAACCCCTCGCCTTCCTCCCGGCTGAGGTGAGGCCCCTGAAGACCCTGCCCCGCTGCAACTTGGAAAGCTGCGGGTCCGAGAGAATAACGGGGTGGTGCGGATCTACCAGAATGACCTCATAATACTTGTACCTTCCATCCTCCCCCACATAGTAGGAGTTCAGGACCTCCAGGTTGGGGAATTTCCTGGCTGCCCTCTCCTCCGCCATCCACTGGATGCTCTTCTTGGGAGTGAGCTTCAGCACGCCCATCCGCTTCGGTCTCCTCCCCCTCGACGGTCTCTCCCTCCTTCTCCCACCCCTCCTCACCCTAACCCTGACCACCACCACACCCTGCTTGGCTTTGTATCCCAGCTCCCTGGCCCTCTTGAGCTTGGTCGGCTTGGGAATTCGCACCACGCTCGGACCCTCCCTCCACTTGACCATCCTATCCACAGGCACGGACCGCTGCCCCTGCATTTCTAAATTTCCCGCCTTATCTTTTCTGCCACCACCAGGGCGGCTTCCCTCTGGGCTTCCTCCGTGGATGCCCCCAAATGAGGAGTCAGCACCACATTGCTCAACTGCAACAGGGGATGATCGCTGCTGATGGGCTCCTTCCAGTAAACGTCCAGACAGGCCCCGGCAATCCAGCCCTCACGCAGGGCCTTCAACAGTGCCTCCTCCTGAACTACCGCCCCCCGCGAGGTGTTGATGAGCACGGCTGTTGGCTTCATCATCCTGAGCTCCCTCTCGCCCAGCATGTTCCTCGTCTGCTCGTTGAGCGGAACGTGGAGGGAGACAAAGTCCGAGTTCCTGAGCAGGTCCTCCAGACCCACGTACTCCCCCCCGAGCTCCAAGAACTCCTTGCTCTGAACAATATCGTGGCCGAGCAGCCTCATGCCAAAAGCCTTCGCCCTCCTGGCAACCTCAAGGCCGATCCTGCCCGTGCCCAAGATCCCGAGCGTCTTCCCTCGAAGCTCGATTCCCATGAACTTGGACTTCTCCCACTTGCCCTGCCTCATGCTCGCATCCGCGGCCGGAATTCTCCTGCACCAGCTCAGCATGAGACCCAAGACAAGCTCGGCCACCGCCACGCTGACGGACTCCGGAGCGTTCAGCACCTTTATCCCCCTCTCCTTGGCCGCCTCCTGATCGATGTTATCCAGTCCCACCCCAGCCCGCGCCACGATCTTGAGTCTCTTTCCCGCTTCTAGGACCTCCCGGGTGACCTTGGTGGCACTCCTCACCACGAGTACATCCACGTCCTCCACCTCCTTCAGGAGTTCGGATGGAGGTAGACCTGTCTTCACCCTCACCTCGCCAAGCTTCTTCAGCTCCTCCACACCATCGGGATGCAGATGATCAGAAACCAGGATGACTGGCATCAAACAAAAGAGAAGGTTTAAATATATCGACTAAAATGCCTGAAATGCCGTGCTGTCACCAATGCCCCTATTATTACGACTGTGAAGAGAAGAACGACTGTTGCCCCGAGTGTCCCTACTACTCCACCGAGGGCTGCCTCTACTCGGAGGAGGAAGAGGAGCTGCTGGGGTAGCCAAAATAAAACCGCGCACTTAAAGGTGGATGCTGGTGCGGTTAGAAATGGAACTTGAGGACAGGCCAGGACAGCTGGTGAGGGTTCTGGATCCCATAGCCAAGTTCGGGGGAAACATCCAAAGCGTGGTTCACCTCAGGGAGAAAAAGACACCGCTTGGTAGGTTGCCCGTGACCGTGATCTTCGAGATCCCCACCAAGGAAAAGCTGGACGGGCTCCTCAAGAACCTCGGGGAGATGGGCATCAGGATCACACAGGTGGGGGAGAGAGAGTGGTTCGCCAAGACCACCTTTCTTCTGGTCGGGCACATCCTCCACTCCGACCTCCAGAAGGTCGTGGATGCCGTGAATGCCCTGGGAGGTGTGAGAGTCTCGGATTTGGACCTAGCCATGCAGGGTGTGGGGATGGAGTCCTCCGCCAGAATGAGCCTGCTCGCCGAGAGTTCGGAACGCCTCAGGGTGGCTCTTCAGATGGTGGAGAAGATGGTCTCAGAGATGGGGCTGCTTATGATCAAACCTGTGGGAGAATGAAGGCAATTTTGGTGGGCTTCGGAAACCTTGGAAGGGGTCTGGCAAGGGCACTCATGGAGAGCCGGGATCTCCTCCGGGCGCAGGGGGTGGAAATGGAGGTAGTGGCGGTGGTCGACGAGGCGGGCGGTGTGGTGGGAGAGAAGCTGGACCTGCAAAAACTGATCGAGGTCTCCGAAACCAAAGGAACCGTGGCACCGCTAGGAAAACCCGGCCTCCAAGCGCTGGAGGTCATACAAGAGGTGGAGGCGGATGTGATTGTCGAGCTGACCCCGACCAATATAAAAACGGGGGAGCCCGGGCTCAGCCACATCAAGGCTGCCATGGAAGCAGGAAAGCATGTGGTAACCTCGAACAAGGGTCCTCTCGTGGTGGCCTTGAGGGAACTCGAGCGGCTTGCGGCTCGCAGGGGGGTTCAGTTCAGATACTCGGCGACGGTGGGGGGCTCAATCCCGGTGATAAGCCTCGCCAGAAGGCTGTGCTCGGGAGATGAGATCCTGAGCATCAGGGGAGTGCTGAACGGGACCACCAACTACATCCTGAGCAGAATGGAGAGGGATGGTCTCCCGCAGGACATCGTGCTGAGGGAGGCGCAGGAGCTGGGGATAGCCGAGAAGGATCCCACGCTCGACATCGAGGGAATCGATACCGCCTGCAAGCTCGTCATTCTGGCGAACTCCATCCTCAACCTCGATGCCAAGCTGCAGGACATCCAGATCACCGGTATCTCCCGAATCACCCCAGATGCCCTCCGGCTGGCACGCGAGAGCGGTTACACCATCAAGCTACTGGGTTCGGCAAGCAAGGGAGAGCTCAGCGTTCGGCCCACCCTCGTTCCCCACGATCACCCCCTAGCGGTCAGCGGCACCCTGAACGCGGTTTGCTTCGGGCTCAGATTCGCCAGGGAGATAACCATAACCGGCTTCGGTGCTGGACCGCGCGAAACCTCGAGTGCCCTGCTCGCAGACTTGGTTGAGATAGGGAAGGTTAGCGGACGAAGTCCCTGAGATACGGCTGGCCGAAAATCTCCTCAACCACGGCTCTAGCCTGTCGCTCGGACTTCGTTCGCGGATCCTCGGCGAGAACCTCCAGCAAGATACCGAGGTCCCTCGTTTTGAAAAATTGGAGGGAGCGCTCCATCAAACGAAGTCTGGCCCTAACGGCAGAAAGGGTCTCGGGAGGGAGGTGCACCCGCTCGGGATGGATGCCCCTCCCGTCCACCCATGCGCTCACCTCGACCACCGCGTCGCCCGAGAACGTGCCGGGATTGGGAAGGTTCACCACAATCTTCCTCCTGTGATCGTTGAGCAGGGAGTCGATCAGTTTGATGTGCGGCTCTATGCTCTCCACCAGCGGTATCTCCTCCAGTAGAGGGGAGTTTGGGTCCCGCGCGAGTGCTGACAGCTTCTTCAACTCCCTTTCCAGCCTCTCCAAGTAGAACGGCCAAGAGAGTTCGGAGTCCATCCCCCCGTACGGACCGAACCAGTACTTCTTTACCTCTAAGTTGAGGTGGTACTTCCAGGTTCCGTTGCGCGTGGTGCACCCGATGGGGAAGAGCTTGTAGGTGCGATACATGTCCACGGCCCCCCTCGAGAGCTGAGGTTCGGTATCACGCGGGGCGTAGGTTTTCCAGAACTCCTCCGCCTTTTCCTCTATCCACCTCTCGACCAGCGGGTAGGCATCCTCTCCCTCGTGCTCAAACCTTGCCAGCCAGACGCAGTGGTTTAAACCGGCCATCTGGTACTCCACCTTCCGCGCGTCCAGACCCAGAACATGGACGAGTTCCACGTACGCCGGTGGACCGTCGCACAAACCGACCAGCTTGAGTCCAGGCAGCTCCCTCCAGATCAGGGTTGAAATCTCAAGAAGGGGGTTGGAACTCTGCAGGAACCAAGCGTCTGGTGCAAGCTCCTTCACGTCCCTGGCGATGTCTAGGGCAAGCTGGAGCTGGCCCAGCGAGGTGAAGGTGGGATAATCCGAAACCATGTTCCACTCCTGAGAGTCTATTCCACGGTAGTACCCGTGTTTCTCCCCGATCGCCCTCACCTCCTCCTGCTGCTCGTGCCCACCCTGAAGCGCAACGTTGATGACAAAATCAGACCCCTCGATCGCCTGCCTGCGATCTTGGGTGCGCTCGAATCTGAACTCCTTCCCCAAGAGCCCCGCGTACCGGCGCGCTAGGGTGTGCACCACCTCAAGCCGCTCCGCGTTTATGTCCATCAGAGTCACCGTGCTCCCCTCCAGTCCTTCGGTCAGGCAAAGATCCTTGATCAACTTCATGGAGAAGGCCGCACTCCCGGCCCCTACGATGCAGATCTTCATCCCGCCTAGCGCAGCGGCGGCAAACTACAGCCTCTGAACCTGAACCACAACCGTCCGGTTCTCCGGGACCTCGAAGCGGACCCAGCACCCTGTGGAGTCCTGTAGGATTTCTCCCATGCTGGAGGAGTAGCTCCCCGGACCGAGCTCCACCCTCAGGTTGAGGGGAACCGGGTGGGGGTGCTCGTTCGTGACCCGGATGTTCTCTGCGGTCTCCCCCCTCTCCCTCTCTATTTTCAGCTTCCAGATGTCGATGGGCTTGGCGTACGCGATGCGGGAGTTCTCAATCCTGAAGAGGTAGAAGGAGTGCCCAGCGGCGAACAAGCCTCCCCCCAGCGCCCACTGGATGATTCCCCCCTTCGAGTTGGGCGAAAGGCTTGGGTTGTGGTAGAAGGTTAGACCCCTGTACTCAAAGGGCTCGTCGAAGACGTGCCAGTGCCCGAAAACGCTCACCACGTTTTCCCTCTCCAGAAGTTCCATGGTTTTTTCATGGTTCCAGACTATGCAGCTGTTGTACTTCCCCCTGTTGATGTAAGGAATCCCGCTGTAGATGGTGGTCTGGCCGTAGGCAATCGGGTAGTGCTGAATGAGGAACTTGAGCTGAGCCGGTTGGGCAAGCTGGTTCTCAAGCCACTTCAGCTCCTCATCGTTGAAACCTCCCCAAGCCCGGTAGGGACCTATGGGGCAGGCACCCACGAAGAGCACGTCCCCGATCTTGAAGGAGTAGTTGGTGGGGCCGAACATGGAATTCCACCGTTTGAGGTAGGGATCGATATAGGTCTCATGGTTTCCCGGCAGCTTGAAGAAGGGAACCTCCACCGCCTTCGCCACCTCCATGAAGGTTTTCCACTCCTCGTCCAGACCGAAGTCGACCGCATCCCCTGCGAGGAAAACGAAACCCGGTCCGAGCTCATTCACCAGTCTGAGACCGTTCTCCACTATCTCGGGTATCACCCTACCGAAGCGTGGGACGTGGATGTCGGATACCACTGCCCAGAGGAAGTTGTCCTCCTTGAAGGGCATCACGTAGAGCGCCCTCCCCCTGTTCTCGGTCCTCCCTCCCAGCCGCACGGTGACCTCGTACCAGCCCGGATCCAAGTTTTCCACCCAAACCCTCCCGTTCTCAAGTCGAGCGGGTCGGCCATCGATCCACACGGCCTCCACCTGAGGGGAAACCTCAAAGCTCCCCCCCAGACCAGCCACCGCCGGAACGAACTGGTTGGGGAAGTTCTCCGGGGAAAGGTAGTAGTGCCCAACCGACCAGCCAAAGCTCAGCCCAAGAATCAGAAACACCCCCACGCCGAAGCACGCCACGGGCAGGTACGGTTTCGCGGCCTGGAGCTTCATCCCAACCCCACGTAGAGGAAGTACGTTCCGTAGAGAGGGGGCAGGCAGATGAGCCACAGAAGGGGAGCCAGATACCACCTCACCTTGGCCACCCTCCAAATCGCCAGCATGGCGAGAATGGAGTAGAGTAGGAACCCCACCGCCCCCATTCCTATGATCCAGTACCACTCACCCATCCTGGCGTACGCCACGTAAACGGGGTAATCGCCGACCAGCAGGTGATGGTAGAGAATGGATGCCACCAGATATATGTCCAGGGCCAGACCCACGGGCTGGGAGGCCAGGAGGGTTGCTTCCAGATAGGCCTCCGTGCTGAAGGATTTCTTCAGCAGGTAGTTCCTGAGCTTCAGGATGCCCAAGCTCATGAGCGCGGGGAGGGCCCAGAGGGAGAAGAAGACCGCCACCCAGAGGGACTGCCAGTAAGCGTGCATGACGTTTGCCATGGTGTACTGGAAAAGGAAGGAGAAGATAATGGAGCCGATGACTACCGTCTGTATGCTCGTCCTGAACAGGTTCGGACTCCTGACCACCTCATCGAAGGCGCGGAGGGGGCGGAGGGTGAAGAAATATTTGAACCTGTCGGAGTACGGCATCCATCTTTGCCCTCTCTGATATAAACTCATGCCCTCGAGAAGCAACCCTCCTTCATATATAAGGAATCCATGAGATGAGAGAGTGACGGGAGTAGGACAGGTCTACAGGTGCAACATCTGCGGGAACATAGTGGTTGTACTTCACTCCGGAGTGGGACGGCTGGTCTGCTGCGGACAACCGATGGAACTCTTACAAGAGAAATCGGTCGACGTTGGAAAGGAAAAGCATGTGCCGGTGATCGAGAAAACCGGGGAAGGGATAAAAGTTAGGGTAGGCTCCGTCCCCCACCCGATGGAGGAGAAACACCACATAGAATGGATAGAGCTAGTGACGGAGAGCGGGAGCTATCGAAAGTTTCTCAAACCGGGCGAGGCACCGGAGGCCCTCTTTGCGGTCGGTGGCGGGGAAGTGAAAGCGAGAGAATACTGCAACATCCACGGGCTCTGGACATCGGGCTAAAACTTTGGAAAGGCCGGTGAGGGACCCACGGCTCAGGACGGCGCTGAACGAGGCCACCCTCCTGCCTCTGGATGCGGCTGAGTTCGCCAAGATAGCGGGGGAAGCGGGCTTTCAGGGGGTGGAGTTCAGAATTGAGAAGGTTGAAAGCCGGGAGAAGGCGGGGGAGCTCCGTGGGATACTTCAGAGGTACGGGCTGCGGGCTGTCAGCCTCAACGCCCTGGAGGATTTTTCCCTCTGTTCCCCTGCCAAGTTCAGAAGGATGGTCAGAAGGACCGAACTCCTTTTCGATGAAATCTGCGGGACACTTGACTGTGACCTTGTGGTGGCCGTTCCCTCCTTCCTTCCTCAAGCGCCTTCTTCAAAAGACACCATAAAGCGGATGACCTCGGAGAGACTTCGAGTGCTCGCCGAGATGGCGAGGGAACACGGCATCAGAATAGGGTTCGAGTTCCTAGGATTCGGGACCTGTTCTATAAACCGCCTAGCCGATGCCTGGAGGCTTGTCCGGGAGCTCAATCTTGAGAATCTGGGGCTCGTGATCGACACCTTCCACCTTCACCTCAGCGGCGAGCTCTTGGAGCCCCTTCCCCCTCAAAGAATCTTCCTTGTTCATGTAAACGACGCGCCGCGTTTGGAAAGGAACAAACTTGAAGACAAACACAGGGTTCTTCCGGGAGCCGGGACCTTGCCGCTCAAAGAGTTCCTTGGGGGGCTGATGAGAACAGGATACCGCGGGTTCCTCTCCGTGGAACTTTTCAACAGAGAGTACTGGCAACGCGAGCCCCGATGGGTGGCGAGCGAGGCCCTGAAGACCTTGGAGCACATCCTCGCGATCTAACTGAGTGCGGGGGAGGGGATTTGAACCCCCGAACCCCTACGGGACTGGCGCCTCAGGCCAGCGCCTTTGACCTGGCTTGGCGACCCCCGCTTTTAAAAATTCTCCTTGAAGCCTAAAGTTTTTACCGCATGTCGCTGCACCGTTAAACCATAGCGGGCACATATTGATGTTTTATGAGGGAGTCTTTCGGGAGCTGAACCGGAGAGGCGTTCGGTACGTTGTAATCGGCGGCGTGGCTGTAAACTTGCATGGAGTGCCGAGGACAACGGCAGATTTAGACCTGCTGGTGGATTTGCAGGGGCCCAACTTGCAAAAACTGATCGAAGCCATGAAGAATCTCGGGTACAGGCCACGAGCGCCCGTTCGCTTCGCCGACATAACACTCGAGAATCTGAGGACTTGGGTCAAGGAGAAGCACATGAGGGTGCTCAGCTTCACAAATCCCGAGAGGCCGCAGGAGGAAGTTGATATCCTCGTGAATTCCCCTGTCAGCTTTGAGGAGGTTTACGGGAGAATCGAATTCGTGACCGCCAAGGGGCTATCCATACCGCTCATCTCTCTAGACGACCTCATCACCCTGAAGAGACGCTCCGGGCGCCTACAGGACCTCTCGGATGTGGAGGCCTTGAGAAAGGTGAAGAAAATAAAGGAGGGATTGAAGTGAAGGGTTTCAGATACCGCGTGACGAAGAAAACCATCCTGAATTACCTGAAACTGACGCCCGAACAGAGGCTTGAGTGGCTCGAGGAAATCAACACATTCCTCTACACCTTCATGCCAAAACAAAACAGGGAAATCATGCAGAAGTTCAGGGCCGGGGAAATCTGAAAACGATGAATTTCGCCTAAAGTTTTTTGACCGCTGAGATGAAATCCTCGAACTTCTCCTTCAGGGCCTCCAGCCCCTTTTCAAGAATTTCCTGTGGGGGCATGGTGCCGGTGGACTCGAGGTGGAAGAGGAACTTGGTGTCGTCCCAGCCCACCTCGATGGCCCCGCGCTTGCAGGCCCGCTGGCATGCCTTGCACATGATGCACAGCTCCACCTCCGAGACCCTCACCTTGTCCCCCTCCACCCTGAGGATCTTCTTGGGGCAGACCTCCACGCAGTCCCCGCAGCCGTTACAGGCCCTGGGATGGATGGTCACGACCGGCATGTACTTGTAGGAGCAAAGGGCGGGCTGCCACTTGGCGTGAACCTTGCCGAAACCGAGCCGGGCTATGGCCTCAAACTCCAGCTCCTGCTTCTCCTCCAGCTTCACTATGGGTATCTTGTCGCTCACCGGCCGAACCTTCGGGTCCGAGCCCTTGAGGTCGGCCGAGGTGAGCAGGTAGGGCCCCTTCACCTTCACCTTGAAGCTCACGCTGCATTTCGGGCAGCGCTTGTCGGTGCAGGTGCACTCCTCGGGCAACTTGTATCCCGGGGGCGTGGTGAGGGGAATCATGGCGAGCCTGTGGGCTATGATTTCGTCGTAAAGGGCGGAGTCGTTGGAGTAGAAATCCGCCTCGTCCACCGCCATGGTGGGAATCTCCCTCATGATGCTCCGCCTGAGCGAGTTGGCGAAGGCGGGATTGGAATCGGAGAGCAGGAAATCCATCTCGTTACCGTCCACCCTCCTGATCTCCACCTTCATACCCTTCTCCCCCTCCTTCCGCCCTTGGGTCTCGTCCCGTCATGGGGTATTGGCGTCGCGTCCTCTATCCTGCCGATCTTCAGCCCCGCCCTAGCCAGCGCCCTTATGGCTGCCTGTGCGCCTGCGCCTGGGATCTTGCTCTTGGATCCCCCCGGAGCCCTGACCTTTATGTGCACCCCAACCAGCCCCTTCGCCATGGCCTCGGCCGCCGCCCTGGCCCCTGCCTGCATGGCCGCGTAAGGGGATCCCTCCTCCCTGTCCGCCTTCACGATCCTCCCCCCCGACCATATGCTCACGGTTTCCGCGCCGGAAAGGTCGGTGATGTGCACGATGGTGTTGTTGGAGGAAGAGTAGATGTGAGCCACCCCCCACCGCTCCTTCAATCTCTCACCTCCAACTTCTCCTCCATTCCTCTCTCTAGCAGGAGGCTTGGAGAACACACCACTTCCCCGTCCAGCAGGAGCTTCCGATGCGTGATGAGCTGCCTGGCGTGCTTGGAACTCCTAGCCAGCCCCCTTCTCCAAACCACGGTCTGAAGTCTCCGCTCAAGGACGTTCTCAAGGGTCAGCCCCAGCACATCGTCAAGCGTGGCGTTCTCCCCCACCAGCCCAAGCCTGTGAAGTCTGGAGAGCAGCTGCTTGGTTTCGCGCTCCGCCTGCACCCCTTTGGAAGCCAGCAGCCTTCTGGCCTGCGACCTCCAGCCCCTCAGGATGGCCTGCATCCTCCACAGCTCCCTCTTGTTCTTCAACCCGTACCTCCCCACCAGTTTCTCCTCCACCTGCATCCTCTCGGCATCCCAAGGTCTGAGGGGCTTCTGGTACTTCTTCCTCTGCCGCTTCATTTCTTCTTTTCCTCCTTCTTCTTCTCCTCTTTCTTCCCGGCCTCCATCTTGACTCTGGCTTCCTTCCTCATCACCCCCACGCTCAGCCCCTTCCTCCCGGTGGTCCTAGTCCTCTGCCCCCTCACCGGCAGGCCGAGCTCGTGCCTTATCCCCCTCCTGCTCCTTATCTTCCTCTCCCTCCCTATGTCTGCCTTTTCGGCCAAGGTGAGATCGGTTCCAAGCAGGTGGAGATCAGCCCCGGTTTCGTAATCCTTTCTCCGGTTGAGCATCCAAGAGGGGATGCC
>JAWBSP010000016.1:0-26898 GCA_038842485.1 Hadarchaeales archaeon (SeqCode)
CGGGATCTCACCCGAGGAGGCGAGGCGGCTTCCGGAGCCCAAGGTTTACGACGAGAAACTCCAGATTTGCTACTACAAACCGAACTGAAAGTTTCCATGGTTGGAATCTAGATTTTCCCACTGCGTTGCGGGGGCGAGGGACGGACATCGCCCTCAAAAGCCACCCCAGTCGAGTCCATTAGAGGCATCAGATCTTGATTGAAGCCCCCTGCGAGAGCAGTTCACTGGGATGGCCCGTACCTGAGAACCGCTGCAATCCCATTGAAGGCCTTCCAAAGCTGCCTGCCCTCATCCGTTTCCCTTGAGATCAGTTCCACCCTTGTACCGAACCTCTCCGCGAGGGAGAAGAATTCCTGGATGAGATCCTGGCTCTCGACCACGGTCAGCTTTTTCTCGCCACACTTCGGGCAGGGGAGGGAGCTCTTCTTTTCCAAGAAGTAAAGGTCGCTTCCCGTCTCTGCCTGTTCGGCTCCGCAACCTTCGCACCTGATTTTTACCCTGTACTTTCTCAGGGCTTCCGAGATCAGCAGGAGGTCCACGAGCCCGTTTTCCAGTGCCTTCCTAACCTCCTCCTCACCCGAAACGGCCAGTCCCCTCCCAGAGACTAGTTCAGAGAGGAAGCGCTGCACGGCGGCCTTTTCCTTACTCAGCTCCAAGTTGGCTAGGACCTCCCCCGCCTTTTCCGCGAGCTCCTTTATCCCGTACTCATCCGTGTAGCCACAGTCCAACAGGGCTCCAATCTTCTTGACCAACGGTTCCTTCAGTACCCCGAGCTTGAGAAACTCCTCCTTCGTGGGTCCGGGCCCACCCACTATCAGGACCTGGAGGTCTGGGATCTGTAGGAAGACCTCGTTCACCTCCTCCCCCAACCGCTTCAGGTACTCCTGCTCGGCGATTTCCCTCAGGCGCTCGAACCTCCTCGATGATTGTCCTCCCTTCGAGTGCTTGCCCGGAACACCGGAGGTCACCTTCTTCAATATCTCCACATGCTTCCCCCTGAGGGTTCCCAAGGTAGCCTCTCTCCTGTCGAGCGTCAGGAGTCCTATGGTTCCCTTCACCTCCAGCATCTCCTCCAAGGGCGAGAGGACAAACTGCTGGTCGCAACGGTACATTCTGACGGTCACGGGTTCAGGGGGTTCAATCCACCAGAGCTTGATGTCCGAATCCCCCTCCCTTTCGCTGACGTTCCCGCAGAAGATGGCAAGACCGTGAGGAGGGGGGGTGCGGTGGGTTTCCATGTAAGTCTTGAGGAACTGGACGATTCGCTCGAGGGCAGAGAGGACGTTTTTTCTGGTGCTTTTGGATTTTATGTTGGAGGCCGTACCCTGCTCCTCCCTCAGTTGCTGCATCACCTTGGCAAGCTCGAAATCCGGCGGGATGTAAACCGAAATGAGTTCCGTTCCCCTTCCCTTTTTTGATTTGAGTTCCTCCAGCAGCCTCCTGAACCTGTATTTCTCAAGGGAATCGGACATCAAATGATAGGTGAAGTAACTGATGAGGATAACGCTCTGTCTAGGGGGCTCCGTTCTCGTGCCAGACGAGCCAGACGCGGAGTGCTACTCGAAGGTGGTCGCCGTGATCAAAAAGCTCAGGGAAAAGCACGAGGTCTTGGTGGTTACTGGCGGGGGAAGGACGGCGAGGCGGTACATAGAGGTGGCGAAGGAGCTCGGGCTAAGCGAGATTGAATGCCATCAGGTGGGGATTTGGGCCACAAGGCTCAACGCTCTCCTCCTTTCTCTCGCTCTGGGGTCGAAGGAGGTGCAGACTGAGCTCGGGAAGGCCGCGCTCCTTCCCCTGAGCGGAGGGGTTCCAGTAATGGGTGGAACCACGCCGGGTCAGACCACCGACGCCGTGGCCGCCATGCTTGCCCAGATGAGCCGCTCCGACCTCTTGATCTTTTTCTCGGATGTGGATGGGGTCTACACGGCGGACCCCAAGCGGGACCCCAGCGCTAAAAAAATCGACAGGATAAGGGCGGAGGACCTCGTGAAGCTCGTGGATGTTGCGGTTCAACCTGGGATGAGGATCATCATCGACCCCATAGCCGCAAGAATCGTTCTCGGTTCAAAGATAAAGACCCTGTTCTTGGGGAGGAAGGAGCTCGAGCGCCTTCCGGAGATAGTGGAGGGTGCCCCTCACACGGGAACGGAAGTGGTGTTCTAGCTTTCCGGGAGAATCAGGGTGAGACCGAACTCCGGTAGCTCCTCCACCCAGACCCTTGTTTCTTCCACTTTGGTCTCCCTCACAAATATTAGGTCCTCCTGGCTCAGGGTGATCGTTTCCGCTCCCACTCTTAGGGAGATGGTTCCCTCCTTTTTCAGCTCCTCCCAGACTTCGCCGGGTCTTTCCGCGAGCAGTTTCTGGACTTCCCCGACCATTTTCTTGAGCCGGGGCCCCACCCTAGGCAGGTTGAGCCTAACTTCCAAGACCCTCTCCTTCAGGGGGGGTCTTCCAGCGAGGATTTCCACTTCCCCCACCTGCATGGTTCCTTTCACGTCCTCAACAATCTCCAGTATGCTCTCTGGTTCGGAAGTGTAGATTTGAAGCTTGGGTATAGGATGGTTTAGAGCCATCCCTCTCTCGGATTTGAATTTTCTGAGGGCCGAAACGATGGAGTTCAGCATCTCGCCGAGCCTCTCCGATTTCTCATCTATATACTCCCCCTCCACCGCTGGCCAGCTCGAGAGGTGAATGCTCCCCCCGCCCTCCACGTACTGGTAGGCCTCCTCGGCGAAGTGGGGGAAGAAGGGGGCCAGCATCTTCAGGCTCTTCACCATGACCTCCCTGAGCGTGAAACCCGCCGCCTGTGCCGATGGATCCTTTCTGTAGAGCCGGTATTTGACCTCCTCTATGTACATGTCGCAGAATTCCTGCCAGAGGAAACTGTGCAGTGCCCTAAGGGCCTCGTTGAACTGAAACTCCTCCATCTGCTCGGTTACCCTAGCGACCAGTTTGTTGAGCCGGCTCAGGATCCAGCGGTCCGGCACGGAGAGCTTGGGGGGCTTGGAGGTTGAGAGGTGCGGCAGGGCAAACCGGAGGGCATTCCAGAGCTTGGTCATCAGCCTGCGCGAGAACTCCACCTCCTTCCAGCTGAAGGGCACGTCCGAACCGGTTGAGGCCCCCAAGACCGCCCATCCTCTCAGGGCGTCCGCCCCGTGTTTCTTCCGGGCTAGGGAGGTATCCACGTAGTTCCCGAGGGATTTGGACATCTTCCTACCATCCTGGCCACAAACCATCCCGTTTATCAGAACCGTCCGGTAGGGGATCTCACCCAGCAGGGCAAGGTGGCGGACCATGAGGTAATAGTCCCATGTCCGGATGATGTCGGTCCCGTTCGGCTGGAGGTCGGCGGGAAAGAGTCTCGGATCGATCTTGGGCCACCCAGCGTGGCAGGCTATGGTTATGGAGCTATCCATCCAGGTGTCCAGCACATCCCGCTCGGGCGTGAAGGAGGTCCCACCGCACTTCGGGCACCTTTCCACCGGTGGGGGGGTCTTCTCGGGGAGCACGGGAACTTGTTGCTCTTCGGCCACTATCGCCTCACCGCACTGCGAGCAGTACCAGGCAGGGATGGGGGTGGCGAAGATGCGCTGTCTGGAAATCACCCAGTCCCAGTCCATGGATCGCACCCAGTCTAGGAAGCGTTGCTTCATGTGAGCGGGAACCCACCTAACCCGCTCCGCCGCCTCCATCACCTTGGGGTTGAGGTCCAGAACCCTGAGGAACCACTGGGGCTTGCTCACGATCTCCACCGGCGTCTTGCACCTCCAACAGACCCCCACCTGCTGGTCCAGCTCCTCTTCCTTTTCAACCAGCCCCAACTTCTCGAGGGACTGGACAATTCTCTCCTTCGCCTCCCTCACCCCCAGTCCCGAAAACTCCCCTGCCCCAGTGAGTTTGCCCTGCTCGTCTATCGCCCTGATGACGGGAAGCCTGTGCCTCTTCACCCACCGCACGTCCGTTTTGTCCCCGAAGGTGCAGATCATGACCACCCCCGTTCCGAAGTTTGGATCGACTTCGGGATCCTCAATGATTTTCACCCTCTGTCCAAACAGGGGAACCTCCAGCTCCTTTCCCACGTATTTCTTGTATCTCTCATCCTCCGGGTGAACTGCCACCACCACGCAGGCGTGGAGGTACTCGGGTCTGGTGGTGGCAATGGTGAGGTGTTCTTGGGTTCCGCTCAGCCTGAATTTTATATAATAAAGCCTGGCAACCCTGCTCTCGTACTCAACCTCAGCATCCGCGATGGCCGTTTCGCATCTCGGGCACCAGTTGACCGGGTGCTCCCCCCTGTAGATCAACCCCTTTTTGTAAAGCAAGATGAAGGAGAGCTGTGTGCGCCCGAAGTAGGAGGGATCCATGGTCTCGTACTCGGTTGACCAGTCTATGGAAAATCCGAGGGAGCGCATTTCCTCTTTCATGTGGGCGATGTTCTCCTTCGTGAGCTGGACGCAGAGCTCCCTAAACTTCTCTGGGGGAAGGTCGCCTTTCCGGATCCCGTATCTCCGTTCAACTTGTACCTCCGTTGGTAGCCCGTGGCAGTCCCAGCCTTGTGGGAAGAACACGTTGTAGCCCCTCATTCGCTTGTAGCGTGCCACGATGTCGAAGTAAGTCCAGTTTAGGGCGGTCCCCATGTGGAACTCGCCGCTCGGATAGGGCGGAGGGGTGTCGATGACATAGGTTGGAGACTTGAAATCGTCTCTCCTGAACCTGTATATACCAAGCTCCTCCCACTTCTTCTGCCACTTCTCTTCCACGGAGAGGGGATCGTACTCCTTCGGCAGTTCCGGCATTTGATAGGTACCCTCGGACGGTATTAACTCCTATCTCGCCCCTCTTCTTGCGTTGCAGTTTTTCGGTTTTTGGTATCGAGGGGCAGATTCGCTAGCAATTAAATTAATGATCCTACTCAAGCGCAAATTCGTCCAAAAAACTCATCAGCCTCCGTCTAGATCGCTCAAAGGTTTCTATCTCGATTTTTCCGAAAACCCCTTGAAGACCATCTTTGAACTCCCTCGAGGTCACCAGATTCCGGCATTTCCTGATTCCCTCCCTGACAATTTGCCGGGGCGCGGCCAGAACATACTCTTTCACGTATTTCCAGTCGAGTTCGAGCTGGGCTAGCATGAAAACGTCCCTTATATCCTGCTTTCTCGCGGTCAGTAGCTTCATGATAAATAGGATCTCAGGGTCGGCTGTTCGAATCCTGACTGAAATTGGACTTGCCTTTGCCCAAACTCTTCGAACCTTGGAGTGCTCGAAGATCCAGTTGGCATCGAAGGAGGCCCCCGACAGCCGGTCAGTCACTGCTCCTATCAAGATATCAAAATTCGCCCTCATGCTGCCGACTCTTTTCATGTAAACCACAAATTCTCCACCCCGGGGAACCGTTTCCCCCTCCCTGAATTTCTCGAAACCTTCTTCCGCTAGGATGTTCCCGATTTGGGCAACCACCTCTTTTCTCCTCACCACCAAGTCACAATCGATGGAGAACCTAGGCGGAACGAAGGCGCTGAGCGCGTGTCCCCCTATCAGAACAAGGTCTAGCTTTGCTAACCTTTTGAGTATTTTAAAAATCAACCTCTCCGACTCTTCGAACATCAGAGGGCCTCGGCGACTTTTTCCATCACCCGCGGATCGACCTTTATCTTCATTTTGTACTTCAGAGCCAGGTAGGCCAGGGGATACTCGAAGGTTGCCCTGTTGACGCAGAATTTCACCACATTCTTGAGCCTGTCAACCGGAAAACCGTGACGGATTTCCCATTCCAACCTGTTGACAGGTTCCAGTACCACGAACTCCCCCATGGCAGAGCCAGCTCCTTGGACAAAGAAACTGATGTCATTTGACCTAAGGAAGTTTTTCCAGTAGGGAAGATCCCGTTTCAGGATTTTTATAAAATACGGGGAATACTCCCAGCTTCGCTGAACGTAGCTGAAGTCCGTCCATATCTCCACCGCCGAAGCCTTGGTGAAGCACCACGGTCTCTTGGCTTTTTTCATTTTTTCAAAAACCTTAAACTGAAACATTTCCCGAAGCACTTTCCCCGGAGGGATGCATCTGTACCTGTCCCTTCCGGTTCTCTCCAGCCAGCGCCTCTTGGCTAAAACATGAAATATCTTTCTCCTCATGGGTGCGGATAGGAACCAAGATAGACTATTGCCACTGAATTCCCTTGTTCCGTATTTGGTATACAGCAACGCGTAGCATTTCAAGGCCAAGTCAGGCATTAGTTACCTATTAGGTAATTTATAAAAGATTTTGATAAAATTCAAGGGGTCTCAGTTCACCAAACTTTCTCGTACGCTGAATGAGGTACCTTCTTATGTCTAGGCAGAGATGGCATTTGTGGACGTAACCCTCCTTGGGCCTGTATCCAAATTTCTCCGCCAGTTGGAACAGCCTCCCAATTCCTTCGTTGATGAGGGCATCGAGAACGGGAAAACGTTCAAGATCCAGCTCCATGCTTGGGAGAAGCTCGAACCAATTGCCCATGGATATCCCACCGCAGTAGCCAGTGATGTAATTTCCGTAGTTATCTATATGCACATGCCATTCCCTCAGCAGTTCGCCCCTGCAGTTCTCCGAAAAGAATTCCTCCGCCGGGAAACTTCCGTAAAGCCTAGACAGCAGATCTTCGAGCTTATAGCATGCCCTACCCATCGGAAGGAGTTCGGAGAAACGGAGACTTTCCAAGCCCGCCAGTCTTAGATATTCATCCAACTGCAATCTTCCCGATACTCCCATTTTCTTGAAAAGCCTGTAGAAGAATTCCTGATATATTATCAGGTTCCGCCCGAAAATTTTTTCACCTATCTTTATCGCCCGCTCCGTCCTCTCGAACGGGACCTGCTCGAGGATGAAGGGATTCACGCTCACGAGCATGCCGCCAAGCCCCGCTTCCTTAAGTTTTTTGAGTTTTTCCTCAGTTGAGGCATCATCAGTGCACCAGAAGCAGTTGGTTTCAACGAAGGTGTGATTGATCCCGAGCTCCTTGGCGGTCTGGACCACCTTCAAAAGCAGCTCGAAATTCAAGAACGGCTCTCCACCCGTGAAGTGAAGCCCAGTGTTTATACCGATGGGACCTCCGATTTTGTCGGCCAAACTGGCAAGAATTCTCCTAGCCGTCTCTTCTGACATCCAGTCCCCCTGCCAGCGGGGGGAGCATGCATACATGCAGTGCCTGCACTCGCTCGAGCATTTGTAGGAGAGAAAGATGCCGCCTGAAACTGGCTCGGGCAGCTTGATTTTTACCACAATTGAATCAGGGATGTGTTATTTTGGGCAAAGTGTTTGAGAATCAGTTCTTACAGCTGGACGATTACGCAAGGAGCCAGGGGTTTCCTATTCTGACCTTTTCCAGCCCTTCCCTCCGACAGATTTGTAGGTACCTCTCCGCATCGGCCCTCCTGGTGTAGGGCAGGTCGTCCATGAAGTAGGTCGGGTGGAAGGCGAGCAGGGAATAGGGAATGGAGGTGTCCAGATCGGCTATGAAGGAGGCAAGGCATTTTATTTCCTCTTCATCGATGTACCCGGGCACGAGCAGGGTGCTGGCTCTGACAAAGGGGACCTCGGGCCTTTTTCTGTGCATTCTGGAAAGCCTCCTGAAGTTGATGTAGGCGACCCTGTGGCGGATCCCCGAGAATGCGAAGAGCAACTCGCTCGACCAGCACTTGAGATCGGCCTTTATCCCCCCGCCACTCTCGAGCGAAAGCGGTGCGAATCTTTCCAGATCCTCCCAGCGCATGTCCAGGTTGGTCTCCAGACATATCCTGAGTAGCCTTTCGCCAGCCCGCTCACGCATGAGCCCGGATGAGGCCTGAACGAAAGGCATCTGGCTTGAAGGATCTCCCCCGAAGAAGCAGACGCAGCTCACCCGTTCCCCAACCTTACCGGCGAGCTCGGATGCCGTGTATATTGGTCTACCGAGTTCGGTCAGCTCCCTGAAGCTGAAGTTCTGGCAGTAGAGGCAGCTGTAGGTGCAGCTCCCCAAGAAGACGGCGAGGTTGTAGTACCCCAAATCTCCGCGTGGGGTTCTGCACCATTTCGGATAACCCGCCCCTCCCGAGCCCGCACAGAAGTCGGCCGGAACGCAGTTGGTCGGGAGCGCATCGTAGTAATACTGGAGTAGTCCCCTTTCTGGTGTCCCGAAAAGACGGACCAGCTTCCCGCCCCTGTTCTCAACTACGCCGCAAAAACCCCTCCCACCCTCCCCGATCCTGCAGCCGTTTCCGCAGCCCGTGCAGGGGAGGCCACCGGGCTCGCGCGGTACTTCGGGCGGGAGACCGTACCTGCTTCTGACCTTTCGATGGGCCTCTCTTATGTAAGGCTCGGCCTCACCGAACCTCTCCCTGATGCACCTCCCGCATACGCCCAGAATTCTCGAAACTATGCCCTCCCGGTTGCAGACCATGCAGGTGCCCAATATATTACTTTGAAGCCCCCGGTCTCTTTTTTATCAGTTGTTGAGTTTCGCTCTTCTCAGTTTTTCGAGTTCCCGATCAAGGCTGGGGAAGAGAAGGATCTTGTCCTCGATGAGGTGGAGATCCCCATGCATACATATCCCTTGCCGGCCATCACCGTCCGGATGTTAGTCTGAGAGAATGCGCGGTTTTCATCATTGATAACGGGAAAAGTTTCAGCTACTTAAAATTTTTTTGAAAATGTCCCAAAATTCAAAACAAACCATGTTCACCACGGCATCAGCGGACTTGCACCACCAAAGAAAACTCTCGGAGGAATACCTTCCAATGTTCTCGGGACTTCAACGGATGGGAAGAAGAGGAAATCCCCAATTCTGAGTATGGGCGGTTCAAAATCTGCAGAGTTCATTCCAATCGACGAGGGTGACTTCTGATGTCCCCTAGCCGGGAAGGCTACCCTTGGCGTGGCAAGAACAAATTCCAGAGTCTGGCTCAATAAAGAAGGGTTACGAGGCAAATTTGCGTTCGCCCCAACCTTAGTCAAACCTCCGTGATTTGGCGTCCTCAAAAACATCTCCCAGATCAAAAACCAAGTAACCACTTTTCCTGAGATTTTCCTTTCCGTTTATTTTCTTCGCCACAATTCCGAAATGTTCCTCCCTGTATTTTTTGTTCAAAAACTTTAGCTTCTCCTTCAATTCCTCGATAATTCGCAGGCATTCATCCGCCGACAGTTCCCTCCACTTAAATTCAAAAAGGGCCACTCGCTTCCTCCCGTCAGCGGCCACCAGATCTATTTCGTAAGCGCTCTTCCCGGCCCTCCCCCACTGCTTGCCCATCCGGGGAAAGTCAAGCTTCTCGGCAAGAAATTCCCGGCAAACGTCTTCAAATCTCTGTGAGGTATACAGCTCGATTTCCTCCTTCATTCCCTCCGTGACGGGGACTCGGTTCCTCAGCTCGATCTCATCCCTTAGCGGATAAACAAATCTGAACCAGAAGTTGAAGAAATTGTCCCTGATCTTATAAAGGCTTTTCTTCGTCGTTGGTTTTTCCAGAACGGGGGTTTCCCTTGCTACTATTCCCAGCTCCTCCAGGATCTTCAGGTAGTAGGGCAGATCTTTTGCCTCCATTCTCGATTTTGACGCTATCTCGCTGACCCTTGTTGCACCCTCCGCCATGGACAAAAGTATGGTCGAGAAGGTTGCTGGATCCCTCAGCTCCTCTCTCAGCAGGAATTCGCCCTCGGGGTAAAGCAACCCTTCCTTCGATAAGAAATTCGCTTCGATGTTCTCGTAGAAAGATTTGTTGGGATCAAAAAGGTTTAAATAGAAGGGCACACCTCCAACTGCGGCGTAGATCCTTACAACATCCTCCGGACTCAACTCCCGGAAAAACTCTAGGACCTGCCTGAACTTGAAGGGATTGACCTTCCACTGTCCCGTTCTCCTTCCGTATAGTGGGGAGCGATAGCTCAGGACCCCTTTCTCCATCATGCCCACGCTCGAACCGCACAGGATCAGGAAAATGTTCGGTTTTTTCGAAAGATTCTCGTCCACAATGGACTGGAAGACCGAAGGGATCGTATCATCCTTTTCAACTAGGAACGGGAACTCATCAACGATCAGGATTAATTTCTCCTGCCCCCACCATTTTTCACAAACGTATCTAAACAGGTCCTCAAAATTTTCCGCCGCTATCTCGGGTTCGGAGAAGAAGGCTGCAATTTTCTTTCGAAATCTCAGCACGTTTGAGAGGGTCCCTCGTTTGTCGGCGAGAAAATATATCGTTGGCTTCCCCTCACTGAATTTTTTCAGGAGTTCGGTCTTTCCAACCCTCCTCCTGCCGTAAATCACGAAAAAGGAGAAGGACTTCCTGGTATATTCTTCTTCCAGAACCCTGAGCTCGGCCTCCCTATCGATAAACTTTCGAATCATAATCATTATGATTTAAATCCGAATATTTAAAAAGAGCAGGATCTCCCCCAGTTTCCCCGAAGCCTGGGCCGGAAACAAGACCCTAACCTTACCCTCATTTCCCCCCTGGCCGTCTCGAGCCTTTACCTCGATTAAACGCCAAAAACTTTCTCGCCCCCCCGAAGAGTGAGACTTCCGGACCTCGTTAAGCCCTTTGAAGTCAGTCCGGGGATGAAGATGCTGTATCCGGGGAGAAGCCTTAGGATGCGCTTGCTCGAGGGGGTCGCGATCTCAACGGTCAACCTTCTTCTCTCCTTCTTTCTGATGGGCACCACCCTTCTTACCATCTCAATCTGGCCCCTATTGTTCATGCAAAGTACCGGTGAGAATCCTAGCTCGGCGCGATCTACCTCGGTGGACGGGGAACCAACTATATTGGATGGCTTACCTCTCTTCCCCAACAAGATCAACGAGACACTGTAACACGTGTTTCATTCAGTGTAAGTGTAACACGTGTTTCACCTGTCCAGACTCTAATCCCCTCCCATGTAACACGTGTTTCATTCTCCCTGTAGCATGTTTCATCTCGGTGTAACACGTGTTTCACCCACGACCTCCAATTTCTGTCCCAAGTGTAACACTGTTTCATCTCGCAGCTTCCAATCTCTCTCATGTAACACGTGTTTCACCATGGGGCCCTCGATTTTTATTGCGCCGCTCTCCGTTGAGACTTTTGACGGACAAGGGTCGCCCGGTATAAGCCAATCCGGGTGGCTCCAGCCCTCTCAACTTCTTCGAAGAATTTGCGGGCGAACTTTCCATCCTTCGTTCTGAGAACCGACTCCGAGCTTCCGACGTATTTGCTCCGCCGCCTCCTCAGCCACCTGAGCAGCCTAACCCGGGAGGTCGAGCGCCCGGGAAAATCCCAGTCAACAATCCACCATCCGCTCACTCCTGATTTGATGCAAAACACAAATTTAAAGGGAAAAATTCGGCGGACTACTTTACCTGTACCTTCTCCCCTTTCAGTCCGCTGCTTTTCCTCAGGACAACGTCCAGAACACCGTTGGTGTAGGAGGCATCCACGTTCTTCGGGTCAACCTTGTCCGGGAGCTCGACCTCCTTGTAATACTTCCTCTCCCCGTGCTGGGCCGAGATGATTAGGGTGTTCTCGGTAACCCTTAAATCTATGTCCTCCTTGTTCACCCCCGGGATTTCCGCCACAACCCTTATGATGTTGGGCGAGGGAATTACCTCCACAAATGGCTCCCTGCTCTCCGTCGGGGTTGGGACGGGCGCCGGCTTCAGATTTCCGAAAGTTCTCACCCTGGGCACGCCGTCGGGTCCGACCGTCATGGAGTAGCCGTATATAACCGGCCCAAAGCTCCTCACCACCGAGCCGTCCGGGAGCTTTCTCTCCTTGAAGAGATCCTTGGGCATGCTCTCATGCAGTTCCTTGAAGACCTCCTCGAAGGCCCTGTCCATCTCCCTGAAGATTCTGGAAAGGGACCTCCTCTTGAACGGCCACCACTCATCGAACCAGTCGTCCATCTTGGAGGAGAGTGGTTAGATTTTTATCTTTTTCTTCAGTTCCTTCCACAGCAGATCCCCCAACCGTCTGAACTCCTTGGCCGAGGGGGAGGTGGGTCTGTACTTTATCACCGGCACCCCCATGGCCGTCGCCTCCCTGACCTTTGGGTCCTCCGGGATTTTTGCTAGGATAGGCCAGCCCAGAATCCTCTTTATCTCAACATCGGAGAGCTCGTAAGGTTCCCCCCTCACCAAGTTCAGGACTGCCCCTAGCATGTGCGAGCCGCAGACCTCAGCCGCCTTGAAGGTCTTCAGGGTTGAGGCGACGGTCGGGGTGTCGGGGTTGGAGATGGCGATAACCTCCTCCATCACCTTCATGGCCGCCAGTGCCTCGCTCCCGATCCCGGGAGCCGTGTCGAGTATGACGAGGGAGGCTCTCTCCTTCAGCCTCTCCACGTACTCGCACATGTCGTAGGGATGGATTTCCTTCCCGTAGGCGAGGGAGCCTGGGACGATGTTTATCCCCTGCAGCTTTGTGATGGCCTTCTCGAGCGGGATCTGGTGGGCGAGAACATCGTGTATGGTGTTTTTCGGGTTCAGCTCGCCGAAGTGCATGGCAAGGTTGGGCGCCGAGAGGTTCGCGTCCACCAAGATCAGCTTGTCACCCAGTTTCTCGCTGAAGTAAACCCCCAGATTGGCTGCGAGAGTGGTTTTTCCAACCCCACCCTTGCAGGAGGCGAAACCAATGGCGATTCCCCTCATATACTATGTGCT
This sequence comes from Hadarchaeales archaeon (SeqCode), assembly GCA_038842485.1. Taxonomy (GTDB): domain Archaea; phylum Hadarchaeota; class Hadarchaeia; order Hadarchaeales; family JAWBSP01; genus JAWBSP01. The sequence continues at coordinate 12,644 of JAWBSP010000016.1, forward strand.
GAGGGGGGATTTCAGCTTTTGGAGCAGGAGTTTCCGGATTTCCCTTGGGTCAGCCCTCCACGAAATCGCCTGGAGAACCCTCCCCACGAGGAAGTCGAGCGCCTTTTCCTCCCCCGAGAGGAAATCCTCAACCGCGACACGGTTTTCCCCCAGAACTGCGTCGATGGTGTTCCACAGCTCCTTTTCCTCCACTGGGACTAGCCGAAGCTTCTGGAGTATCTCCCTCGGTTCGTCGGGTCTCACGGCGAGTTCCCTGAGCACGAGTTCCCCCTGCTCGGGCGTTATCTCTCCCCTCGCGACCATGTTCAGGAGCTTGGAGAGTTGGGCGGGTGGACAGGGCAGTTTGGAGGCCTCCAGTCCCAGGTAGTTAAGGACCTTCTTCAGCCTCGTTCTGAACCACTGGGCGGCCAGCCTGGGGTCCACCTCCCTGCACACCTCTTCATACAGGTCGGCCAGGGCCCTCTCGCTCACGATGACCTCCGCCTCCGCCCGGGTGATTCCGTACTGTTCCATCAGCCTGCGCTCGCGTAGGTTGGGGGGCTCGGGCATACCCGCACGGATTCGCTCCACCCTGGCGGGCTCGATGACCAGCGGAAGGATGTCAGGGTCCGGAATGTAGCGGTAATCCTCCTCCATCTCCTTCCCCCGCATGGGAACCGTGATCATCTGGCTCTCCAGATATGCTCTTGTCTCGCGTTTCACCTCCTCCCCTCTTTCCAGCCTGCTCTTCTGCCTCAGGATCTCAAATTTGAGGGCCCGGTACACCCCGCGAATGGAATTTATATTTTTCACCTCCACCCTTCCCCCGCCTTCTAGGGAGATGTTCACGTCGGCGCGCATGGCCCCCCCTGCTTCGGGACGCACCTTTCCGGAGTACTCGAGAACCTGGGTGAGCCTCCGCAGGAACCCCCTCGCCTCCTCGGGTGATTTTATATCGGGCTCTGTCACCACCTCCACCAGCGGCACGCCGGAGCGATTGAAGTCCACCGTTCCCGCCACTGGGTCGTACTGTCCGGGATCCTCCTCCAAGTGCAGCTCCCGTATGCGCACCCCCTCGAGCATGCCTTCGCGGGCTATGGGAAGGCTGGTGCGCTGGTAGCCACTGGGAAGGTCCGGGTAATCGTAGTGCTTCCTCTGAATGTAAATGACCTCCTCTGTGACCACCTTGCACCCGAGCATCAGGGCGAGCTCGATGGCAGCATCCACCGCGCGCTCGTTGGGCGGAAGCGGCTTGGCCCCAGGCATCCCCGTGCAGATGGGACAGATGTTGGTGTTGGGCGGGACATCTTGGTAGTTGGTGGGGCAGTTGCAGTAGAGTTTTCTTGAGGTCGCTATTTGTTGGTGAACCTCAAACCCTATTCTAACCTCCATCCGCACCCTCCAGCGCCTTCATTACCCTCAGAACTGCTAATTCGTCAAGCATTTTCCCCTGTATCTGGAGGCCGACTGGAATTCCATTCACCTCACCAGCCTTTATCACACCTGCACATATTCCCGCGAGGTTTGCCGGAACTGTGAGATAGTCGTAGGCATACATTGCGAAGACCGAGATCTTCTCGCCTAATCTGTGGGGTAGTTTGGGGACGGTTGGTCCGACTATAACATCAACCTTCTGAAGTGCAGCCTCCAACTCTCGCGAGATTAGAGTGCGAACCTGAAGTGCCCTTTGATAGTATTTTCCCTTGTATTCCTTCCTACTGATGTACTGCCCTCTGATGATTCTCCGGAGTACCTCCTCCCCGCAGACCTCCTCGATGCGTTTCCCGTACTTGCGTCCGTCGAACTTGCGAGTGGCTGAGAAGAATTCCACCGAGACGATCAGGTAATAGGCAGCCAGCGCCTTCTCAAGATTGGGCAGCTGAACCTCAACGATCTCCGCACCAAGCTCGCGCAACCTCTGGATCGAGTTTTCCACCACGCGCATAATGGCCGGGTCGGTGAGCTCGGCGAACTTCGGGCTCACACCAATTCGCATACCCTTAATCCCACCGTCCAGCCTGTTGGTGTACTCGACGTGCTCCACATCCAGCATCACGCACTCGTTGGGGTTCTTCCCGGCAATGGTCTCCAGCAGGAGGGCGGCCCCGTATACATCCGGCGAGAGTGGACCAATCTGGTCAAGGCTCATGCCCAAATCGATGAGCCCCTGCCTCGGGACCAGCCCGTACGTGGGTTTGAGCCCCACTATTCCGCAGTGGCTTGCGGGATTCCGGATGGATCCCCCCGTGTCCGTGCCCAGCGCTAGATCGCACATTCCCGCCGCAACAGCCGCTGCACTTCCAGAGCTCGAGCCCCCCGGAATGCGTCCGGGGCAGGCCGGGTTGTCGGTGGGACCGAAGGCACTCGTCTCTCCGCTCGAGCCGCAGGCGAACTCGTCCATGTTGGTCATCCCCAAGATGAGGCCATCCTCCGCCTTGATCCTCCTGACGACCTCGGCATCGTAGGGGGCAATGTAGTTCTCTAGGGTGCGTGAGGCGCAGGTGGTCCTCAGCCCCAGGACATTTATGTTCGACTTGATCCCGATGATCAGACCCGCGAGCCTGCCGATCCTCTCTCCGGACTTTATTTTTCTGTCAAGGGCCCTGGCCTGCTCGAGGAGGTCTGGGTTAAGCTCTATGAAAGCGTTGATTTGCTTGTCCAGTTTTTCCACCTGTTGCAGGGCGCGCTCCGCCCTTTCGGAGGGAAGGATTTCCCCTCTCCGGATTTCTTCAATCTTCCGTCTTGTCACTTCCATTTGGCTACCTCCACCCTCAACCCCCCCTGCTCGTCGGTGCTGGGGGCGATCTTTAGGAAGCCCTCTCTGAAGCGAGCCCTCTCCTCCTCATCTGTGGGCTCCCCGTCAGGCCTGAGGATGTTGTGGAGCTTGGTGGCGTAATACGTTTCCTCCACCTTGGGCAGATCCTCGGTAACCTTCACAAAGGTTTCTATGATTTCCTCCGCACTCTTCTCGATCTCCTCCTTTCTCATCCCCTTTTGAGGAGGCGGACTTATTTTCGTTCGGGATCGAATCGTGAATCCCAATTTTGGCACGCTCGAAGGTTGATTCTCAATGGACCAATGCTCTACTACAGGCCTTCGTGGGGCGAGGTTGATCTATTTTACAATAAGATGTCCGCCGCGGAAGTCAGAAAGGGACAGATGGCACATATCATTTTCCCAGCAACTTCAGCATTCTCAGCTCTATTCGATCTTTTATCCTTTCCGGGTTTTCCCCTCCCTTAACGAGGGAGATGTAGTCCCGTAGATCCTCGAGGAGCACCTCCGCAACCTCTGGGTCCAAAACCCCACAGTAAATCCCCAGTTCAATGGTGTAAAAGGAGCGCAGAACGGCATCCTTCCCCTTCTTCCACCTCTTCCAGGCCCCCGCCCTCTGAATGCCGAGTTTGGCGGCTATTTCTTCAAAGGTGGTCCCGGGCTTCCAGTAGTAGAGGAGGAGGGCTAACAGATTCTCGCGGGAAAGGTGCGAGTTGTTGAGCAATATTTTGGCCAGCCTGTTCTTTTCCAACCATTTCTCCGCCTCCACTTTTCTCTCTCCTTCGGGCTATAAATGTTTCCCGTTTTTGGAAACAAAATTCTCCCGATTCGGTTCTGAGATGCTCACAGGACCGGGCCGGGCCGATGACTTGGCCTCGGCCGGACTCGATTCTGCACCCGGAGGCTAGTCCAGAAAATCGCGGTTCCGTATCTTTTCGGGCAGGTACTGATCCGAGATGAAGGTGATCCCCTTGGAGGAAAGGGCGGCAAGCTCAACTTTTGCTTTAAGCTGCTTCATGAGCTTGAACTGCCTCTGCCACTCCTTATTGTTTTTGAACCACTCGTACTTGGTTATCTGTTCGAGCCTCCTCATGTCCACCTCCTCGAATTTTATAAAATGTCTCTTCAGGTCGTACTTTTCGATGTCATCCGCGGTTAGCCCCAAGAACTTTGCCCCCGGGATGGCCAGCTTCTCCGAGATATGGGCCAGCCCGATGGATCCGAACTTCAGCACGGAATATATGTAAAAACCCCAGGGATCAAAATCGGTCAGCACGTAAATCGGCAGCCCGTGTTCCAGATGGAGTCTCTGGAGCAACCTCCTCACCCCCCGCGTGGCCTGCCCCTGGCTGCACACAATGACGCAGTTGAGCTTCTCCCAAACCCTGTCCTCGTGCAGCCTCTCCCACTCGGCCGCTTTTTCCATGTAGATCACGAACTTCGCCTTGACTTTCCTGAAGATTATTTCCTCCACATTGCTTGGGATGGACCAGCCACCCGAACCCAGTTTCGACCAGTCCACCACGTCCCCCTTATCCTCTATCACCACCTCCCCCGCAACCGAACCCATCTTGTTGGCGTTGAAGTGCAGCATCTCCCTCGAGAAACCGGTGATGAGCTCGAGATCCTCTATGGCCAGGTTTGATTCCGTCTGGTCGTCCACGAGATTTATATCGGAGCCTGGGAGGGTCCGCTTCATGGTATAGAAGGCCTCTCTAAGGCTCAGGTGTTTGTTTGCCTCTCTGAGCTCCTTGCTCAGGGCCGCCACACCCATGGTCTGGACGAACTTTCTCACGTGAGCGATGTTGAAGAAGTAGCGCTTGGCCTTCTCCTCCCCGAGCTCCAGCATCCGCGTTTCAGGGTTGTACTTCACATTTGAGAGAGATCTTATGGGGACCTCAAGGGAGGGATTTTCCCCCCTTTCTATCTCTTGCAGGATGCTCTGTCCCAGTTGCCTCAGGGCCGCGATTACCTCATCCTTTTCCTTCATTTAAAAATCTCTCCAGCCTGCTGATTATCTCCTCCTTGGGTTTTCCCGTTAGCTTTTCCACCGACTCAGCGAGCTCTGGAATATATCTCTCAAAGAGCCCGATTTTGATCTGTCTCTCCCTCATCTTTCTTTTCCTGGCGAGGTACTCTGACAGTCTCCTCCCGGCATCTTGGAGGGCGAGCTTGGCCTCTCTCAGAATTTCTGGATAACTGGCGATTGCCTGTTTGCCCTCGGTGGTGAAGGGAACCCACACGGAGACGAAGTGCAGGAGGATGATCATCGGTGCCTTGGGGAAGCCGTCTTGGGGAATCCCGTATCTCCTCCAGTCCACCTCCCTAACTGCTGAGGTAAGGGCACACTCCCCCTGATGGTACAGCAGGGGCGTTCGGTTGGCGAACCTGAAAAGTTGGAAATCTTGAAGCTCTCCCCCATAAGCTATACCGCACTCGATCTGGAACGGATAACCCCTGTATGTGCTTGGGGGTCTGCTTACGGCTACATATTTTTCGCCCTTGAACTCCCTCTTCATCCCCTCTAGGAGCATTTCCTCGCCCAGAGGGGAGAGGCAGTCGGTTGGGGGGGCCATGAGTTTGATCGACTGAAGTGCTTTGTGAAGGCGCACGACCTCCTCGCTGCTGAGCTGCTGGGGGGAGGATTCGGGATTGATTCCCGCGGCCCTGCATGCCTCCAATGCCGACTTCCTGCCCACTCTCGAAAACTCGGTGGTGAGGAATCCCGTGAGAGTTCTTGCGGAGGTGCTGATGAGCATCCTCCTCAGCCTTCCCAGCTCGATCCCGTAGGGATGGGGTTTGATCTCCTTGGGCAGGGGTGGGAGTTCCTCCACCCTTCTCTTGTACACGAGGCTCGTCCCGTTTGGTCCCTTAAAGTATATGCTGGCGAAGGGATTGACCATCGCGGTTTGTCTTATATATTCGGGGACTGACTGGGTGGCTTTTTCTATAAATCTCCCTTCCACCTCCAGTTCCAGTTTCACCCCGTGCCAGCCATTAGGGTTGTCGAGAGTCCGGTGGGAAATCACCTCCGGCTCATTTTTCGCAACATCTATCATCAGCTCGAACTCGTGGATGGGATCCTTGCCACCCAGGCTCGTGACCACCTTGGCAGGCTTTCCGGTCGTGAGCTGGGCATACAGAACGGCTCCATGAATTCCCACGCCCATCAGACCCCGGTACTGCTTGAGCCGGTGGAACTTGCTTCCAACCAGGAACTTGGCGAAGGTCATGGGAACCTTGGAGGCGGGCAGGCCCGGCCCGTTGTCTTCAACCACCACCCTGAACCTATCCTCCTCGAGCTGCTGGAGTTCGATTTTTATTTCGGGCAGGATTCTGGCATCCTCGCAGGCGTCGGCCGAGTTCTCCACCGCCTCCTTTATCACCGTGAGGAGGGATCTTGTGGGGTTCTCGTACCCGAGCAGGTGCCTGTTTTTCTCGAAGAACTCGGCGACCGAGATCTCCCTTATCTTCTCAGCCAGCTCCTCACCCGTCGCCGCCATCGTTACATTTGTTGTAACATACTATTAAGCCAGCTGAATTTTCTTCGCCTTTCACCGTTGATCTCTTTTATCGGTGTTTTTAAGGAGAAAAAGGGGTTTTGCCCCAACTTCAGGGAACGAAAAATAGATTGGGGTTCCCAAGGTGGAAAACCTTCAGTTCGGCTTGTAATAGCAGATCTGGAGTTTCTCGTCGTAAACCTTGGGCTCCGGAAGCCGCCTCGCCTCCTCGGGTGAGATCCCGTCCACCCTCTGCCAGCCGTGCATCAAGGCGTTGGCGCGCATGCCGACGTCGATCTTGCGGAGGCAGAGGGCCATCTCCTTTTGAAGATCGTAAATCTCCTCTAAGATTTTCTGATTCTGGCGAGCAAGCCCCCTGATTTCCTCCAAAATTCTCTGGTTAGAATCCAGAATCCGTTGGTTAGAGCGGAGAATGTTCTGGGTCGAGCGGGTGGTGATGAGCTGGGCGGCTATGATGGAGATGCCCAAGCCGAGGAGGCTTACGAATTCCGCCATCATATTCTTTCCCTCTCTGTCTAATTTGCCAGCGGTTTCCTTTTAAAGAGGAAAAAGGCTTTCCCTTAGAAGTAAGGACGAGCACCGAACAACTCGATTTTCGGCGATCTTCCGATAAGTAATCAAGCGAAAGGAAAGATGAGGTATTCTGTTCTGGCGGAGGCGTTTGAGAAGCTGGAGCAGACCTCCTCCTATCTCCAGAAAAATGCCCTGATTGTGGATCTCCTGAAAAAAACTCCCAAGGAGGAAATCCGAAGGGTGATATATCTCCTGCTGGGGAGACCCTGGCCAACCTATATTTCAAAGGAAACCGGGGTCGGCCCGCAGCAGCTCAAGAAGGCACTCTCACTCGCCTCCGGGTACACGCTGCAAAAGGTGGAGGAACTCATGAGAGAGGTGGGGGACTTTGGAAAACTTGCCTTCCAGCTCCTCTCCAAGAAAAAGCAGGTCACTCTCTTTTCCAAACCCCTGACGGTCCAGGAGGTTTTTGATACCATCTCCTCTCTTCCAGAAATCACAGGGGAGGGCTCGGTGGACAGGAAGATTGCAGAGGTTTCCAAGCTTCTCTCCTCCGCTAGCCCCCTTGAGGCCAAGTTCGTCGTCAGGACGGTTCTGGGGGATCTGAGGATAGGTGTGGCCGAGGGGAGGCTCAGGGATGCCATCGCCACTGCCTTTGGACTTGCGCCGGAAGAGGTGGAGCACGCGTACATGCTGACCACCGACTACGCCCTGGTGGCAGAGGCCGCGGCGAAAGGTAGGGAGGAGCTGCAGAAACTTGGTGTCACCGTGGGGCATCCCGTGAGTCCCATGCTCGCACAGAGGGCCGAGGACTTGGATGAAATCTTGGAAAGGCTTGGGGGGAAGGGGGCATTTGAGCTCAAGCTCGACGGGATAAGGATCCAGGCCCACAAGGACGGGCAGAAGGTCTGGCTCTTCACCCGAAGGATGGAGGATTACACAAGCATGTTTCCAGATTTAATAGATCCCATAAGAAGGTCCCTCAAACCGGAGCAGGCCATTGTGGATGGGGAGCTGGTGGCGGTGGATCCCAGAACGGGTAAGCCCATGCCCTTCCAGGAGGTGCTGAAGCGGAGGAGGAAATATGATATCGAGAAGGTCTCAAAGGAAATCCCCATCAGGTATTATCTCTTCGACGTTCTGCTCTTGGGGGACAGGTGCCTGATAGATCTCCCGTACACGGAGAGGAGGAAGTTGCTCGAGCAGGCAGTCACGGAAATCCCTGAAAAGGTGATGGTGGTCGAGCAGCTTGTCACGGGGGACAGGAAGCAGATAGAGGAGTTCCTCAACAAGTCCATCCAGATGGGGCACGAGGGGCTGCTGGCCAAGGCCCTCAATTCGACTTACAGGGCTGGGCGAAGGGAATTCGTCTGGCTGAAGCTGAAACCCGTGCTCGAGACGCTGGATCTGGTGGTGGTCGGAGCTCTCTACGGGAAGGGGAAGCGGGCGGGCGTTTGGGGGAGCTACGTGCTGGCGGCTAGGGACGAGGACACGGGGAGGTTCAAGACGGTGACCAAGTGCGGGAGCGGGTACACCGATGAGGACCTGAAGAACCTCACGGAGATGCTCAAGCCCCTGCGCTTGGAGAGACCCAGCGATGAGGTGGATATAGAGATCGACTGCGATGCCTACTTCGAGCCAAAGGTGGTTTTTGAGACCTCCTTCGAGGAGATACAGGTCAGTCCAGAAGAGAAGCACACCTCTGGATTTGGTTTCAGGTTCCCCCGCTTCATCAGGGTGAGGGAGGACAGGGGGCCGGAGCAGGCGAGCACGGTTCAGGAAATAGCTGAACTCTTCGAGCTGCAGGAAAGAAGGAAAGCCAAGCATCTCTCCAAATAGAGACAAGGGAGAAAACCGATAAAAGGGATAAAAAGGATAAAACCGATAAAATAGATAAAAGAGAGAAAAGGGGTAAAATGGAGAAAACGCTCAAAATGAAGGAGGCCGCCAGTTTCCTAGGGGTCTCACCCTCAACTCTAAGAAAATGGTGTGAGGCGAGAAAGATAAGGTTCGTCCGCACTCTCGGGGGAAAGTACAGGATCCCAGAAGGGGAGGTTCTCCGGCTTCAGAGGGAGATGGGTCTTTCCACTCAGGCATCGGACCGGGAGATCTTGGAGAGCCTCAACCCCGAGGACATGGTTAAAAGGAAGATTTTTGGGGAGCTCCTGGACGTAGTCCGGCAGGAGAACACCGAGTTCTCGCCGAGCACTCTTGCGCAGGGGACGGGCTTTCCACTGGAATACTGTCTGGAGTTCTGCCGTAGACTTAAGGAGGCAGGAGTGGTTGAGGTGGTTGGAACCCCTCGCCCCAAGGCATCACCCGAGGAGGTCACCTATAGGTTGAGAAGATGAGGAACCCCTTCGTCCTCAACCCTACTAGGCTCGAAATGGGGAGGATCTTGGCGCCCGTGCACGAGGAGGTTCTGAAGAGGGTGATAAGGGACATTCGCGCCGGGGGTCTGGTGGTGTTGACGGGGGAGCCGGGGGTGGGGAAGACCACGCTGCTGCAGAGGATTGAGAGGGAGCTGGTGAGGGAGAGGAATCCGTGCGCGGTTCCGGTGCTGGTTCCCTGCGGAGCTCTCGTGAAGGGGGAGGAGGATTTGATGAGGATGCTTCTGTCTGGTCTCTATCTGGATGCGAGCGGGCAGGGGATGGAACTGTACAGAAAATTGAGGGAGCTTCCCAAGGCTGGGGAGAGGGTGGTCGCTCTTCTGGACGACATCACTGCCGTTCCCCTTTCCCCCCGTGCTCTCGGCGAGACGGTGCGGATGATTTCGGACCTACCCAACTTCTCGGTGGTTTTGGCGGGAGAACCCGAACCCATGCAGAGGATGCTGAGGCTGAACCGGCCCTTGGCGACGAGGGTGCTGAGCAAGCAGAAACTCGGTCGGGCAAAGCTAGAGGAGGTAAAACTCATGCTTCAGCGCAGGGCGGAGCTGGTTTCGCTGAAGGTTTCGCCACGCGCTGCCGCTCTTCTGTGGAGGGCAGGGAAGGGAATCCCGAGAGAGGTTCTGAAACTTGCCATGCAGGCATTTGAGAGAACCCAAGAGAGGCGGGTTTCGTTTGAAAGAGCGGTGGAGGAGATTACAAGAAGGCGGAGATCCAAAAGAAAATGGCACCTGCGGGAAAGGAGATGAGGATAGTAATTTTCGGCCCCCCTGGTGCGGGGAAGGGGACGCTTGCTCAAATTCTCTCCTCTTCGCTGGGCACCCCCCACCTGGACATGGGGGAGCTACTCAGAACGGAGGTAAAGAGTGGAACCAGAATCGGGCGTGAGGTGGAGTCCTACCTGAGGGAGGGGAAGCTGGTTCCAGACGAGCTCGTGATGGAGGTGCTGCGCGGTAGGCTGGGGGGCAGTGCAAGCGGTTATATCTTGGACGGTTTCCCGAGGAACCTGAAGCAAGCGCGCATGCTGGAGGAAATCGCGCCCCCAGAGCTGGTGGTCAGCCTCTCGGTTTCTGAGGAGACGGCTATTCGGAGGCTCTCTACTAGGAGAACGTGCCGGAAGTGTGGTGCCATCTACAATCTTCTGACCTCACCGCCAAAGAGGGAGGGGATATGCGATCTCTGCGGCGGGGAGCTTTACCAGAGAGAGGATGACAAACCGGAGGTCATAGCACACAGATTCAGGGTGTACGAGGAGCAGACCCGGCCACTTCTCGACTACTACAGGTCCCGAGGGATTTTGGTCGAGTTCGATGGGGAGGAGGAAAAGGAAAAGATAGCATCACAGCTACTTCAGGCAAGGAAGCTCAAGTAAAATTTTACCCTCGTCAAAACCGGTGAACCCTACAAGAGAGACAGGAAGAGCGGAAGGGACAGTAAGTTTCTCTCTCGGTCGAGTTCCTCGCCCAAGCAGAAAACGTTCCCTATTTTACCGATTCTCATTTTGGAGTAGTCTGCCCCCTCGCGCGATTTAACCTCGAAACCGGCCAGCTCCTCCTTCCTCTTGGCAATAATGTCGATTTCTCTCCAGTTTTTCCAGTAAAAGGCCTCAAACCTTCTGGCTAGGTGGGAGGCAACCACGCTTTCCAGTACCACGCTTTCTTCAGGGATTTTGCTCAGGCAAACGTCGGAGAAAAGATCGAAGAAAAGGGGGTCCATGAAGTGAATTTTTCTATTTTTCCTGAAACTTGCGAGGAGCCTGTTTGGATCGAGGTGGTACAGGACTTTTACAATATAGAGTTTCTCCATGATGTCCAGGTATTCGAAGGCGGTTTTGTGGGTGCCGATTTCAAATTCTTTTGCAATGGAGTTCAGGCTCAGGGACGAGGGTGCCTTCTCCAAGATGGCCTTCGCCACCCTCCTGAAGGTTTCCTCGCTCCTCCCTATTTTTGCAAGGTCCACCCTTATCCAGTTCCAGTAAGTTTCCCTTATACTATCGGTTATTCCTCCTTCCCTCACCGGCAAGGGAAAACCACCCGTTTTTACGTATTTTTCGAACAGTTCTTCGATTTTTCCTAGGTGGGGAAGACTCGAATAGGATTTCTCAAAAATCTCGGTTTTTCCCAAGCCTTCGAGCCTTGGAAGTTCGATTTCTGGGCAGAGGACTTTTACATATTCCCTGAAAGAAAGGGGAAGCATGACCAGATCTTTGCCCCTTCTTCCGGGAAAGAGCTCGACCTCTTTCTTCAGATACATGCTGAGCGAACCGGTGACGATTACAACGTCTCCCTTGAATTCTCCAACGTCGATGTAGTACTTCACCGTCCTGAACCATTCGGTTGGAAAAGTGATTTCGTCCAGAAGGATGTAGGAGCTGGAAATTCCTCGACTTTTCCTGAATTCAAAATACGCCTTCAAAACTTCATCAAGCTCCTTGTAGTCCGCCAGTTTCTCGCACTTGAAGTAGAAGATCCTCTCCGGTTCAATTCCCTTTGAGAGGAGTTTTCTCACGAGAAGTTTCAACAGGGTGGTCTTGCCCACCTGCCTCGGACCGAAGACAAAGTTGAGGGAAAAGGGTTCAAGTGGAAGCTCGCTTAGGAGGAGTGGTTCCCATCTGATCTTTGCCTCCCTCCACTTCAGGAAATCCTCATCTTTTTCGAGTCCATCCTTTTCGGTCCACCAAGGATTGAGCCTGCAAATGCCTTCAAACATTGATATTCTAAATATCAATAGATTTAAATATTACTGCTATCCCCAATATCAAGCTTGGAGAAGGTTCTCGAATCCTTCAATGAAAGCCTCCGTTTTCTCCTCCGGAATCTGGGCCCCGCACGCCACCGAGTGCCCCCCACCCTCTCCACCCACCGACTCGGCCGTCTTTTTCATGATTGAGGCTAGGTCTATCCCCCTCAGGAGCAGGAGCTTCGAGCATCGGGCCGAAATTCTGGCTATCCCCCCCTCCCTCACTATTCCCAAGATCGGTTTGTACGGGTCGCAGATCCCCGAGGAAAGGGCAAGCCCCGCGAGGGTGCCCACGAAGCTCTCCCTTATCACCCCCGTGAGGTCGAAGAACTGTACCTTCCCTCCCGGCCCGGTTTTCACCCCCTCATTCTGGAGCACCTCCAGCGCCTTGGAGAGGAATTTCCTGTACTCGCAAAGAAGCCGGGTCATGGTTCTGTAGTAAGGTCCCCTGTCACCCTTGGCCAGCTCGAACCCGACCCTGGGCTGCTCGTGTCTGGCGGTCGAGTTGAGACAGGTGGCGAACTCGGAGGCCTCGTAGAGGGGTGAGTTCTCCTCCTCCCTCACCAGTAGGTAGGTTTCCCCCCAGATGAGGTGCGGCAGGTGGGGTGAGAGCTCCGGTGGGATTACCGACGCGGCCCGCCTCCTGAGGGCTTCCGCGAGCGCACGCTTCTCCTCGGGTGTGAGATCGGCCACCCTTCTCCACCTCCCCCCCTCCTGCTGGGGGATTCCGAGCTCCTTCAGAAGCGAAACCGCTCCCACGGTTGAGTTGCTGAGCCCCGGAACGAAGGGGTCGCAGAAGCCCATGACGCTTTTGAAGAGGGGTCTCGTGTACTTCCCGAACAGGAGGAGATCTTCCCTCACCTCCACCTCTCCCCCCGCCTCCGCGAGTATTCTCCGGTTATACCCCTCCAGTTTTCCCCAGAGGTTCTGCACATCTCCCACCGCTCCAAGCAGGGCGAGCTTTGCGAGATCCCTGTTCTCCCCCAGCAATCTGCACAGGAGGTACGCCATTCCCGACCCGCTTATCTCCCGCGCCCCATCCAGCCCAAAAAAGTGCGCGTTCAGGTGGATTGATTCGTCCCACCTCTCCCCAGCCTCCGGAGGGTGGTGATCGCAAATGATGGTCTCTCTTCCCCTCCAGGGCTTGAGGTTGCCGAGCTGCGAGCTGCCCAGGTCGGCGAAGATGGTGAATTCGGCTGGATTGATCTGCTCGACCACATCTCGGTAAAGCATCCTCACGAACCTGACGTTGTGCTCAATGTTCTTGCGCTCCAGCGCTTTGGAGAGGATGGCCGCCGCACAAACGCCGTCCGCGTCCATGTGGGAGATGATCTCAATGGTTTCGTTCCGGTTGCGGAGGATTTTCTCGACGGCGCGCCTGAGGTGGAGGAACATGCCGATAAGTTAGCTTAGGGGTATTAATCTGCCAACCGCTCCGAGGACCCTTGATTGGGGTGTTTTAGTTTTTGTCGAGCTAGGAGAGATAATTAGCGGGGGAGCGATTCTCGTATGGGGAAAAGAGAAGCCCTAGATGAATTCGTCCGGCGACTTCGAGCGAGCTTGGGGAACCGAATAACCGGTATATACCTTTATGGTAGCATGGCAAAGGGCAAGGCGGAGGCAGGCAGTGATATCGATGTGCTCCTAGTTTACAGGGATATCGACCGAACCGAGTTGTTGGACAAGCTGAGCGACTTGACCTTCGATATAGCCTGCAAGCATGGCGAAGTGGTTGAACCCATCATCCTTCCCCATGACGAGTTCAGACGACAGGTGGGTCGGTCGCCTTTTCTTTGGGAAGTTTTAGAACATGGACAAACCATATTTGAGGCCGAATCCTCAACGGAGCGGGAGTTCAGATTTGAAGAGCAGTTGAAGCTTGCCGAAGAATATTTGCGATATGCACGTAAAGCTCTGAAGGAAAATGAATACAGATTGGCGATTGACACCGGTTATAACTCGATTGAGCTCTCGATTAAAACGCTTATAATAAGCACGAAAACCGAGCTGGCCTCCTCTCATGGGGGTGTTTTGACCCAGTTTGGTGATTTGTTTATAAAAACTGGAAGGATAGAGAAGAACATCGGGAGGGATGCCCATCGAGCTCTGATGCTGAGGGCACAGGCGAGGTATCTTCCTTCTGCGCAATTGACCAGAGCCGATGCCGAGTTTGTCGTTTCGCTCGCGGAAAAAATCTTGGGGGTTGTCAGGCAGATATTGAAAATACAATAATTTTCTCTCCATTGAGGGTGTCTAGACCTTTAGGCGAGTGACCTCCTGTACCTACTACCCAATCGCCTCAGTCCCTAGTGCAGCAATGAGGAGCTTCCAGTCCTCCCCC
>JAWBSP010000017.1:0-26658 GCA_038842485.1 Hadarchaeales archaeon (SeqCode)
GCCGAGCTCACGGGGAAGAATCCAAAAACGGCGGAGAAGATCCTGCGTGCCCTTCCCCTTGAAGGTACTGCCTGCAGGTGGGGGGAGGAGGTGTACTTTGAAACTCCTGTGAAGGCGGAAGAGGAGGAGGCAGTTCAGGATGTCGAGGTTGGCGATGTGGCGTACTGGCCCCCCGGAAGGGCCATCTGCATCTTCTTCGGCCGCACCCCCGTCAGCCGGGGAGAGAAACCCAGGGCATACTCCCCCGTCAACGTTTTCGCGAGGGTGGTGGGAAATCCCAAACTCTTCTCCAAGGTTAGAGAAGGGGACAGAATACTGGTTTTCAGAGCTTGAGCATACTGAACCGTCAGCAGTTGCTGGGGAATGCCAGGGGGGAGTTGGGTTTCGCTAGGAGGGTTCTGCTAGAGGTCATCGAGGAGGCCCTGAAGGCGGCAGATCCTAGAAAGGCGGTTGAGAGGTTCCTGCGGCTCGAGGACGGAAAGCTGGCAGTGGGAGATGAAACCTTTGAGATTAAGGGCAGGATTTTGGTCATAAGTTTCGGAAAGGCCGCCCGCCCCATGTTCGAGGCCGCCCTCTCGAGGCTCGGGAAGGTAAATCGGGCGCTGGCGGTGGTTCCAAGGGGGCAGGGGGGTTTTGAGCAGGCGGTGGAGGCGGGGCACCCGCTGCCCGACGAGGGAAGCCTGAGGGCGGGTGAGCTGGTGAGATCCATGCTTAGTGACCTGTCGGAGAGGGATCTCGTCATCTATCTGATAAGCGGGGGAGGGTCGGCCATGCTAGAGGTTCTCCCTCCCGGGATTTCCCTGGGAGATCTGAGGCGAACGAACGAACTCCTCCTCAGGTGCGGCGCAAGCATTCACGAGGTCAACGCGGTGAGGAAGCACCTCTCCCTGGTGAAGGGCGGACAGCTCGCGAGGATGTCCCAGCCCGCCCAGGTGCTCTCCCTGCTCCTCTCGGACGTTCCGGGGGATGTCAAGCATGTCATCGCCAGCGGGCCAACAGAACCCGATCCGAGCTCCTTCAGGGATGCTTACGAGGTCCTCAGCAAGTACCAGCTCCTCGACAGAGTTCCGTCCTCGGTGAGGGGTTGGATGGAGCGCGGGCTGAGGGGGGAGGCGGAGGAGACCCCCAAGCCAGGTGACGAGGTTTTCCTCCGGTGCAGGAGCTGGATTGTCGCGAGCAACTCCCTCTCCCTCAAAGCGGCGGGGGAGGTCGGGAAGAAGTACGGCTTCAAAACTTCCTTTTCCGAACTCGCGGGTGAGGCGAGGGAGATGGGGGCGAGGATGGCGGCGGTGCTGGAGAGGGGCCTCCATCTGTTCGGGGGCGAGACCACGGTGACGGTGAGGGGTCCCGGGAAGGGTGGCAGGAACCAAGAGCTGGTCCTCTCGGCTTCTCCCCACCTCTCAGGAAGGAGGTCGGCCCTTTTCTCGATAGGGACGGACGGCATCGACGGGGAGACGGATGCGGCGGGCGCGATGGCCGACGGTCTCACGCTCGAAAGGGCCCGGGCTCTGGGCATGGACCCGGGGGACTTCCTGGCGAGGAACGACAGCTACCACTTCTTCAAGGCCCTTGGGGATCTCCTTTTCACCGGCCCCACCGGGACGAATGTGATGGACGTGGCGGCGATTATTAACCTGTAGGGGAGCCATAAATGGAGCTCATCTCCATCCTCGAGCTGCTCCTCCCCGTGAGTTTCGGGATCCTTGCAGGCCTCGCGCGCTTTCTCGATCCGCTGGGGGCCTTCGCGGCCTCCTACTTCGGGATCCTTGTCGTCTGGGTCCAGGGGGTCCGCTACTTTCTCATGCTCCTCCTCTTCTTCTTTTTCGCCACCGTCTTCACCTTTGTGAGGATGGAGTACAAGCGCAGGTTCAAGGTCGGGGAGCCTGAAAGGGGGAGGGGGGTCAACCCGGTTATGGGGAAGGGTCTGTTCCCCTGCTTCTTCGCCATTCTCGGCAACGTTCCCATCTTCGTGGGCTCCCTCTCTGCCGCGCTCTCCGACACCTTGGCAAGCGAGCTGGGGATTTTTCACCCCCGGCCCAAGCTCATTCTAGGATTTCGCCCAGTACCCCCCGGAACGCGCGGGGCGGTTTCCTGGCTGGGGGTGGCTGGGGCGGGGGTGGGGGGAATGATAGTCGGATGGCTTTCCCTCTTCCTCCTTGAGACCTCCATCCTCGTCCTGGCGGTTTCCCTGCTTTCGGGTTTGGTGGGGAGCTTTCTGGACAGCGTTCTCGGCGCTTCCATGCCCTTCCTTTCAAAATACGAGATCAACCTTCTTTCCACCCTCGCCGGTGCAGGAGTGGGTGGGCTCTTTGCCCTAGCCGGGATTCTCTGAATCTAGACTGACCGTGAACCCACCCCAGCTTTCGCAAGGGCTTTCTGCTACCCAGCAACCACGGCCCACGCCAGGATGCCGAGCAGGTCCATCTCCACAGGCGTTGATTCGGGCCGGGGGCAGGTCCAGACCCTCAGCAAGAATCCGTACCCGACTTCATCAGGCCGAGCATCTACTAATCAAAGGCCAAGAAGGAGGCGGCGGGATCTTGTGCTCCTCGAAGGGGGAGCTGTTGTGTCGCTCAAGAGGCCATGAGAATTTTTTAAACAGAAGGGGAAGAGGAGGGAAAATCCCTCCTCCTCAGGGCCTGTAACCAGCTAGCCAGCCAAAAATATTGATTTTGTAACATTAATGCTTTTAGGAGGGCGACGGGCATGGACCTGGCGGGATTCGAACCCGCAACCGTCCAGCTGGCTAGCTGGCCGCTCTACCGTTGAGCTACAGGCCCAGCCCGTCGCCTTTCCCCGAGCAGGACTCCGATCAACTTCCCACTTGGACTTTCATCCGGGTTCCTTTATAAAGGAGAAAAGGGCTGGCATATGTTATGGAAGCCGACCATCCCCATCTCGTTCTGCTCTGCAGTTCGCTCCTTCCCCCTCACCTCACTGGCTTGATAGGTACTCTGGCTTTACCCTAGGGCCCCAAGCGCATCAGAAATCGCTTCTAGGAGATTGGGGGCACCCCCCACTCCGAATGATCTTCTGCAGGAGTTGGAAGCTGGGCCGTGGTCTCCTTTGTTTGGTTTTGAGGTCCACCGCGCAGAGCCCAAATTTGTTCCTGAATCCCCGCGCCCACTCATAGTTGTCCAGCAGGGACCAGTGGAAGTATCCCCCCACCTCGATTCCCCCCTCTAGCATCTCCTCCACCACCCTAAGGTGATCTATTAGAAACTGAGGCCTTAACCTGTCCGTGCTGTCGGACACACCATTCTCCGTGATGTAGACGATTTTGCAGTATTTTCTCGCCTCTTCCACGGCTCTTTTGAGTCCTAGGGGGAAGATTTCCCAGCCAAAATCCTCGGCGACCGGGAACCCGGCTAGGGATCTTTCCTCCACCTGGGTCACCTGTCCTGGGTTCCGGAGGGGGATTGATCTAACCCCTCCCAGCGACCCGTAACCTGGCACCGGCTGGGGAAAAGCCGGGATTCCGAACAGCTGTTTGAGGAAGGGAAAAACCCACCCCCTCACGACGTTCCGGGAGTAATAGTTCACACCGAGCCAGTCCAATTTCCCCGCCAAGTGAGTTTCCCTTTTCCTGTTCTCCGGGTTAAAACCGACATCCAGGAGACCGAGCGAAACTGCCTGCAGAAACCAGTGGATCATGAGGTAGTCGTTGAATTTCGCGGCCTTCTCGTCAAAGGGATTCCCCTCACGTAGGGGATAGGTTGGGACGATATTGTATATCAGGCCCACTTCCGCGGGGGAGGGGCTGCTTTTCTCGGCCCTTTTGCGGTCCCACTCCTTGATGGCGTCGTGCGCCCTGGCGTGCGCCATCACCATGTTGAGAGCCACCTTGGCGAGGGGGAAGCGGGAGAGTCTGGGGGCCAGCTTCAGGACGTTTGGCGGGAAGCCCGTTGGGAAAAGGTAGCTGAAGACAATCCCTATGGGCTCGTTGAAGGTCGACCAGTAATCCACCAAATCCCCGAACTTCCAGGCCATGTATGCTGCGTACTTGGTGAACTCCACCACCGTGCGCTCGTCCAGCCATCCCCTGGGCCCTTTGGAGAGTCTGCTGTCCCTCGCGGTGATCGGGTCGTGAATCCAGAGGGGGAGGGTGAAGTGATTGAGGCAGAGGAAGACCCTGATCCCTCTCTTCTTCAGATCCACGATGATTTCCCGGTAGTGCTCAACCGCCCGCTGGTTGGCGAGACCGTCGAGTTCCTCAAGTGCGGCCCGGTTGACCGTGATTTTCGACAGAAGCTCCCCCTCTCTCTTGGTTTCGACCTGTACCTTCTCCGTGGAGTGGGGAAAGATCCTGCTCCATTCTGTGGAGAGTCGGAAGGCGTTGAGTCCGAGCTCCTCGGCGAGCTGGTGGTCCCGCCGGTAGAGCTCCCAGTAGTTCACGCCGTTCTCGGGAAGGTCCCCGCTCACCACCCTCTTCCTGATGTTTTCCCTGTCGTGAACCCAGACCCACCAGTCACTGTTGGTGTCCCAGTTCTCCCTCCTGCCCCCCATCTCGAACTGGAAGCCCGAGATGCTGGCCCCCCACAGGAAGTCCGGGGGGAAGGGCATGCTCACCTCATCGATTCTCGGAGGAACTCGATGATGTCCTCAATGCTCCTGCTTTCGATGAGCTCGAAGACTCGGTCCACCCCCATCCGCTTCACCAGCTCGGCGTACCACTTGAGGTTCCTGATGCTCTGCTCACACGCCTTCACGGGATCCTCGCGGTAGGGGTACATGTCGAGCGAGTACCAGCCGTCGTACTTGAGGCGCTCCAGCCAAGTCATGAGCTCCAGATACTCCCAGAAGTGGATGGAGCCAGCAATCATGTCGTCATCCCAGTACCTGTAGGCGTCGTTGAAGTGGAGGTGAAGCGGCCTCTTCGAGCGGTGTACCAGGGCGAAAGACTCGGCTAGGTTTTCTTGGGCCATTAGGGCATGCCCGACATCGATGGTGATTCCCAGGTTCTCCCTTCCGATTTCCCTCGCCAGCATGAGGCACTTTCCAACATCGGAGAGGAAGCAGTGCGTTCTGGGTTCCTTCAGCTTGTACTCCAGGAAGAGCGTCACCTTCCGGTTATGGTCGGCACACTCCCCGATTCCCTCAACGAGCCTGTCCCAGGCCTTGAGGTAGTTGACCTGGAACGGGTAGTCGAATCCGTCCTGCCCGAGCCAGAGCGAAACCCTCCTGCATCCGAGTTCAACGGAGACATCCATGGCCTCCTTGGTGAGCCTTATCGCCTCGTCCCTGATCTCCTTTTTGGGGGAGGAGAAGGAGCCCAAAGCCCACTTGGGGGTGCTGTAAACATCCGAGGCCACCATCGCCACCACCAGCTTGTGGGTCCTGAGCAACCTCTTGAGTTCGTCCAGATCTTTGGTTTCGCCCGGGTGCCCGACTTCGATTCCGCTTAGGTCCTTAACCTTGGAGGCGAGTTCGATCCTCCTCTCGAGCGTGGTTTCCTCCCTGTATCCCTTGGTGCAGAACCTGTCCAAGCAGGAGGAGAAAATCCAGAGTCCGGCGGCAAACCTCA
The DNA here is from genome assembly GCA_038842485.1 of Hadarchaeales archaeon (SeqCode). Classification (GTDB taxonomy): domain Archaea; phylum Hadarchaeota; class Hadarchaeia; order Hadarchaeales; family JAWBSP01; genus JAWBSP01. The sequence goes on from JAWBSP010000017.1 coordinate 5,525, forward strand.
CATTTCGCTTACTTTTCCTGTATATAATAATGCTCGGCGGTTACCTCGGAAGGCTTCTGGAGTTCGATCTTACCTCGGGTGAGGGAAGAACTCTCGAGTTGAGCAAGTCCCTAGCGTACAATTACCTCGGCGGTCGGGGCGTGGGGATCAAGCTCCTCTACGACCGGCTGCCACCTCGCCTAGATCCCCTCTCCCCGGAAAACGAGCTGGTCTTCATGACCGGTCCCCTCGCCGGAAGCGGGTTCCCGGGATCGGCCAGAATATCGGTGTGTTCAAAGTCCCCGCTCACGGGCACCATCTTCCCGAGCTCCATGGGCGGCTCCTTTGGGGCTTTCCTGAAGGCCTCGGGTTTTGACGGGCTTGTGGTGAGGGGGAGGTCGAATAAGCCTGTCATTTTGGTGGTGGAGGACGGTGAGGCTCGGGTGGAGGATGCCACCGATCTATGGGGGAAATCGACTTCGGAAACGGAGGAGGAGCTAAGGTCGAGGTACCCGCACGCGGGGATAGCGGAGATCGGTCCCGCCGGCGAAAACCTCTCCCCCCTCGCCTGTATCAACTCGGAGGGCAGGGCGGCGGGAAGGGGCGGGCTGGGCTCGGTGGCTGGGTCCAAGAGGCTGAAGGCGGTGGTGGTTAGGGGGAGGCAGAGGGTGAGGATATCCCACGAGGAGGCCTTCAGGAGAATCTGCGAGCGAATCCGCAGAACCATAGAATCCCATCCCGTTTCGGGAAAGGACGGCTCGTTGGCGAGGTTCGGGACGGCCATGCTCGTTCACAGGATCACCGCGGCGGGGATTCTGCCCGTGAGGGACTTTTCTGGTGAAAGGGTTGATTTCTCGGGCGTGGACGGTTTTTCCGGCGAGACGATAAGGGAAAGATTTCTGGTGAAGAGGAGAGGCTGCTTCGCCTGCCCCACCTCCTGCGGAAGGGTGGTGAGATACGGGGGGCAAGAAGTCAAGGGGGCGGAGTACGAGAGCATCGTCATGCTGGGGCCCAACTCGGACTTCTGGGATTATGAGCGCGAAATCCTCCCCCTCTCCCTTCTCTGCGACGAGCTGGGCATGGACACCATCTCGGCAGGGGTGCTTCTGGGGCGCGCGAGAAGAAAGGGGGAGGTCCGGAACTTGGAGGAGGCCCGAGAATTCCTGAAAAGACTGGCGGTGGGAAAGAGGGTGCCCGAGGAGCCAGCACTTCCCCAGGTTAAGGGTCTGGGTCTTCCCGCCTACGATCCGAGGGGTGTGTGGGGAATGGCCCTGGCCTATGCCACCTCCACGAGGGGGGCCTGCCACCTGCAGGCGTATCTCATCGGGCCGGAGATTTTGAGCATTCCAGAGTACGTGAACCCGGCAAGCAGGATAGGAAAGGCAAGACTGGTGAGGCGGATGCAGGATGCCTTTGCGGTGCTCGACAGCCTTGTGGTATGCAAGTACTACTTCCCGGCTCTCTTCACGAGTCTCGAGTTCGAGCTGGATGAACTGGCTACCCTGCTCACCGCCCTCACGGGCTGGAGATGGACGGGGGAGTATCTCCACGAGGTTGGTTCGAGGATCTTCGCCACCGAGAGGCTCTTCAACCTGCGGGAGGGTTTCGGGCCCGAGCAAGACCGTCTCCCAGAAAGATTTGGCATGGACCTCTCCTCCCTTCTTTCAGAGTACTACAGGGAGAGAGGATGGAGCGAGGAGGGGGTCCCGGCACCCATGCCTGAGCGCGAGCCGGTGGTGGCCGAAAGGGTCGAGTTACCGCTAAGCCCGCTTGAGAGGCTGAGCCCGCCGGAGTTGCAGGTGGCGCTGGATCTGGATGCGGATCTCCAGACAGTGGTTGAGATAGCCAGGGCAGCATACGAGGGTGGGGCGAGGGTCATCGAGGCCGGAACCCCCAACATAAAGAGACACGGGGTGGAAAACCTCCTGCCGGCCCTCCGCTCCGCCTGTCCGGAGGCCGTGCTGGTGGCGGACATGAAGACCATGGATGTGGGGAACTTGGAGGCAAGGATAGCCTTCAGGAAGGGCGCGGATGTGGTGGCTGTGATGGGAATTGGCGGAAAGACGAAGATTCTGGAGGCATTCGGCGAGGCGAGCAGGAGGGAAAAGGCGATCCTCATCGACCTTCTCGACTGTCCAGATCCCCTCTCCAAAATCGAGGAGCTGGTGGGGGAGTTCCGGGGAGGGGAGAAGACGGTGGCCTTCTGCCTCCACCGTGGGATAAGCGAGCAGCTGAAGGGGAGGGGAATATACGAGCAGACCCAGCTGATAAGGGAGGCAAAGAGGAGGGCGGGAAAGTTTCTCCTTTTTGTGGCGGGGGGGATAAAGGCGGGCGTGGCCAGAGAGGTGGTGAGGTCGGGGGCGGATGTCTGCATCGTTGGGAGCGCGATTTACAACTCGGCCGATCCTCGGGAGTCAGCCCGGAGGATTCTTGAGGAGATCAGGGGATGAGGAGAGTTCGGTGAGTCTCCTCACGATGAGGGAGAGGCAATCCGAGAGGTTTCTCCGGTTATCGAATCGTTCTACAATCCCCTCAAGTTCCCCCATTCTGTGCCGGAGGTCCCTGGCAAACCTCACCATGAGGGGAACGGCCCGAACGATGTTGTCCACGATGGTGATGTCGGCCGATAGGGAGGTCCTGGAGAGCGGGTTGAGGTCGATGGCAACAACCTTCTTGCCGAGCTTTTTGAGGGCCTGAGTCCTGTCCCCATCCTCCAGGGGCACCAGCACCACATCGGCGGCGGCTATCCCCCTGCGGTCCACCCTCCTCCGATTGCTGTGAATCTCCTCGATGGTTGTCCAGTGCTCCGGATCCACCCCCAGGATGCTCTTCGCTCCATAGCTCCTGAGCAGGCTCGCGATCTTCCGCTCCCTCCGCCGCGAGGAATGAAAGAGATTGACCTCGAGAGCAGCGTTGCAGAGACTGGCAAGCCTCACGAGTTCTCGGCCCGCTAGGGCGGCAGCGTTACCGTTGATTGAGATGACCGGCTTTTTGGCGAGTAGGAGAAGGGCGGTTCCAGCCTCCGCCGCTTTTCTGGCAGGTTCGAGCGTTTTCTCCCCCAGTAGATAGTCAAAGGCCTCTCCCCTTCCGTGCGCCGCCAGTCCCTCGGGAACCACTATGCCCTCCTCGAAGGCTTCAGCGAGTTTCCTCCTTATCCTCAGGGACTCGGCCCGTGGGTGGGCTGGTGAAATCTCCATTCAAACGGAAGTACTAACCCCCATAAAAAAGAGTTTTTGGCAGTGAAGTTAAAAGCGGAGGAGGAAGAATACGATGACAGTTTCGGTGACGAGGCTGGTTCTCCTCCTTGCATTCGTTGGGTGTCTGATTGCCGCTGCGAGGGTGGAAGTTCCTGCACAGAGGGCGGTCGCTCTTGCCGCCGCTGTCGTCCTGCTGGCCACTCTTTACCTCTACCAGCCCAAGCCACCCCCACTCCCCTCCCAGAGGCTCCCCGTTGAGGACTTCACCGTGTGGGTGGAGACGGGGGGCGCGCTTTCGAGGCTAGTCGGTTTGGATCCGCAGGAACTCAGGCAGGCGGCCCAGCTGGCGAGGGAGGATTTCCGGGACCTGTCTGCGAACCTGGAACTCTTGGCTTCGAGGTTGGGCATCTTGGCGGAGAGGGGACACGGGGAGGTCAGCGGTCTGAGGGAGCTGAGCCTCGAGGTGATGAGAAGGGTGGAGGTCCTGTCCAGGGAATTTCCTGAGTTTCCGGGAAGGGCGCTGGAAAAGAAGGACTTCCTCCTCTCCACCCTAGAGCATTCCTCCACCGACATGGGATATCTTTCAGAGAGACTTTCAGAACTCTGCAGGGTCAAGCCACCCGATGTCTCAACCCTCCTCGCCCAGTTGCAGAGGCAGGCGGAAAAAATGAAGGAGAGCTTCCGGGTGGCCAAGTCCAATCTAGCATCCCTCCTCGAGAGGGTCAAACCACCTGCTCCCCAACCCGTCCTGCTGGTTCCCCTGCCGGAGGTTCCGAAGCCAGCCCCTCCCCCCGAGGAGAAACCTGAGGAAAAGCCGTCTCAAGTGGTTGGGCAACCGCCCGAGGCTCCCCCAGAGGCAGCAAAAGCTGGGGAGCAAAAACCAGAGACTCCGTCCGAGGAAGCGAAGCCCACCTCTGGGGCAAAACCCGAGGAAAAAGAGTCCCAGCAAGCCCCAGCCGAGGTTGCCCTAGGCGGATGAAACCACACGTAAATCTGGTCTTCATTGGGCATGTGGATCACGGCAAATCGACCACCATTGGAAGACTCCTCTACGATCTCGGTCTCATAACCGACAAGGATCTTTCTCCGGAGGCGGGGAGCTCCAGGTTCGCCTGGGTGATGGACAGGGAGAGAGAGGAGAGGGAGAGGGGAGTGACGATCGGGATTGCCTACCAGAAGATAGAGACGGAAAAGAATCTCATAACCATCATCGATGCTCCTGGGCACAGGGACTTCGTCAAAAATATGATAACGGGGGCCAGCCAGGCGGACGCGGGGGTTCTGGTGGTGGCGGCAGATGACGGCATCATGCCCCAGACCCGGGAGCACGCCGCCCTGGCCTTCACGCTGGGGGTGAACCAGCTCGTGGTGGTGATAAACAAGATGGACCTGGTGGGGTACGAGAAGAGTGTGTACGAAAGGCTGAAGGGGGAGGTGGCATCCCTGCTTGCTGGGATTGGGTACAAGGGTGCTGAGAACTTCCCCTTCATCCCCGTGGCATCCTTCCACGGGGAGAATCTCGTCAAGCCCAGCCCGAAGATGACATGGTACAGCGGTCCTACCCTGCTTCAAGCCCTAGAGGCACTTCGGGAGCCGGAAAAACCGGTGGACAAGCCCCTCCGGATTCCCGTGCAGAACGTCTACTCCATCTCGGGTGTCGGGACGGTTCCGATTGGAAGGGTGGAGACCGGGGTGCTGGAGGTGGGGGATGTGGTGGTTTTCCAGCCCTCGGGGAAGAGCGGGGAGGTGAGGTCTATAGAGATGCATCACCAGCCCAGACCCAAGGCCCTCCCAGGGGACAACATAGGTTTCAACGTGAGGGGCCTGACCAAAGCGGATATCTCCAGAGGGGACGTGGCTGGACACCCGGAGAACCCTCCGACCGTGGTCAGGGAGTTCCTGGCAAGGATAATAGTCCTGACCGTCCCTGGGGAAATCTCCCCCGGTTTCACCCCCAGCATTCATTGCCACACCGCCGATGCCCCCGGAACCATCTCCGAGCTGCTGAAGAAGATCGACCCCAAAAGTGGGGGTGTTCTGGAGGAGCGGCCGCAAAGCCTGAGGAAGGGGGAGGCAGGGGTGGTCAAAATCTCCCTTCTCAAACCTATGGTTCTGGAGAGAGTGGCGGAGTTTCCCCAGCTCGGGAGGTTCGCCATCAGACACGGCGGGCAGACCATCGGGGCGGGTATCTGCACGGAGATTTTGAGCTAGAACTAGATTACTCGGGTGTCGGTAACTGTTGGATGAGCTCTTTTGACTTATTGGCTCCCCCCATCAGAAGGCTGCTTGCCGAGAGGGGATTTGATCAGCCCACCCTCCCGCAGGAGAGGGCGATTCCAGAAATACTGAAGGGAAAAAATGTTCTGCTCATAGCCCCGGCAGGTAGTGGCAAAACGGAAGCGGCTTTTCTCCCGGTTCTTCACCAGATGCTATACCTTCCGAGGGAGAGGGGGATCAAGCTCCTGTATATTACCCCGCTGAGGGCGCTGAACAGGGACATGCTGGAGAGGCTGGAGTGGTGGTGCAAGTCCCTAGACTTCAGGATCTCGGTCAGACATGGGGACACGGAGGCGAGGGAGAGGAGGATCCAAGCGCTAGTGCCTCCCGACATAATGATAACCACTCCCGAGACCTTCCAAATCCTGCTGCTGGGCAGGAGGCTCAGCGAGTTCCTGAAACCCCTGCGGTGGGTGGTGGTGGACGAGGTGCATGAGCTGGCGGAGAGCAAGAGGGGGGCCCAGCTTTCCCTCACGCTGGAGAGGCTGCGGGAGGTGGTGGGGAGGGAGCTGCAGCTTGTGGGGCTTTCTGCCACCATCGGTTCCCCCGAGGAAGTGGCTAGGTTTCTGGTGGGTGTCGGGAGACCTTGTGAGGTTCTGGATGTGAGCGTGGCCAAGCGCATGGAAATCGAGGTCGTCTATCCCCGGGTGAGGAAGGAGGATGTCCAGCTGGCGGAGAAACTCTACTCCTTCCCCGAGGTGGCGGCGAGGTTGAGGGCGATGAGGGAACTCATGGAGGGCCAGAGGTCGGTTCTCATCTTCACTAACACCAGACCCATGGCCGAGATCCTGTCGAGCAGGTTCAGGCTTTGGGATGTGGAGGCCCCACTGGCTGTTCACCACGGTTCGCTCTCGGGAGCGGTGAGGGTCAGGGCTGAGAAGGCTCTCAAGGCGGGGGAAATTCGGTACCTGATTTGCACCTCTTCCTTGGAGCTCGGGCTGGACATAGGCACGGTGGATCTGGTGATTCAGTACAACTCACCCAGACAGGTCACCAGGCTGGTGCAGAGGGTTGGAAGGGCGGGGCACAGGCTGACCGAGGTTTCGAGGGGGAGAATCGTGGCACTAGATCCCGAGGATGCCCTAGAGTCGATTGTTATAGCGGCGAAGGCGCGGAGGGGTGAGCTGGAACCCGTGAAGGTCCCTGAAAAACCCCTCGATGTTCTCCTGCACTCCCTCGTGGCCCTGCTTGGGGAGAGGAGGACGGTGAGCGTGGAGCAGGCACTCAAAATCTTCAGGAGGGCTCATCCCTTCCGCAACCTTACCCGTGAAGACATACTCCGGGTGCTGGAATTCGCCCAGAGTCTGGAGCGGAGGCTGCTGAGGGTCTCGGATGGAGAATACTCCAGACCCCTGTCCTCCCAACGGACCTTCAACTACTATTACCAGAACCTTTCCATGATTCCGGAGCTCAAGCAGTACTTGGTGGTGGAGGATGAGACGAGCAACCCCGTCGGAATCTTGGACGAGTCTTTTGTGGCCGAGTACGGGGAGCCGGGAACCAAGTTCATCATGGCAGGCAGACCATGGAGGATTCTCCAGATTTTCAGGGACAGGATTTACGTTAAGAAGGAGGAGGACCCGCTGGGATGCGTTCCCACCTGGATAGGTGAGGAAATACCCGTTCCCTTCTCGGTGGCACAGGAGGTGGGCAGAATCAGGTCTAGGGTGGAAAGGGAGGGGGCGGGGGTTCTGGATCATCTGGCCCAGGAGTACTCGGTTGCGAAGGAGGTGCTGGAGTCCTCTCTGGGGGAGGTGCTCAAGCAGGCGGAGGAGGGAATCCCGCTTCCCACTGAGAGCAGGATTACGGTCGAGCAGGTTGGTGAGTTCTGCGTGGTGGGGGCATGCTTCGGTTCCCTAGTCAACCGGACGCTCGCCAGACTGATGGCTCACCTCCTCTCCGAGCTCACGGGGGGAAGCGTTGCGATAACCACAGACCCCTACAAGATTGTCCTCCGCTCCGAACTTCTGAACCACCAGCAGGTTTTGGAAATCCTCAGGAACAGACCGCTGGAGGAGCTGAGATCCGCGCTGAAGGAGGCGGTGGAGCGCAGCCACTTTTTCGCCTGGAGGCTCGTGCAGGTGGCTAAAAGGATGGGGGTGCTGGACAGGGAGGCGGAGATCACCGCCCCGGTGGTGCAAAAGCTTCAGACCGCTCTCAGGGCAACCCCAGCCCACCAGGAGGCGTACAGGGAGGTGGTGGAGAAGGACTTGGATGTGGAGCAGACTTTCAGGGTTCTGGAGAAAATAAGGGAAGGGGAGGTGGAGGTTGTGGATCTCGGGAAGAGGAAGGAACCCACTCCCGTTGCCTCCCTCTTCTGGAAGCAGCCGGCCTTCTATCTGGAACCGGTCGCACCCAAGCGCATGAGGGCCCTCATCCTAGCCTCGGCTAGGGCCAGATTGGTGAGCGAGGTGAGGGTTCTCGCCTGTGTGGAGTGCCTCCAGTACGTCGAGGAGAAGAAAATGTACGAGCTGGATGAGAGGCCGAGCTGCCCGCTCTGCGGATCCAGGAGGCTGGGAATGGCTGACTCCACTGAGGAGGAGGTGAGGGAGGCGCTCGAACTGCGGAGGAAGGGGAGGTCGACCAAGCTATGGAGGGAGCTGCTGGGGAGTGCCAAGTTGCTCGAAAGGGGTGGGAAGCTTGCGGCGCTAGCGCTGGCTGGGAGGGGGGTGAGACCCGAGGCCGCGCAGCGTATTCTCTCGGCGGCGGGAGAGTTTGGCGACAGGTTCATCGAGCTTGTGGTGGAGGAGGAGAGGAGGGCCCTCTTCAGGTCCTTTCTGAGCGGGCGGAGCTCCCTAAAGCCCGAGTAGTCTGGCCGCTAGGAGGAGTGAGGCCACCCCCGTGACATCACAGAAGGAGGTGATGAGGGGGGCCACCACGTTATCCGGGTCCAGCCCCTCCCTGAAGGAGATGAAGGCCAGCCAAGCCGAAACGAAGACGGAGAAGGCGGTCTGGAGGAGGCCAGCCAGTACGAATGCCGGGGCCAGGGACGAAAACCCCAGCGGCCGGAGAAAGAGGAGCACCATGCCCACAAGGAGGAAGGAAAGTATTCCGGAGGTAAGCCCCGCCGAAAGGTTGAACCCGAGCTGTTTCCTACCCCCCTTTTCCCCGCTCAGGTGCAGAACCGTTCCCATCCTCGACCCCACAATGCATCCAATGCTCCCACCCAGGTTATTGAGGGGCGGAACCAGGGCCACGAGCAGGGAGATCCTCATTATCCGCTCCAAATTGCCCTGGAGGAGGAAGCCAGCAAGTAGCGAAAAGACGGCAGCTATTAGAAGAATAAAATAGCACTCAAGCACGATTCTCCCTACAGTATAGGGCTTCACCAGATCACCACCGCGAGCAGGATGGAAAAGAAGGTAAAGATGTCCCCCAGGGTCGTCATGACGGGTCCCGTGATGTTGTCAGGATCCCAACCCCTCCTGTAGGAGATGATGGAGAGGAGAACGGTGGTGAAGGTTATGAGGATTCCGGACACCACTGCGGAGAAGGTTGCGATGAAGAGCAAGCAGAGGAGCGAGACCCCCTGCAGGTCCATCAACAGGCAGAGGAAGCAGGAGAGCAGCCAGACCGTGATCGAGCCCAAAACGGAGAGGATGAGGGAGGAGAGGATGTTGGTCTTGAGGGCACGTGTCATGGCAAGCTTGGGCTTCACTATCCCGAGGTGGAGGGCGGTCCCCAGCCTGGAGGCCAGGGCCGATCCGATGTTTCCCCGAAGATCCACCAAGGGAGGGATCATGACTAGGAGCCCCGGTAGAAGAACGAACTTCTCCTTCATGCTTTCAAGGATCCCCCCTGCGAAAAGCTCGAACAGGGTACAGAGGAAGAGGACGGGGACGGTCTGGCGGAGGATTTTTCCGGCGGCGTTCATTTCTTACTTGCCTACCTCACAAAACCCTTTACTCGGGCGATCATCCGGTTCGGCTCTAAACGCTTCCAGAGAAATAATGGATGCCCAAAGCCAAGCGCAGGTTTTCCCCCCGGAAGGTTGCTGTTGTCGCACTTCTTGTGGTTCTCGTGCTTGGAGGCATGGTGTCGCTTTCCCAGGAGGAACTGGGTGAGATATATAGAGCCACTGTATCAGCTGACCGGGGCTTGGTGCTCTGTGCAATCCTTCTGTATTTCTTTGAAGTACTCCTGTGGGCAGGCAGGTGGAGGGTTGCGCTACTGGCATCCGGTTATCAGGTTGACCTCAAGAGCCTCTACCTGATCTCCCACGCGGGAATGTTCTTCTCGAACATAACCCCGATAAGCAAGAGCGGGGGCGAACCCTTTCGAGCGTATTTCATCAAAAAGACCCACAAGGTTCCCTACCCCGTTGGTTTTGCCACCATCTTGGCTGAGGGCCTCCTGACCCTACCCCCCATCCTTGGAGTACTTCTGCTGGGCACGATACTTCGCATGTGGCTTTCCCCCTCTTTGGCGAGTGTGGTACTCCTAGCGGTGGGGGCTCTCTTTCTAGGCAGTCTTCTCCTTCTAGGTTTCCTATTCATCAGGAGAAAGCTGGCGGCTAGGAGCATAGTTAGGACTGCCGGTAGAATTGCTAAATTTTTCAAGTTGAGGTTCGACGAGAAAAAAGCTCACGCCTCGATACAAAAATTCTACAGCAGTGCCCAGCGGGTGCTCAGAGATACGGGGAAAACCTTCCTGATTTTAACCATCGCTACACTTCTTTACATCCTGAGTTCTGTGAGGGTGTTTCTCATTCTTGTCGCTTTGGGTACCGATCCTCCCTTGGCAGCCCCCTTACTGGCGGTCACTGTCCCGCTTCTAGCCGGATGCATCCCACTCCTACCCGGGGGGTTGGTGCTGTTTGAGGGCACGATGGTTGCCGTTCTGGTGGGTTGTGGTATTCCCCTGCCGATATCCGTGGCTGCGACCTTGATAGAACGGGGGATATCCTATGTCCTATCCACTCTTGTCGGGGCTCTTGCGGCTTTATATCTGGGCGTTAGGGGCCTGAAGAGGTAACGAGCTGTTTTTCCAGCTGCTTCTTTCTCTGGCGTGCATTCCACAGTTTTCCAATTTTGAAAAAGAGAAACACCAGCCCTAGGAAGAAGATGGGGTATAGCACCAAAAAAAGAAAAACCTTCAGAAGCCAGTGAAGGCTGGTCAGTTTCAGGAGGTAGTAGCACAGGAGGGCGGGCGTGAGCCAGATTAAGATACTGTAAATTCTATACCGCGGAAAGTACTTCATTGTAAACCTCCAAGGTGGAGTCCACAACTCTCTCCAAGCTGTACCTCCTCACAGCCTCTTCCCTCGCTTTTCTTCCCATTCTCGTGATGAGCTCCCTGTCGGTGGCTAGCTGCAAGATTCTCTCCTTCAGGCTGTTGGTGTCTCTCGGTGGCACTAGGAAGCCCGTCCCTTCCACAAAGACTTCATTGAAACCAGAAACATTGGTTGCGATAATGGGTTTCCCTGATGCCATGGCTTCCACCATCACCAGGCCGAAGCTCTCCGCGCAGATTGAGGGTGCCACTGTAAAATCGCAGGAGGCGAAGTACCTGCTCACCTCTTCAGGCGGTCTGTACCCGACGAATTTTACAGAATCTTTCAGGTCCAGCTTCCGCGAAAGCTCCATCAGCCGGTTCCTCATGGGGCCGTCGCCGAGGATGACAAGCTTCATCTCCTTCATTATCTGTAGGGCCTCGCGGAATGCCTGTAGGAGATAGGCCACTCCCTTTCTTTCCGCGAGCCTTCCAGCATATAACAGGAAAACGTTCGAACCTATCCCGAGTTCCTTTCTCAGCTCTTCCGATCTCTTGTCGGGTGAAAATTTCTTCGTGTCCACACCTAGGGGGATTTTTCTTATTATTTCTGGGTTCACCCCCATTCTTTCCACGAATTTCCTGCTGATTTCAGTTGCCACGATGACGCGGTCAGGCTGCGTGCTTCTGACCGTGAAGCGCCCAAAAAAGCCAAAAAATCTTCTCTCCGCCCACCCGTGATAGGTGTGGTTGGTGGTGATCACACATCTCCTCCTGGGGTGCATGAATTTTGCCACTCCCGTCGCCAAGATCGAGAGGGGCGTGAGGAGGTGATGGGTGTGCACCACATCGTAGTTCTCTTTCTTGAAGAGCTCCTTCAATTTGAGGGGTGTCTCCGGATGAAAATAAACCTTCCATCTGGGCACGATTATGCCTGCCAACCTTCTCACCCTGAGCCCATTTATCACCTCGAACCTATCGGAGAAGGTGAAGGTTTTTGGATAGTTCTCCGTTATAACCTCAACTTCAATCCCCTTTCTCGAGGCAAGCTCGGATGAGAACGAGTATACAAAGGTTTCAACCCCTCCCAGCTTGGGGGGAAACCAATCGCTGACCACGGCAACCTTCAATCCGCTCATCTGGCAGTTACCTCGCCGCAAATTTAGTTGCACCAGCCGCTATCCCTCTCGCCAAGCGCCTAACTCACGTCCCGGCTGTTTTTAAAAGAATCCCAGCGAACAGTGGGACGATCAGGTTGTCACTGAAAGCGAGTGGCATGGACTCGAAGATTGCCACGGAGGTAGCGATACAGGCGGAGAGAAGTGGGTTGGTGAAGAGGAGGAGCAGAACGAAGATGGTCAAGCCCATGGCTATCGATCCCTCAACACTTTTCCCAGGATTGTGCTTCCATTTGTGCCGGCCGTACTTGAGGCCCACCATGGTGGCGGTGGGGTCGCCGATGGCAAGGGTGAGGATGCTTGCTAAGGCAATCTTCGGCTCCAGAAGGAGAATGGGAATGGCCATGCCGATCATCCCAAAGTAGGCTGCCATGAAGAGCTTGCTTTCTTCCTTGGTTCTCTCCCCCGCTCCCAGCCACTGGTTCAGCCACCCTTGGAAGGTCTCCACGTACCTTCCCGAGAGGGGGGCGTGTCTCAAATAAGTCCCGGCGGTAAAAATGGCGAGGTAAAAGCAGAGGAAAATGAAGGCGAGATCAACGTTCACCGCCACAAAATAAGCTATAAGGAGGGCGGCGAAGGCGTGAACAATGTGTCTATATGTTTCCCCTTTCATCCGTCCTGAGAGCTTCCAGTAGGCCGAGAACTGAACTGCCAGGATTAGAACTCCTAGGAAAAGCCAGAGTTCCTCCGCCGCACAGAGGTTTAAGAAGGCCCGAGTGTCGGAGAGGTAGAGTGAGAGGTCGAATTTGTAGAAGGGCAGAACGAGCAGAAAGGCGAGGGGCGCGGAAAGGGCGGCGGACAGGCCCTCCCTCCTGCATCGCTTGAGGAGGAGGTGGAAGAAAAGGAGAAAGCACCCCATGAACCAGACCCACATGGCGCCAGTTCTTCCCATCGGGAGAGTAACTGGCACTAATAACCATTCACCTTGGCTTATTTACATTTCACGGGTTCTGACTCGTCACGGCACTTCATCGCCCAACGTGTTTCGATTTTTCTGTGCAAACCGGGTGGGGTCGCCGGGATTTGAACCCAGGTCACCAGCACCCCAAGCTGGTAGGATGGACCAGGCTACCCTACGACCCCATCCATTCCTACGGCTGCTTCTAAAATGTCCAAAGGAAGGAGGAATGGGGAAGAGGGCGGATTTGGCGGGCGTGCTTTTGCTCGTGTTGGGCGCCTTCGCTCTCCTCCTATACTGGCTAGGCGTGAAACCCTGCCTCCCCCTTCTCTCCCTCGCTCCCCTCGTTGAGTCAAGGTACGCCATTCCCCTCTGCGTGGAGGTGGGCTATTCTCCCCTGGAAGCGTATCTTCTCTGTATCTCGCTGAACCTTCTGGTGATCCCGGCCGTCTACGGTTTCATGAACCTTCTCTTCCCTTACTTGAGCCGGAAAGTCGATTTGCTCAGGCGCATAGTTTCGTACGCGGAGGAGAAGGCGAGAGGGAGAAAGTGGACTTTTCCGTTTCTCGCTCTTTTTGTGGCGGTCCCCCTTCCCATGACGGGTGCCTACACGGGCACGCTGATTGCCTATCTGCTGCGGCTGGACTGGAGGCGTTCCTCCCTAGCCATCTCCCTAGGTGTGGTTCTTGCCGGGCTGATCACCCTCTCGCTGCAGGCAGGTTTTAGGCTGCTGTAGGAAGATGGGATGTGGGTCCCGGTCAAGCCACCCTTTGGGGGATTTGAGAGCACTTACGAATCCTCCCAAGTTGCGGTGATGGGGGTGCCGCTGGATCTGACCTCCACCTACCGGAGTGGAAGCAGGTTCGCTCCCCAACGGATAAGGGAGGCCTCCTTTAACTTGGAAACCTACATTCCCTCAGCAGGTGCGGATGTTTTTGAAAAACTCCAGACCTCGGACTTGGGAGACCTCTGGCTTCCCCCCGATTTGCAGGAGGCGGGGAAGCTGATTGAAGGCGAGGTTCGTAGGGTGCTAGGGGACGGGAAGCTCCCCCTGCTTCTGGGCGGGGAGCACACCCTCACCTATTTCGCCTGCAGGGCCGCTAGGCCTGATTTTGTCCTCTATCTCGACGCTCATGCCGATCTAAGGGAAGAGTGGGCGGGGCAGACGCTTTGCCATGCCACGGTTGCTAGGAGGCTTCTTGAGTTTCTCCCCCCCACTAGGCTGCTTCTGGTGGGGCTGAGATCTCTCTCGAGGGAGGAGATGGATTTCATCCGGGGGACCGGGCTCCTCCCAGTTTACGCGGATCGTTTCTCCGACCCCCTCCAGCTGGGCAGGAAGGTAAAAGAGGAGTGCAGCGGGAAGGTTTACCTGAGTCTGGATATGGACCTCCTCGATCCAGCCTTCGCTCCAGGGGTTTCCTGCCCCGAGCCGGGTGGTATCTCCACCTCTCAGCTGCTCGAGTTTCTTAGGGGGCTAAGGGGTGTGAGTCTCTGTGGTGTGGACGTGGTGGAGGTTTGCCCGCCTTTCGATTCAGGTAACTGTGCCTCCTTTGCCGCCGCTAGGGCGATTTACGAGCTTCTTGCCCACTTGGTGTAGGCGGGGATTCGACCCTGATCTTGCAGGTGAAGGGAAGCTTCAGGGAGAACCGCCTGAGCGCCTCTCTAGCTTGGGGTTCGAACTGGGGGAGGGTCCTAACCGTGGCCACCGCTTGTCCTGCTTTCACTCTCGCAGCCGTTCCCGCCGCTCTCCCGAACGCTAGGCGCATTCCCTCCGAAACCCGGTCAGCCCCAGCACCCACCGCGAGCAGGTGCTCTCTTATTATGTGGTGTGGGTATACTCTTACCTTGAGATGATAGTTGTCCTTGCCGACGGTGGTTTCCAAGTATCGGTTGGCCGCCATCCTGCCGGCCTCTAGGGCGTTGTGTCTGATCTGCCCGCTTCCCATCACGAGGAGGGAAAGCTGGAGGGGGAAGCTTCCGGCGGGGTTTCCCATGTCAAAGGTCTGGATGCGCATGGCTGGGAAATCCTTGACGTAATCCTTTCTAGTGTAGGCTGGCCCGCTGAAGTGCCTGTAGCATCTTCCTGGTCTGAGCGGCATCCAACTCTAAACCCCCGAGCATAATAACTTCATCCCCGCGTGGGAATAACGCCGGTTTCGGGTTCGGGGCTGTGTTTTGAGCGCAAGTCCTCTTTCATGCTCAATCGGGATTTTCGCCAAAACGTGTTCAGCTATCTGCACGAATCCCAGGAGGTTTTATTTTAGGTGAAACTCTACCACGTCTTTATCCTGTAGCACGTAATCCCTCGGCACCCTCTGCCCCGGAAAGCGCGTGGAACCCCAGACCCTTGCAAATTCCAGATTTTCCGCCAGCTCCTCATGTACTCTCCTGGCCGCCTGCAGAACGGTGGAACCCTCCGGCAGGATGAGGGGGCGGGTGGCGGGATTTTCCCCAGGGCGCTTCGTGTAGACCCTTATCACGTGGAGGAGACGGAAGATTTCCGACGGAAGGGAAGGATCCCCCTCCCTCAAAACCTTGAAGGGGCAGTTTGGGAATTCACCGCGTTCACGGTCGAGTTTGGTCAGTACCACAGCCGTTCTGGAGGGATCTGGTGTTACCCCTGCCCCCCTAAGCTCTTTCAGCAGTACCTCAAGCTGCCAAGGCTCCCCGGCATCCACCACCAGCAGGAGAGCATCGGCGGACCGCGCTAGACCGAAGGGGGCAAGTCCGAAACCCCTTCCCTCGCAGGAGCCCTCCACCACTGCCGGAGACTCGACCAGCTGTACCTGAATGTCCTCGAAATTCATCATGCCGGGGACGGGCTTGGTGGTGGTAAAGGGATGCTCCCCTATCTCGGGTTTCGCCGAGGTCAGTCTGGAGAGGAGGGTGGATTTCCCCGAGTTTGGCAGGCCGAGCAGGACCACCTGTCCCGCTCCCTCCTTTTTGACGGCGAAGGATATCCTGGTGCCGAGTTTTTTTGCCTGCTTTTTCTCAATCTCCCCCTTGAGCTTTTTCACCCTCTGCTTCAGCATTTTGAGGAGCTTTTCGGTTCCCTTGTGCTTGGGAGCGAGCCGGATCAGCTCCTCCGTCAGCCTGAGTCTCTCCTCGGGGGTTTTGGCAAGCCTGTACTTCTCCTCGACCTTAAAGTACTCGGGGGGGAGGTTGGCCGGCACACTAATTTCCCCCTGCTGAAATTAGGATGTTGAGGTATCTGCTGTACTTCCTGCTGGGAGGGAGCATCGTGAGCCTAGTGACTTACTTGGGCGCGCGGGGGAGCGGGTGGGCTGCAGCTTTCATCGCCATGTTCCCGGCCGTAACCGTCATCACCTTCGTGACGATTTACCTCGAGGCCGGGGCCGAGTCCGTCGGGAGTTACATCAGGGGCCTGTTCCTCGTCCTTCCAGCTTGGATTTGCTACCTCGTGATGGTATACCTCCTCACTGGAAGAATAGGTCTGTTATCCATTCTCTTGGGCACCCTCGTTTACATGCTTCTTTCCTTCCTTCTCGCCTCGCTCGTCTGATGCTAACGGGCATCGCTCGAGAACGTAGACAATTTTTCAGCGATTCCACGTCAGAAAGGGGACAGGTTATAAAAGCGTGGCGAGAAGACGGCTGGGGGCCGCTGCTGCGCATGGCAATCGCTCAGCACGCTCTATCCGGTTAGAATCGTCAACTTCCTCGAGCTTCTGTAAAATACCTCCTTTTAATACCCCTCCGACTTTTTGATGCAGAGGGTCAGCGGGTTCCTAGTTCTCCCTCTTGTGTTGAGCCTACTTCTTTGCCTCTTACCCTCATCCTCCGCCCGACCAGCAGTTCCTGCCCTACTCTGCGGCTCGAGCAATCCGGGAAGGGTGTACATGTATATGGGCGGGAAGAGCTGGGTTCCCATTTCTCCGGTGTTGGGGTATTCGGTTTTGTGCATGGCGGAATATCGGGGCGAGCTGTATGTCGGCACGACCTCCGAGTTCGGGATGATGAGTGGTGTTGGGAGGGTATGGAAGTTTGACGGTAGTAAATGGGAGCTGGTGGGGGATGGGCTGGATCACAACGTCAATGCCTTGGTTGTATACAAGGGAAAACTGTACGCTGGAACTTCCCTCAACGGGACGAGGGTTTACAGGTACGAGGGAGGGAAAAGGTGGACCTTGGTGGTCGACTACCACTGGTATCCTTGGGGGAACAACTGGTACGGGGTCAGGTGCATGAGGGAGTTCAAGGGGAACCTGATCATAGGGGACACCTTCTGGGATCTCATAGCGCTCTGGAACGGGAAGGAATTTTATCCCGTTCAGCCCTATGAAACCGGCTCCTGCATTTACGACCTGGAGGAGTACAGGGGGAGGCTTTTCGGCTCGGCCTACAGAGGTCGTATCTGGGTCTCCGAGGACGGGTGGAACTGGAGCCTCATGTGCGATTTCGACTATGGTAAGGGGAACATATGGGAGATGGAGGTGTTCAGGGGTAAACTTTATATGGGTTACCAGTCAGGAGAGCTTAGGGTCTGGGACGGTGAAGGGGACGTGAGGGGCGAACTGGTTTATACCGCGCCAGCCCCCATCATTTCCATGGAGAGCGATGGGGTCAGCCTGTACTTCGGGACAGGTGGGGACGCGGCGGGTTTCGGAGAGGCCCGGGAGGGTCTGGCGAGCGTCTATCGATATGACGGGGAAAAGGTCGAACTGATTTCAGAAGAGGATCAGTTCGGTTCAGGAGTTCAGGTGTTGTATCGCATGGAGGGATGGAAAGATTTGCACCCGACCGCACACCGAACCTAGACGCGTAAGATTTCGCTGGAGGCCTCCCGCAGGCGATAGGTGAAGGCTAGCCCAATGCCGGAAGGTTCAAGGCCTTCGGCTAGGATCACATCGACCTGTTCTTTGTCGAATTCTCTCAGAACTTTAAAGAGTCTAGCTGCGATGAGCCCGGGTTCTGAGCGGGATCCCACCACCTTCACGACACCGGCACGGTACTTCCCCGCATTCTCCGCGGTTGCTAGAATTCCCACTCTTTTCCCCTCCCTTTGGTATTTTTCTGCCACCTCCACTATCTTTGAGCACACCTTGTCTGGATTTCCCTCGACCAAGATCAACTTGGATTTTGGTGCATAGTGCCGTTCAAAGTCAGGCCCCTTGGGGATGTCTACACTCCGGACTACAACCTTCCCGATGACCGCTTCAAGCTCCTCCACCGTGACCGGCCCTGGTCTCAAGAGAGTGGGGGGATCCGAGGTCAGGTCGAGGATGGTCGACTCGATCCCATATTCAACTTCTCCCCCGTCAATCACGGCGTCTATCTTTCCGCCTAGGTCCTCAAGAACATGCGCGGCCGAGGTTGGACTTGGTCTGCCGTAAAGGTTGGCGCTCGGTGCGACTAGGGGAACCCCGGCTTCGGTAATCAGCATAATAGATACGGGATGACTTGGCATTCTCATCCCAACGGTTGGAAGGCCAGCGGTGACCGCATCGGGCACGAGCTGGGATTTGGGCACAAGTAGAGTGAGGGGACCTGGCCAGAATCTCTCGATGAGCCGCTCGGCTAACGGTGGGGAGGACTTCACCAGTGAGTAAAAAGTATCTTTGTCCGCGATGTGCACGGTTAGCGGGTTGGTGGTGGGTCTACCCTTCACTTCGAATACCCTCCTTACCGCTCTCTCAAGCAACGCGTTTGCACCAAGACCATATACGGTTTCCGTTGGAAAGGCTACTAGTCCACCCTCCCGGAGAAGCCCCGCTGCTTGGCGAATCAGTTCCGCACGTGGTCTTTGGGGATCAACTTTCAGGACTAGGGTCATCCTCAACTACTCCTTCCAGGAAAAGCCCCTGTTCTCACCGTTCCCTTTTTCGGTTAGCATTGCGGTAAGAGGGTGCGACTGGGGAGGATTTGAGAAGCTTCAGGTTTCGTGATAGTCGGACGCTCTAGGGACGAGCATAACTTGGGACTGGTGACCCCTGACCCAAACTTCCTGCGATATCGAACGAGTCCTTCAGATGCGAGGATGAATTGAGCTGGATAATAGTGCAATGGTGAAGAAAGAGATGGAGAGAGAAGCCGAAATCCTTCGGAGAAGGGCGATTGAATTTCTTAAGACGGCTGAATTTCTTTTTTCCCAGAAATCTTTCGATCTAGTAGCTTTCCACCTTGGGCAGTTCTGCCAGCTGTACCTTAAGTACGCGCTTCTGCGGAAGGTGGGGGATTTCCCAAAAACGCACTCATATGGGAGCTGGCTACCCTGCTGAAGAAAGTGGGCGGAGAAGCCGTGGAAAAATTTTGCAAGTCAAACGCCAGCACGGTTGGAGGACTTGAGAGAGCATATATAACTTCGCGCTACATCCCCATCGAGTTCAAAGAAGAGGAAGTTAAGGAGATGCTTGATTTCTGCAGAAAGCTGAGAGAGCTGGTGAACGGCATATGAATCTTACCGAGGCCCTCCTCGAACTGAAAGCGGAAAAACAGAAGTATTTTGAGGACCTCGAAAAATACGCCAAAGAGATAAAAAAGCTGGCAAAAACGCTGCTGGGCGGGGAAGTGAGGGCGTATCTTTTTGGTTCCGTGCTTAAGACCAACTCGCCGAGAGATATAGACATCGCCCTAGTTTCCGAGCTCATGCCGGAAGGCAAATTGAGCGGGCAAAGATTGAGGCCAAGCTAAGGGAAAGAATAGGATTCATAGCCCCCTTTGAGTTTCACCTGCTCACTCCTCGCGAGTTTGAATGGTATCTGAGATTTATCGACAAGAAAATTGAAATTGAGCCCTGAAATCCAAGATTCGTGTTTAGAGGGAAATTGGTTTTAAGAGCTAATTAACGATCATTAACCATCAAGCAGTCCGAGCTCGGAGGCGCATCTGCAACTGCTGGATGGAGTGAGAAATTTCCGAAGGCTACCGGATATGATCTCGCTGCATTTTAAAGGAGAATGTCAAGCCGCCAAGCCTATACCTTATATGTTTTAATGGCGAACAGCAGATAATTTTTGAGGTGAGAGTTTGCCGAAATGCAGGCAATGTGGAAAAAACGTAAAGGATCCTTCAAAGATCACGAGCTGCTTTAACTGCGGAAAAACGCTTTGCACTTCCTGCTACTCAAAGCATAAGTGTTAAACGAATCCGGTGATTCCTGCTCCGATGCTTCAACAGGTGCGGCCGGCGGGATTTGAACCCGCGCATCAGGCCCGGGGAGCCTGAGTCCTACCTGGCTAGACTACGGCCGCATCCAATTTTTAGTTTAGATTAATTTTACGGTAAGTTGGATGGGGTACAAAATCCTCTCGGCGGAGCCACTGGCACCTCAAATCGTCAAGTTGGAGATCGAGGCACCTCACATAGCCCGGAAGGCCAAGCCTGGTCACTTTCTGATCGTGAGACTGACCGAGAAGGGGGAGAGGGTGCCTCTGACCATCGTGGACGCCAATCCCCAAAGGGGCAGCGTAACAATAGTGGTACTGGAGGCCGGAAAGACCACCAAGCTCATGCAGAACTTGAAGCCGGGTCAAGAGATCCTCAATTGTGTAGGCCCGCTGGGAAACCCCACGGAGATCAAGTACTACGGAACGGTTGCGTGCGTGGGCGGTGGGGTGGGTGTCGCCTGTATATATCCGGTGGCGAGGGCACTCAAACAGGCCGGCAACAGAGTTCTAACCCTTATAGGTGCAAGGACCGAGCGGCTTCTGATTTTTGAGCACGAGCTCAGGCAGTGGAGCGATGAGCTGCTGGTCTCCACCGACGATGGCTCGAGGGGGCACAGGGGATTTGTCCACGAGCTCCTGCAGAAGGTTCTTGAAAGAGGGGAGAAACTGGATTTGGTTTACGCGGTTGGTCCCGTCCTGATGATGAAGGCGGTTGCTGAGGTGACCAGACCGCTGGGGATAAAAACCATCGTCAGCCTGAACCCCATCATGGTAGACGGGACGGGGATGTGCGGCTCATGCAGGGTCGAGGTCGGCGGGCAGATGAGGTTCGCCTGCGTGGACGGGCCGGAATTTGATGCTCATCAAGTCGATTTCGATCTTTTGCTCGCGAGGAATAGGAGGTACCTGGATCAAGAGAAGATGGCGATGGATACGTTGGTAGAGTCTAGTCACCAGTCCATCAAAGCCTGAATCGAAGCTCATCATGTACTTTATTCCATACTTCTCCATGAGCACGAGGAAACACAGTCGGTGAAACTCATTGGTCTTTTAAGGGATTTGAACGTGTGCCAAGCCAACTGAAACTCATCCTCGAGTACTCGAAGCATCTCAATCCTCGGTGAACTCAAGATGTATTCTCCTATCTCAATTGCTATTCTGAGATTTTTAGTTCGAACAAGCATGAGGGTGAGGACCTCATCCACAACAAAGTGGCCCGAACTCACCCTTGAGCGCTCTTTTTAACAGCTCTTTTGCTCTGGGATGAT
>JAWBSP010000018.1:0-21091 GCA_038842485.1 Hadarchaeales archaeon (SeqCode)
CCTTGGCTGGTCTCCCGTGATACGTATTACTGGAGAGGACCCGTTTGGGCCCCAATAACACTCCTGATAGCCGAAGGCCTGATCCAGTACGGGAGGAAGAGGCTGGCGAATGAACTCGTCGAGAAATGGATCAAGCTTGTCGAGAAATCCGGTTTCGCCGAATATTTCTATCCCGACGGGAGACCGGGAAGAGCCCACCTTGGGGAAGATTTTGGCTGGACGGCCGCAGTCACGATTTATCTTTTGAAAGCGCCCGAACATTAACGTTGTTTCAACCACTGTAGCGAGAACCAAATGAAACGGTGAAATGGATATGTTTCATGTTGCAAGGAGCTACTCGCGGGTTTGGAGGAAGCATTTTTGGTTTTGGCTCGAATAGGATCTCTGTTTGCTCTCTTATCCTAAAGCTTTACTAGCGGTGCTTGTACCCGCTGTGGTAACCGTTTTATCGAAAATCGTGTTTCAGTGAATTTTCAAATGAAACGATATGTTTCAAAAAAATGTTGCAAAATCGTTTCAAACGTGTTTCAGAAATGTTTCAAATTAAAACGTTGTTTCAAAATTGTCGTAAGCCACACGGAACATGCCCTTGTTTGGGTATTCCCCCATGAGGTTGGGCGAGGAATTTTTCAACAACT
This sequence comes from Hadarchaeales archaeon (SeqCode), assembly GCA_038842485.1. Lineage (GTDB taxonomy): Archaea > Hadarchaeota > Hadarchaeia > Hadarchaeales > JAWBSP01 > JAWBSP01. Next base: position 639 of record JAWBSP010000018.1, read on the forward strand.
CGAGGCTCGATTTCGAGTCAGTACTTTTTAGCCGATTACTGGCCAGGTTGCAGGCTAAAATACGAGATTTTTCTTCCGATTCTTTTCTTCGAAAGCAGTCCGGCCGAGCAGAGGGCTGAGAGGTATTTTCTAGCTGTTCTTTCGTTTACTCCGAGTTCACGGGCAACCTCCACACTGGTAAGTTCCTTTTCTCTCGCCATCTCCAATACTCTGCGTTCCATTTCCTTCAAAACCCCCCTGAAAAGGACGAGCTTGAAGAAACCCTTTTCCTCTACGAACTCGGGCTCTCGCAATCCATGGCTCAGGCAGATCTCGATCATCTTATTCGTCCCCCTTCCCCACCTCTCGATAAAGCCTGAGAGGAAGAGAAAGTTAGCAATCTTCTGGTTCCTCAGGATGGAGGGATGGTCTCTTTTCAAATCCTCAGGTGTCAACGGTTCGGGTAGCTCACCGGGGTTTGTCACCTCCACCCTGTCCTCAAAAACCTTGACATATACGGGCGAGGGAATGGAGTAGTCCCGGTGGGCGAGGGCATTCACAATAGCTTCCCTGAGCGCTTCCAGCGGGATTTCATATGTCTCCACCCTTCTGCCCTCTCTATCGATCTTGAAGCTCAGGGTCAAGTTCTCCCTAAGAAAGTCCAAGGTTCCGGAGATCTGTGCTCTGAGGTCCCCCCCGACTTCCGTTTCCCTCCTTAGGGCGCCACCGGTGAAAACTCCGCACTTGACCATCGCGTAGGGCAGCTGGAGCTGGGGGCTTTTCGAAAAGCAAAGAAGGGCGCAGGTGGTGGGCTTTCCGTCTCTCAACCCCCCAAATTTTCTGAGGAATTCCTCCTTGTTTCCGAACCTCAGATCAACCCTCCTGACGAGAGATGCCTCGCGGACAAACTCGACTATCAGACTCTCATCGATGACGTCGAGGGAGGTCTGGACCGGTCTGTCCTCGAATGAGATGATTTCCTTGTATTTTTTCAGGATCATCTTCTCAAGCTCGTCTCTTGGTATCCTCTGGTTGCTCTTTCCAACCCTTTTGAATGCCACCCCCTTCAGAAAATATGGTTTGTCTATCCCCTCGCTCACCTGAAGGATTACCAACTTTTTACCTCCAATGTTGATTTGCTCGACTTGCGGCAGGATCGCTGGTTCCATGGAGGATTTGACCTTGTTCAAAAAGTTCTGGAGGGTGTTCTTTCCGAGCGCAACCCCCTTCACTTTTCCCCTGTCGTCCACCCCAACCACAATTTTGCCGCCAGCTGAGTTTGAAAAGGCGCAAACGGTTTCCAATATTTCTTTTTCTTCGGCAAAGCTTTCCTTGAATTCTAGAGTGGTATTCTCCCCCTTCTTTAGGAGTTTGAGGATTTCCGCCACCATCAGAATCTTTCTTGATGGTTAAATAAATCCGGAATATTCCGGAATATTCCGGATTTTACTAATGATTATTAACCGAAAAACGAATTTAAGTTCGTCGAGGGGGTCAGGATTAGGGGGTTCGTCAGGCAGGAAGAATTTGGGCGAAAGCGAATGCTGCATCGGGAGAGCGCCTCCTCACGCCGCGAAGACTCGCCTTCAGGGAACTTCCGCACAGAGATCATCTCCACCCACATCAGGCTCTACGAGACGGGTCTGAGAACGTTCGAGGAGTGTTACGGGCAAGAATACGTTACAAACATCACCTTTAGCGAGCCCTTCACGGGACAGAAAGGATGGTTTTCACCTGCAGGGATAGATACATCCTTATACCCGGTATAAGCAACTTATAGCCCTATAAGTAGGATTGGAGAAAACTGTTCGAAAGACTTGGGATACAAAACCCGTCTGAAATTGCCTTACGCTTCCCAGTTGTCCGTCGGGTCATCGATAGCAATGATCGAACCGTCGCTCGCTTCCCAGCTTATCGGCTTACATGAAAAAGGACCTTCTTCACCTGTCCGTTAAGGTGGTGGCACGTTTTCACCGAAATGGAAAAAGTCGAGGGATGGATGCTCGTTCGTGTTGGGTGTGACAGACCGGACTGTCCCCTCATGACATTCGGCTTTTTGGGCAAGCGAAAGGAGCAGGAAAAGGAGGAGTAAAGCTTCCGAGTTTTCATCCATCTTTGCTCAAATTTCTGACTCTGGCTTGAAGTAGCGGCAGCTGTTTGCGAGAGATGACAAAAAATTTATCAATTTTTGGTCAACGGAAGGCATTAGAAATGCCAGCTACTTTTCACCGCCACCACAATCGACTTAAGCTGGTCGAAGTCTTTGAGAAGGAGTTCCTTCGTTGAGCCGCTGTAAAGCCCAGCTGCGGGGTGAAAAGTGAGGAAGAGCTTAAATTTCAGACCGGCGAAGGTACAATCCAGCAGCCTCCCGTGTTCAGCAGTCATGCTCACCGGCCTGCCGAGGAGCTCCCCGGCGGAGATCCTCCCCAGTGCTATCACGAGCTTCGGTTTCAGGATGGTGAGCTGGCCCACCAAGAATGGTTTGCAGGCCTCTATCTCCTCGGGAAGGGGATCCCGGTTCCCCGGAGGTCTGCATTTTACAGTGTTGCAAATGTAAACTTCCTCCCGCCTCAGCCCGGCTCTCTCGAGCAGGGTGTTGAGGAACTTCCCGGCGGCCCCGACGAAGGGTCTCCCCTGCTGATCCTCCCAGTACCCGGGAGCCTCGCCCACGAACACGATCTTGCTTGGATTTCCGTCGGCGAAAACGAGCTTGGTCCGGCCTTTGTGGAGGGCGCACCTCTTGCAATTCTTCGCCTCGCGCTCAAGTTCCTCGAGTGTCTTCGGGTTCATGAATCCCCAGAGGGGGGCCTGCATCAAATATTCTCATCATGAGAACCCAACTTGTTTGCTAGACTAAGGTTGATGTAACACGTGTTACAACTCGTTGGCCCAGATTTGTCTCAGCAGCCCGCTGACATTTCTGGAGATGTAACACGTGTTACACTTTTGCTTTGGTATATCTTCACTGTAATCCGTTTTTGGCATGTAACACGTGTTACACTCTGCGCTAAAAGTGTCAACCGAGGTTGAAACACGTGTTTCATTTTTTGCTAAGAATCGCCATTCACGCTTGGCGGTTTGAAAAGCCTAGGCTTGTAACACGTGTTACATCTTGGTTCGACCATGGCCCTCTCTTTTTGTAAAACACGGGGAAAGAATTTACTGACTAGAAACGCTTTAGAGAAGCATTCTGATTCCCACACCCACGCCGACAATCCCCAGCATTTTTTGGAGTTTCCTAGCAGGGGCACGCAGGGAAATCCAAGCACCAATGGGTCCTCCGGCGGCGCATCCGAGGGCTAGCGGGAGGGCATGAGATGGGGAGAAGTTTCCAAGTGAGAAGTGGGAGAGGAAAGCAGCCGTCATGGTCAAAGACATCCCGAACATGGAAGTTCCCGCTGAAATTTTAATGGACATACCGAGAACCAGAAGCATTACGAGCTCGTCCACAATTCCTCCCCCAATCCCAAACATCCCTGAAACGAGCCCGCTCGCAAAGCTCCCAGCCAGGACTGTTGCCACGAGCTTGGGCCCGGGTGGCATAGGGCCCAGCGTTCCCTCCCCTTTTCTTGTGAGCAGTCTGAGGGAGGAGAGCAGGAGCAGCGCGCTGAAGGCCAAGGAGAGCGGGCGGGAAGATATTAGGGTGGTGAGGTATGTCCCGGCAATCGCCCCGGGGATGTCGAGGGTGTCGAGAAGCAGACCTACTCTGTAGTCGATGCACTTCTGGAGGGCGTAGGCAATCGTGGCTGAACAGCTCAGCACGGTGATGGCGAACAGGCTGGTTCCGATGGCGGCGTGGATGGGGAGCCCTGACCAGAGGAGGAGGGGGACCATCAGCATCCCGCCCCCGAGCCCCAGGGAGGAGAAAAGGGCCGAGATGAGCAGACCGGCAGGGAAGAGGAGGAGCTCCCTCAATTCACCTCACGGAGGAACTGGTAAAGGGAGTTGTCGTCCGGGATTCCGTCTAGGTCGGTGTCGACCTCCCTCCAAGAGTAGAAGAAAAGGCCTGCGAGCTCGGGAAACTTCCTGAGGATTTCCCACTGCCCGCGCGCGAACCTGAGGTCTCCGGCCCCCCATTCCGTGACGATCACGGGCTTCCCCTTCAGCTTCCCGTACTGCAGGTATGAATTAAGCAGATAGGGGTAACCGAACGTGCTGGTTTTGAGGGGCTCGATCAACCAGCCTTCGGTCCACAGGTACATTCTCATCCCAGTCCCCAGCAGGGCCGCATAAAATGGGTTCGTTCTCGTGTCCCTCCACCACATCTCCACCAGCCCCGTCCAGCTGGCGGCTTGGAGTGGCGGGTAGGCGTTGAAGCCGAGGAGATCCGTGAATTCCATGGGGCCAAATCCCCGATGCCGTAGCAGCAGGAGGTCGGGGGAGTGCAGAATCATATGCCCGGCGTGAAAGGTTGGTCTATGACTTCTCCCCTTGAAGACCGAGTTCACCTCCTTCAGATGCTCCCTCGGTGAGGAGAGTTCGGGAAGGTAGTCCTCGTTTCCTATCCCCCAGTAAATGTTTTCCAGATCCCCCAGCTCCCGTATCATCCGTTCCGCGTCCTCAGGGGTCTTCCTCACCGCCCAGCCCTCTCCCGTCCCCACCAGCACGTGGAGGCCGGAATCATGCAGAGCCCTGATGAAAGCCGGGTCCGCCGCAGCCTCCCAGGATATTCTCACCGAGTTGAAACCAGCTTCCCTCAGACTTGAGATGACCGCGGACCAGGAGTTCTCCCGAAGGTGAGGGAGAACCATCCCCTTCAGGGTCACGTATTCCCGACTTCCTCCACTATTGCTGAGCGAGAGCTGGAGGAGAACGGGAACCAGCAGGCAACCAGCAAGCAGCCCAGCAAGAGGTTTGATCCAGCCGACGGTGAGTCTAAGGGATTTCCAGTTGGGTCGAGCTGCTCGGATCACCTGCGTGTTCGCCCAGAGGTCCCCGAGTCTCCGCCCTCTTTTCTTCATGAAGTAGAGCCCAACGAGATAGAGCCCAGCCGGAAATGCATCCACGATTCTAAGAACGTTTCGAACGAGCGACTTTCTGATTCCAATGGGTTCACCTTTTCTGTCCACCACGCGCAGACCGAGGAGCCACTTCCCCGGAGTTCGCCCCCCGCAGAGCCCCTCAAGCAGCAGCGTGTATGTGAGGTAGGTGCAGGGAAGCGTGAAAAGCAAAAGGGGTGGAAAAATCGGGTTGACCCAAAACTCCTCGGTCAGTCTCACCCTGAGTTCAGCGTACCACACGGGGTAGAAGGCTATCAGGAAAATGAAGAGGCGGTCGAGCAGGAGGGCCAGCACTCTTCTATGCACTAATCTCATCTCAACTCGGAACCCTTCCCCCAAATGCCTGCGAGTTCTGACCTGAGAGTAGCAAATAAATAATGTGGGTAGGAGGAGAACATGTCAGAGGTCGGGAAGCGGATAAGGCTGGAAAGGATAATTGACCGGAGGACGCACAGGACGGTTATCGTTCCAATGGACCACGGCCTGAGCATGGGGCCCATTCAGGGTCTCGAAAGCATGGTTCAGATCGTCAATCAGGTGGCGGAGGGAGGGGCGAATGCCGTGGTCCTGCACAAGGGGATAGTGAAGGCTGGTCACAGGGGCTTCGGCAGGGACATCGGGCTTATCATCCACCTCTCGGGAAGCACCAGTCTCTCTCCAGATCCGAACGCGAAGGTGCAGGTCGCCTCTGTTGAGGAGGCCATCAGGCTCGGGGCGGACGGGGTATCCGTGCACATCAACGTGGGGGCGCCGAACGAGCAGGAGCAGTTGAGAATGCTCGGCGAGGTGGCGGAGGCCTGCTCCCACTGGGGGATGCCGCTCTTTGCCATGATGTATCCCAGGGGGCCCAAGGTAGAGAAGGGCAAGGAGCACGACCCCGAGCTCGTGGCCCTGGCGGCGAGGGTGGGAGCCGAGCTTGGGGCGGACATCATCAAGACGGTTTACACGGGTGATCCGGATTCGTTCGCCAAGGTGGTGAGGGGATGCCCCGCACCGGTGGTGATTGCGGGCGGGCCGAAGATGCAGACGGACAGGGATGTGCTGGAGATGGCGGCGGGTGCCCTCCGGGCGGGGGCCATAGGCATTTCCATCGGCAGGAACATTTTCCAGCACCGGAACCCAACTGCCATGACCAGGGCTCTTGCAAAGATAGTTCACGAGGATGCTTCCGTTGAGCAGGCCCTCAAAGAGCTGACTTGAGGAAGCTATTTTGGGTTAGAGCTGATTGGAGTTCCTCTTGGGAGGAGATCAAGCCCTTCATCTCGGCCGCCGCTGACGCCGGGTGCGATGTGGTGGTCTGCAGGCCGGACCACATCCCGAGAGTTATGGAGGTTGGAACGGTGTCCTTGGCCACGTGCGAACCCTCGCAGGCGGGCTGGCTCCTGCTGCAGGCTGGGACGGTCCAGGAGGTGGTGGAGGCGGCCAAAAGGGCAAGGGGAGAGAAGGTGGCTCTGAGGATTGGGATCACCAGCAAGGAGATGGAGCGGGCGGCGGTTGAGTGGGGTGACAAGTTCTCCTGCTTGGTGGTCTGCACCACCGACTGGAAGGTGATCCCCCTCGAGAACCTGATAGCCAATCTCCACGGTAAAGTACCGCTGCTGGCAGAGGTCAGGAGTGCCGAGGAGGTGAGGCTGGTTCTCGAGACGCTCGAGCTTGGGGTGGATGGGGTGATGCTGGATCCGAGGGAGCGCGGACCGGCGGAGATAGGAAGGGTGGCGGCGGAGCTCGAGAGATCCCCTGAGAGGGTGGAGCTTAGGCCGGCCAGGGTCACCTTGCTCAGGCAGGTCGGGCTGGGGGAGAGGGCGTGTCTGGACACCGTGGTTTCCATGTCTGTTGGGGAGGGGATGCTGGTGGGGAGTCAGGCGGAGGGTCTTTTCCTCGTTCACTCCGAAACCCTTCCCAGCCCCTTCGTGGAGCCGAGACCCTTCAGGGTGAATGCCGGTGCGATTCACTCTTACATCAGGGTGCCGGGTGGCAAGACGAGGTATCTCTCGGAGCTCTCCTCCGGGGATGAGGTTCTCATAGTGAACGTCAGAGGGGAAACCAGAGTGGCGACCATCGGGAGAGTCAAGCTCGAGCGAAGGCCACTCCTGCTGGTGGAGGCGGAGTGCGAGGGGGGGAGGTACAGGGTGATTCTCCAGAATGCTGAGACCATAAATCTCGTTGGCGCGGATGGCAAGCCCGTCTCGGTGGCCAAGCTCAAGCCCGGTGATGAGGTCCTCCTGTGTGTGGAGAAGGGAGGAAGGCATTTCGGAGTGAAGGTGGAGGAGACCGTGGTGGAGAAATGAGGCTCGGAAAGAGGGAACTTCCGACTCCGGCGCTCTGTGGGTGCGTCACGGGTGAGAACCCCAGAGAGATGGAGGAGGGGGTCGAACGCGCCAAAGAACTAGGGGCCGACTGTGTCGAGCTCAGGGTGGACTGGCTGAAGGAGTGGGAGGGGTGGGAGCGGCTTCTCTCCCTAGATTTCCCCAAGATCTTGACCAATAGACCCGTGCGGGAGGGCGGCAAGTTCAGGGGAGGGGAGGAGGAGCGGGTTGGGATCCTGTTGAGGGGGATTGAACTCGGGGTCGACTGTGTCGATATCGAGTTTTCTTCTGCCCCCGAACTTTTACAGAGGGTTTTGGAGGAGGCTAGGAGGCGCGGAACCAGTACGATTCTTTCCTTCCACGACTTCGATGGAACCCCCCCTCTCGAGGTGCTGAAGCAGAGGGTTGAGGAGCTCTCAGCCCTGAATCCCGATTTCGTGAAGCTCGTGACCATGGCGCGCAGCAAGGAGGAGTGCTTCCGGATGTTTGACCTCATACGCTCCGTGCGCGGGCGCCCCATCATCGCCTTTGCCATGGGTGAGGAGGGACATGCTTCGAGGATTGTGGCCGCACTGCTTGGAAGCCCCATCGTCTATACCTCGGTGGGGGAGCAGACCGCCCCCGGGCAGCTGGGGCTTAAGGAGATGAGGGTGATCCTGAGGAGGTGAGGGATGATTTTCGGTTCAACAAAGGTGGTGGCCCTCATTGGCGATCCCGTGGAGCGGAGCCTTTCCCCTCCCATCCAAAATGCCGCGTTCAGGGCCCTCAGGCTCGATTACGTTTATGTCGCTTTCAGGGTGACGCGCGATCAGCTGCCCAAGGCCGTGGAGGCGACTAGGACCCTGGATCTGGCTGGTCTCAACGTCACCCATCCCCACAAGATTTCCATTCTCGGTCTGCTTGACCAGCTGGACGAAGAGGCATCGGCGATCGGGGCCGTCAACACGGTGAAGAACGAGGGCGGGAGGCTGAAGGGATACAACACGGACGGGCGCGGGGCGGTGAGGGTTTTGGAGGAGAGGGTCGGAAGCCTTTCAGGTAAAAATGTCCTGTTGATCGGGGCGGGGGGAGCTGCCAGGGCCATTGCGTTCTCTCTGGCGGAGAAGGGGGCAAATCTGAGCATAGCGAACCGCACGCTGGCCAGGGCGAAGGAACTCTCAGTGGAGCTCGAGCGGAAGCGGGGGGTCAGGGCGAGGGTGGTGAGCGTGAAGCCTTGGTCCCTGTCGGAAGCCGTGAAGGGGGCAGACATTCTCATAAACGCCACGACGGTTGGAATGTATCCTAGGACGCGGGAGACCCTAGTTTACGCGAAGATGATGCACCCGAACCTGACGGTTTTTGACATAGTGTACCAGCCCTACTACACCAGACTGCTAAGGGAGGCGAAGAGGGCGGGGGCGAAAATCGTAAGCGGGGTCGAGATGCTGGTGGCACAGGCGGCCCTTTCCTTCGAGATATGGACGGGCAGGCAGGCGCCGGTTGAGGTGATGAGGAGGGAGGCCTGGAGGCTGGTAAGGAGATGGAAGTTCTGATCGTCGGGGCGGGGGCGATGGGGGAGTGGTTCGCCCGCCTCTTCAAGCGGTGGGGCTGGGAGGTCTGGGTCACGGATGCGGACGAGCGTAAGGCGAGGAGGGTTTCCGAGCGGCTTGGGGTGAGGTTTGGGCGGGAGGTCCTCACTCGCGCGGATGTGGTGCTGGTGGCGGTTCCCATCTCCTCCACTCCCTCCGTCTTGGAAGAGGTGGGTGCGAGGATGAAGCGCGGATCCCTGCTCATGGAGGTGGCATCGGTGAAGGAGCAGACGGTTGCGGGGATGCAGAGGCTCAAATCCGCCCAGCTGGAGCTGGTTGCGCTTCACCCCCTCTTCGGGCCCGGTGCCTCCGAACTCAGGGGGGAGAGGTTCGCCTTCATCCCGGTCAGGGCAGGGAGGATCTTCAAACAGGTGAGGGAGAGGCTGGAGGCGGAGGGGGCCCGGCTGTTCAAGACCGACTGGAGGGAGCACGACCAAAAGATGGCCAGGGTGCAGGCCCTGAGCCACCTGATCCTCCTCCTCTACCTCAAGCTCTGCGAGAGGGGGGAGCTCCAGACCCGTCTTTCGAGGAGCCTCGCTGAGGTGGCCAAGGCGCTCCTGGCCGGTAACCCCTCCGTTTACTACGACATCCAGACGCTCAACCGATACTCGGCCACGGTGAGGGGGGAACTTATTGAAACCCTGAAACAGCTGGACGGACTGTTAAGGGAGGGGAAGAAGGAGGAGTTCGAGGAGATCTTCAGGAGACTTGCCCGGGAGTTTGGGAAGGAGGTTGAGGAGGCGTACAGGAGGCTGTACGTATCTTGAAGATAGGTGTTCTGGGCCCGCGCGGGACGTACAGCGAGCTCGCGGCTAGGGCCCGTTTCGGCGACGCGGACTATGTTTGGTATCCGAGCATAACCGACATCGGGAGGGCGGTCGAGCGTGCTGAGGTGGAACTCGGGGTCGTCCCCCTTGAGAGCCTGCGGGAGGGGAGCGTGGGGGAGAGCCTGGACCTGCTCGCCTGGGGCAACGTGAAGATAAGGGAGGAGATAGTTTACCCCATCTCCGTCTCCCTGCTGGCGGTTCCCGGCACGAGGCCCGAGCAGATAACCCAGCTCCTCTCCCACCCGCAGGTCTTCGCGCAGTGCCGGGAGTTTCTCTCGCGGAGGTTTCCGAGGGTGGAGCTGGTGGAGGTCAGCAGCACGGCGAGGGCGGCCGAGCAGGTGGTGAAGGCAAGGCGCCCCCAGATAGCGAGCCTGGGCCCCCCGAATTTGGCGCAAATTTACGGGCTGGAGGTCCTCTTCAGCGACATCCAGGGGGAGGAGATAAACCTCACCAGATTCTTGGTTCTTGCGTTGCAGGATAGTCCACCGACGGGTTACGACAAGACCTCCATCGTCTTTTACACGGCGGAGGACAGGCCGGGAATCCTGTGGGAAATCCTGGGCGAGTTTGCGTCCAGGAAGATAAACCTCACCAAGGTTGAGTCCAGGCCTTCCAAAAAAGCTCTCGGGGATTATCTGTTCTTTGTGGACTTCGAGGGCCATCACCAAGAGGAGCGCTGCAGGGAGGCCCTGGAGGGAGTCAAGCGGAAGACGGCCATGCTGAAGATTCTTGGCTCCTATCCCCGGAGGTTCTGATCTGAGGGCGATAACTGCTTGGGTCTTTGAATTCTTCCAGAGGCTTGGAGAGCTACCTTGGTGAATCTCTCCTTTTGACCAAATCCAGCATGTCTTTCACATCCAGGGTCTCTATCCCCTTTGGCTCTCCTTCTATGTTTCCCTTGTCCGGCACCACTAGGATCTTCCTGGCACTGAACCTGCTTAGCTTTTCTTCGATCGATCTGATCTCACCCGCATCCAAAAATTCCTTCCATTTCACCTCAGCCACCGCTCGTAGATTTTCAAACTCAAAAAGGGTCGACGTGATGAGGATGAGGTTGCCCACCACCCCTCCCGAATGGAATTCCCTGAGGGGCGGCCGGTAGCTTTGGATCAGGAAGGGCTCTCAGATAGACAGCCGACTCCAAGAGCTCCTTTCCCTTGACCTCCCTCGAGAGAGCCAGGAGGGCATCCCTCTCTTTCCCGTTTTCCTGCGCCCGTAAAGGAGCTTCCAGGGTCCCGCACACTCGACCTTCCCGATTTCTATTCTTCTGGGTATTATTCTCTAAGACAACGTCACAATCTGGGTGGCAGGCTAACTCTCTCAATTTAACCGCAATCCGGATTATCCAGATTGCTCCAACTATTTTACAGATACTTTTCGGCTCGTTCAGTGTTACTATAGTAACATCGGATCCTGAAACGGAGGCTGGTTGTGATTTTTCGATTTTCCGGCTGTGTTACCATAGTAACACGGAAACCAAAGCTGTCGGTGTCCAGCTTCAACGAGTGTTACTATAGTAACATCACAACTCAAACATGCGAGAGTGTGGGAGGGTTGAACTTGTGTTACCATAGTAACATCGACTCAAAAAGACGCGGACCGTTCTATGATCTGAGTGTTACTATAGTAACATCGGAGCCTGAGGAAAGGGATGAGAATTGAGGTAGCTTCAAGTAGTGTTACTATAGTAACATTCAACTTGGAAAAAAGCGTGCCATTGCTGAGTCCGAATGTGTTACTATAGTAACATGGCCAGTCCGTCAAACCGCAAAAATTTTGGAAGCCCTAGCTGAAACGGAAACGTTGCAGAACCTGTAGGCAAGATTACTAAACCATTGAACGTCTTTGAAGTTCTCCAGCACCTGTGGCGACGCGGATTTCCACGAATCCATAATGCTTGAGGTCCCGCACCTCCCCGGTCAGGGTTCCATCCTTGAGGGAGAGTCTGCTCGTGCCGCTCTCGCCCTTAAAGTCTGCACTTTTCACCCCCCTCTCGAGGCGGATGGAGAAACCAAAAGAGACAGGCCGCATCTCGTCCCGCTTCCGGTCGTAGTTGCAGTTGAGCATGTGCAGAAAAATTCTATCGTTCGCACGGTTGGCGGAGAAAAAGACCTCGGGGGGAGCGTCGGTTGAGAGGATGGATGGGATGGTGTCCTTTTCACCATATACTTCGGCCCTCTCCAGAAAGTCGTGTTGCGCCGGGGTGAGAAGCGATTCGGAGGGTACGAGAAACCTTCCCCTCCTCCTTTCGGGGAGCTCGGGCAAGATCTCCCCGTCGCCGAAGATCTCGATCTCCCACAGGACGTGTCTCCTGCAAAGGGAGCTTACGATCTCGGTCAGGTGTTTCATGTAAGGGTGGGAAAGGAAGGTGTATCCTTCAAGGTGGGAGCGGTAGGAGAAAACCAGGCAAACATCCGACAGCTGGGTTCCCTCGGCCGCCCCCCTGTTTCTCGCAATGAAGGAGTTGGCCTCCGCCAGGGGTTCGAGGGGCGGGTAGTAGGGTTTCCCCATGGTGTAGCAGCTGTAGGGCGCCATGAAGTTGGCCTGGCAGGAGAAGGCCTCGTAGGCGTAAAACTTCAGCAGCTCGTTCGCGCGCTTCCCCCTCAGTTTTCTGGAGGTGAGCACCGAGGGAACGGCCGTAACTTCCTTCCCCCTCCCCGCCGCCCTCGCGAGCTTGTACCAAGGGGAGTGTGTTCTTTTGGGTGGAAGACCGAAATCCAGTTCGAAGCAGATGAAGTCCACGTGCCTCATCAGGGGGAAGTAGGGCGGGAGGAGCTGGGCGAAGTTTCCCGTAACCTCGATTTTTCTCCCCTTCCGCGCCGCGTACTCTCTTGCATGCTGGGCCAGCTCCCTGAAGGTTCTCTCGGAGCTCCGAATCTGGGCAATCCTGTACTCCCTCCAGAACGGGAAGTGTTTAACCAGCAGGTGGGCGCGAATGGGACCAACCAGCCGGGAAAGCAGGAACCTACGGAGGCTGAACTTCTTGGGATTTATCCCGAGTTTCCTCAAACCCTCCTCCCCATGCTTCTCCAGCAGGTAGTTCAGGAATGCCCTGCTGCAGTGCCGGCAGTAGCCCGCCCCGCACCAGATGGACTCGAAGGGCGTGGCGGACTCGTCCACTTGGATTCCGTGGGCCCCGTAATCGATCTGAAGCTCGACCATTCGCTTCAGGTAGGAGAGCCAGTGCGGACTGTTCCTGCACATGGTTAGGCAGGAGAAGGGCCCAAGAATGTGGGGCAGAATCCAGAGGACCCAAGGTTTGGTGCCCAGGATGCTCCTGCAGGAACAGGCCTCCACAAGGCTCTGGATTTCCCTTTCCCCCTCCTTGAACTTGCCGGGGAAGTAATCCTCCCATCTTCCAAGCCCGAGGAGCCTGTCTTGGTAGAAGGCATCCAGGCCCCACCTGACTTTCTTTCCGGGTCCCCTTCGGCTCATCCAGGAACAAATCTTCCCGTCCCTCACCCCCATCAGGATGTCGTTGTACCCCTGCGCTTCCCAAACCACCGCGAAGACCTTGATCCCTTCTTTCTCGCACCTCTGGATGAATTCCCTGTCGCTCCATCCTCCACGCTCCCAAGGTCTCTCCCCTTCTGCCTCGAGCCTGAGGAGGGGAAGGCCGGCGACCCCAGAACCCAGAGCGGACCAGAGCAGGGCTTCGGCCTTCAGGCGCTTCATGTCCTCCAAAACCTTCTCGGTCTTGGGGGAGAGGAAGGCGCAGACGGGTCTCTTGCTGGGGGGATAGGTGGAGCACATGCTGAAGATGCGGTAAGCCATCTGAACATTTGGGGGATTCTTATTTCCGAAAGGGTGACCAGCATTCGCGAGGCTGAGCGATGTTACTATAGTAACACATCCCCTTAACAAAGCGCTGATCTAGATTTTGATGGCCAAGGTGGTGTAGTGGTTAGCATCCGGGCCTGTGGAGCCCGTGACGCGGGTTCGAATCCCGCCCTTGGCCCTACGGAATCAGTTCCAGCGCCTGTTTGGGGACTCCTCTTTGCACCAGCTCGAGCTTTTTCGTTTTTCTCATTCTTTTTATCTGGGCTTCCCTCTTCCTGGCTTCCGCGAGGGTGGGGAGGAGTTCGGCGTAAACGAGCTTGAGGGGGAGCCACCCCTTGGTCGAGCGCACTCTCCCAGAGAGGTGGGACTGGATTCTCCCCCGGAGGTTGGAGGTGGAGCCCACGTAGAGCCTGCCCCCCCTGCCCATGAGGATGTACACCCAAGGCATCCAACCCGAATTTTTCCGCTTTAAAAGCGACTTTGCACCAATCACCCCGATGGAAGCGGAAGGACTCACGGAGATGCCCCTGAGGCTCGTGATCTCCCTAGCCGTGGCCATGTTCTGCCTCACCGTGCTCATGCAGTTCGTCCGCACCTCGGAGAGGGTCATGCTCAGGGATTTTAGCGTGACCTTCCAGACAGGGACAGGCAGGCTGACCGTCAAGGTCTTTGATGCACAGACCGGAAGCGCAGTGGGCGGCGCGACAATCACGGTTAGCTACCCCGGTGGGAAAAAGGCGCACACCTTGGGGGCAACCTCCAACTCCTACACCTTCTCTCTTCCCCCCGATGTGCTCATAGCGAACGTGAGGGTCACGAAGAACGGCTATCTTCCATGGGAGGGAGAGGTGGCCTTGGGCTGAGGGGGATAGAATCCCTGCCGGCCGCTCTCCTGTTGAGTGCCATCCTCTCGGTCATGGTGGCGGGGTTTGGTGTCAGGGCGATGGAAACCCTCAGCGAGGGGAGGGCGAGGCAGCGGGCGATCCAGGAGTTCCTCGAGTTCACGGAGGCGGCAAGGGCTGCGTGTTCGGGGGAGGGCAGGCAGGTCACGCTCACCGAGGCCGAGGTTGCCGTTTCGGGCAGGGCGGTGCAGCTCTATTTCAAGGGTTCCCCCATTAGGGCTGAGGTCTTGCCCGTACCCTTCTCGCGCGAGGCAAGGCTCACCCCCGGGAGCTACACCATAAGCCTAAGGAGGACGGGCGGGGGCTGGTTTCTTGAGGTTGAGTGAGCGGTTCCCCCTCTGGCTCGGAGTTTCGCTTGTTACCCTCACCCTGCTGGCATGCGCCTTCAGGCTGTATCTCATCCTGAGGGGGAGGGCCGAGGAGTGGCGTCTCAGGCTGATGGCTCAGGAACTGGCAAGAACCCTTCTCCTAGTTTCACAAGTTGAGGGGGAGGTTGAGGTTCAGGTCCAGCTCCCCCGTCCCTTGGGTTTGGAGGTGACCCAGGGGAGCCCGGTCAGGGTTTCCCTCCTCTCCGAGAAAGCCGCTGGGGTGGCCCACGTCAGTCTCCCCCTGCCCGTCCAGACCGTCAACCTCCAGAACGTCTCCCGTGTCACCATCAGGAAGGATTCGGGCATGCTTCGGGTGGGCTCGTGAAGGACCTGCTGGCCTCGGCCTTCTGCTGCGTCCTCTTCCTCTGGTTCGCTCTCTCCGTGGTGCAGTTCCAGCTCTGGTGGGAGGGGGCGACTAGGGACCGATTGGAGGCGGATTTTTCCGAGAGGGTTGGCGAGCTCTACAATCATCACCCGGAAACCTTCCCGCAGCTCTGCGACCGGCTGGGTGCGTCGGCCGCAATCTGGGGGGATGGCGGGCAGCTGTGGAGGCACGGGGTCCTGGAAAGGTGTTCGGTCCGACTTCCCGTATGCTTCGAGAACAGGCTGGCGGAGGTGAGGGTATGGACAGGCTGATCGATGTGGTTCTCTTCTCCACCTGCCTCGCTCTCTGCCTGCTTCTCCTGCTCCCCTCGCGCCCTCCCTCCAATCCCCCAAACTCTCTGGCTAGGAGCACCCTGCTTACCCTGCTGGAGGCTCGGCCCAAGAATTTCCACTACGCGCTCGGCACCCAAGACAGGGGGCTGAGGTTCAAAAGCTACGGCCAGCTTCTCGTCGAGTTCGCGGTGCTCGGTTCCCCGCCTCAATTTGGGGAGGAACTGAGGGCGGAGCTCAGGAACACCCTGGATGGGCTGCTTCCCTTTGGCTACAGGCTCAGCCTTGAGTCGGGATCCGTGCTTCTCGAGGTCGGAAACCGTGAGAACGGGAGGAGGCTGGTCCGGGAGTCGGTTCCCCTCCTCCTTCCCTCCGTCCCCCCCTCCGAGGTTGAGCTGGTTTTAGAGCTGTTTGCATGAGCGCCTACACGGCCGTGGGGGTTGTCCTCCTCCTGCTGGTTGCAAGTGCCGCTCCCGCCCTGAGGGAGACCCAGCATCTCGCGGTGGAGATGGGCATGCAGCAAGAGGAGCTCCTACGGCTTTCCGCCAGGGCGAGGGCGGCCGAGGAGGGTCTCTCCAACCTCCTGAGGCAGGCGGTGTACCTCGCCCTCCGAGAGGTTTGCGGGAGGGCGGACGCGTACTCTTCCGACTGGCGGAGGGAGAGGGCGGTTGAGAGTTTGGCTTGCGAGCATCTCCGAGAGACCTGCCGCTGGTTGCCTCTGGTCACCGGGGGTGAGCTCCTCGCCGAGCCCAAGGTGGTGCGGATCTCGCCCGCCGATAACGGCTTTGTTTGGGCGACCTGCGAACTCGAGGGCCTGATCCTGGAAGAGGGCCCCACGGCAAGGTTGAGACGCTCTCTGGAGAGGGTGGAAACTCTGGTGGATTGCAGGTTTTTCCTGTTGCAGGAGCGCATGAACGAGTTTCTCAGGAGGCTTGACGACCTTCACGACAGATGGAGGAACTGGGAGTACCTGCAGGCTTGGGGCGAGGCCGTGCTGGGGAGGGTTTGGCTGTCAAAGGGGAGGACGGAAACCCTGTTAAAGGCTGCTTGGGCCCAGCAGGAAATCGAGGTTTTCGGTTCTTGCTCCCCCCTCCTCCCCCCCGTGCTTCCTTCCCTTCAACTTCCAAGCGTCCAGCCCGCGGAGGAGGCCCTGGGTCGCCTGATCGAGAGGCTGGGCTCGCCCCTGCCGCTTCCGGAGAAGATTGAGGAGGCGGAGCAGGGGCTGGAGGAGGTTAAGCGGCTCTTCCCGGACCGGGAGGAGATGCTGCGGGCGGCGGCGTCGAGGCTCGAGGGGGCGCTTTCGCGAATTGAGAACAGGTTTCGGGAGGCTAGAGTTGAGCTGGAGGCCGGGAGGGAGAAGGAGGCCGAACGGATCATCGCACGGCTGCTGGAGGAGGGAGAGAGCGAACTGGAGAAATGCTGGGTTCTCGGGAAGGGCGGGCTGGAGAGGGTGGAGAGGGAGGTCCCCAAGCTTGACGATCCAACCCTCCCGGCGCTGAAGAGATTTCTGGAAGGGGTTCGGGAGGAACTCGGGCTCTTCGGGTGCGGGGAGCTCCCGAGCCTTCCCCACACGGCGGAGTGGTCGGAGGTCTCGTTGCCCAAGCCGCTCGGTCCACCCGGGCTTTCAGTGCTTAGGGAGCTGGAGGTGGCGAAGGTCTCCTTCCGAAGGGAGGATCCGCTAGGCCTTTGCGGGTGTGAGGATGCCACCCCCATCTACCTTTGGTTCATTGGCCTGACGGTGTGGTGGGGGCAGTGGAGTGTAACTGTTGAGCTCAAGGAGAGGCCGCTCGAAAAAATCTTCGATTACGAGAACCCCGCCATCCCTCTTCAGCTACCTCTCCCGGCCCACTACTCGCTCCAATATCTCTACAGGGTTCCTAAGGAGAGTTTTAGCACGAGAGTCGTAGTTTTGTTCCCCAGACCTTTTAAGGTTACGATTTCAGGATGAGCATGTAGAGCGGAAAACTACGTACCTACGTAGTTTCTGTAATCCACCGCTCTGAAGACGCGGAGTTTCTGAACTTTGAATTTGCGGAGTAAGGCTCTTCTTGGGCGATACTTCTGGGGGAGCGGAGTCCGCAGCGCTAGGAAGTTTTTTCATTTCAATCGCCCACATCCGGCTTGATTCGCAAGTTTCTGCTTGAGGAGCTCCAACCTGAGCGAGATACCGTCCAGCTTGGGAGCGAGCTTTTGCTCGAGCTCGGCGAGCAGGTTTTTCACCACCTCGGAAACCTCTCTGGCCACGTGGGTGGAGAGGGGCTGGATCCCCGAGTCTTGGAACTCCTCCCTCAGGCGCTCCAGCAGGAGCTCGACCTCCTCCGGTGGCAGGCCCGTTGCCACAAAGACATCATAGATCTCCTCATCACCCCACCCCAGCCTGATCATGGCACGCATCACATCCGAAACCGCCACTCCCTTCATCAGGGGGTTTGCCCTCCGCTCCTTCTTAAAGCGGAAACAACAATTGATGGAGTACGCCACCCACCCCCTCCTCAAGCCCAACACCCTTGAGCTCAGGGAATATCAGGTCCGAATCCTTCCGAGCATCCTCGAGAGGAACTCCCTCGTCATCCTCCCCACCGGGATGGGGAAAACCTTCCTGGCCATCATGGCCACCTGCTGCAGGCTTCAAAAATTTCCGGGTAGCAGGGTTCTCGTCATGGCCCCCACCAGACCCCTCGTCGTCCAGCACTATCACACCTTCAAAAGGTGCCTCAACCTCCCAGAGCAGGACTTTGCGCTCCTGACCGGGGAGACCGCCCCCTGCGAGAGGGAAAAGCTCTGGGAGAAAGGGAGGATCCTGTTCGCCACCCCACAGGTGGTTGAAAGGGACCTTCTTGCCGGGAGGTTCAACCTTCGGGACTTCTCGCTCTTGGTTTTCGACGAGGCTCACAGGGCGGTTGGCGACTACCCGTACGTTTTCATTGCGGCCCAGTACATGAAGAGCTCGAGGGACCCGCTGGTGCTAGGCCTCACCGCCTCACCGGGAGGGGAGAGGGAAAGGATCGAGGAGGTCAAGAGGAACCTTTTCATCCAGTCCGTGCAGATAAGGAGCGAGCACGATAGGGATGTCAGTCCCTACCTCATGCCCGTGAAGATCGAGTGGAGGAGGGTGGAGCTCCCGGAGTACTTCTCAACCCTTCGGGGCCTCCTGCAGGGGCGTCTGAAGGAGCACCTCTCCCTCCTGAAGCAGGCTGGCCTCCTCCCGAGCACTCAGGACGTCACGAAACGGGAGCTGCTGAAGGTGCAGGAGCAACTGCTCGCCCGGCAGAGGGAGGGGGAAAATGTCTCCGCGCAGCTTCTGTCCCAGGCGATCTGCATGAAGCTGCTCCACGCGCTCGAGCTGCTTGAAACGCAGGGGGTCTACGCTCTCAGGGAAGCCCTGGTCCGCCTTCAGGTGAAGGGCGGCCAGCCCGGGTCCAGCAAGTCGGACAGGATCCTATCCCGCGACCGCGACATCCAGACCGCCCTCGCTCTTTGCAGGAGTGTGGAGGAGAGGGGTTTCCCCGATCACCCGAAGCTTACCGAGTGCCTGGAGTGCGTGAGGGAGCAGCTCTCGGCGAATCCAGAGTCTCGAATACTGATTTTCGCCAACTACAGGGACACGGCCGAGAGGCTGGTTGCGCTTCTGAGGGCGGAGGGGATAAGGGCCGAGAAGCTGCTGGGGCAGGCTGAGAGGGGCGGGAGTTCGGGCATGTCCCAGGCGGAGCAACTCAGGGTCATCGAGCAGCTGAAGCGCAGGGAGATCAGCGCCCTGGTTTCAACCGCCGTGGGGGAGGAGGGGCTGGATATCCCCGATGTGGAGCTGGTGATTTTCTACGAGGCAGTTCCCAGCGAGATAAGGTCGATCCAGCGGAGGGGGAGGACCGGGAGGACGAGGCCGGGGAGGGTGGTGGTTTTGCTCGCCAAGGGAACCAGGGATGAGGCCTATTACTGGTCGGCGGTGAGGAGGGAGAGGGAGATGAGGAAGGTTCTGCGGCAGAGAACACTCGGGGAGTTTGCATGCAGAAGCTGAGGATCATAGCGGACCACAGGGAGGTTCCTTCCGGTGTGGTGAAGCGGCTTTTCGAGGCGGGGGTCGAGGTGGAAACGAGGCAGCTGGAGGTGGGCGACTACATCGTCAGCGCGGAGGTGGGGGTGGAGAGGAAGAGCACGAGGGATTTTGTCCAGTCCATCCTCGACCGCAGGCTGCTGGAGCAGGCGAGGCTCCTGAAGGAAAGCTTCCCCAGCCCTCTGCTAATTGTGGAGGGGGAGGACCTGTACACGGTGAGGGGCGTGCACCCGAACGCCATCAGGGGGGCGCTGCTGGCGCTGGCGGTGGATTTCGGGATACCCATCCTCTGGAGCAGGGATGAGTCCGAGACCGCCTCCTTCTTGCACCTCCTGGCCAAGAGGGAGCAGGTGGAGAGGGGGAGACCCGTGGCGGTGAGGGGGGAGAGAAAGGGGCTGACGCTGGAGGAGAGGCAGAGGTTCGTGGTGGAGGGTCTGCCGGGGATTTCCGCCGTTCTGGCTAGGAGGCTGCTGGAGCACTTTGGGACGGTGGAGAGGGTGATGACGGCCTCCGAGAAGGAGCTCCAGCAGGTTCACGGAATAGGTCCGGAAAAGGCTAAAGAGATCAGGGAGGTCCTGGCTTCACCCTATCCCGGCGGGCAGACTAGACTGGAGACCTAGAGCTTCCAGTACCTGCCCAGCTGGGCCTTCACCTCCCGCAGCACGGGGGGACTTCTGGGTGCGGGCGTTTCAAACCTCTCCCCCAGCATGCACCTGAACACGTTGCAGGCACCCTCAGCGGTTCCCTTCAAGTCATAGCCCCCCTCCAGCACGAAAAGCGCCCTCCCCCTGTCCAGCACGCTCTGGGCCAGCCAGCCGAAGGACTCGGAGGAGAGGTTGAGGGAGGTGAGCGGGTCGTCCCGGTGCGCGTCGAACCCCATGGAGACCGCAATGAGCTCGGGTTTGAACTGATCGCAAAGCGGCTCGAAGATCTCCTTCACGGCGGCGGCGTACTCGGCGTCCCCGCTTCCCGGCGGAAGGGGCACGTTGACCGTGTAACCCTCCCCCTCTCCCTCCCC
>JAWBSP010000019.1:0-19346 GCA_038842485.1 Hadarchaeales archaeon (SeqCode)
CAACTTCAAGAGAGCATGTACCAACTCCTGAGGGGTACGCACCAACTTCAGCTGGACATGGCAACATGCCTCAGAAAGATAGATCTTGGGATGCGAGCCAACGCCCTGATGCACGGATGGCAAAGGGTGGATGGAATCTCGCCGGAAGAGGCCGAGAGACTCCCAGAGCCCAAGCTCTACGACGGGAAACTCAGGGTCTGTTATTACAGGCCTCCATCCTGAGCCCTGTCACACTACGAATATTCGTAGTCAGTCGGCAACGTCTACGATTGTTCGGTCAGGTTTTGGCTTTCAAGGGCCCCTACAAATATTCGTAGTTTTATCCACTGTTTTACAAGTTTGCAATTTGATTTTCGCTACGAATATTCGTAGTCAGCCCTTAAGGTTCGTTAATTGCACCACGATATTCGGAGCTTGGAAGACCAAATCTGGTTGATTTTGCGAGCGCCAAGCCTTACGCTCAATTAACCGAGTGGGAAGCCGAGAGCGGGTTGCTGGTAATTCAACGATAAAGCAAAGGTCGGCAGAGAGTGGCCCGAATAAGTTCGCCCTTCTGAAAAAAATTGGACAGAATGGTGCCAACCAGTGCCCGGGAGAAGATTTCCCCCGGGAATTTGTCCGACCGATTTCAACTACGAATATTTGTAGTCGGTTCAATTCTGACTTTGAAGTTTGGCCCTGCGTTTACGAATGTTTAATCCGATTTTAAACTCCGAAGAGTCGTAATGCACTTCGAATATTCGTAGTTCTCCGTTTCTGAGAGATAGGCCTACTTTTGGCGTAAAGCCTGTTGTTTGCGAATATTCGTAGTTGGGGCCGGGCCATATGTCGGCCGATTTTCTCTTCGATCAAAGGAACTCACCCGCTCGAGGCTGATGATGAAGTGATTATTGGACGGTTCCAATGTATATCCTCCTACCTTCCCACACTCCAAAATCTGGAGGCCATAGAGAGCAAGAATACAAACATCCGGGTGACCGACCAAGGATGCCGACTTTTTAAAGGCAGATCAGACCCGCTCCCCCAGCCTTATTTCGAGGGAGGCAACCGGGTGGTTCAGCTTGAAGTTCGAAAGTACCCTCGGGTGGATTTCCCCGATGATCCCAACTCTCTCCCCACCGAGGAGGTATTCAAGCACCCTCCCCTCTAGGAAGCTTGGGTGCTCCCCGGCCCTCTGTTCGGGTTTGAGGCCCACCTCTCTCAGCAGGGCCTCCGCAACCGCCTTCATCTGGGTGAAGTTTCCCCCGACGTGAACCGCCCCGACGGACCTGATGGTTCTAACGCTCTCGCCCCTCGGCTCTGGGAGGACGACATCCCCAACCTCGAAGAACTTCTGGGGAAGCTCGTAAATTTTGTTCCTCTGGCAGGTGAGCAGGAGGGAGGGGAGGAGCCACGTCCGGAGGATGGTGTACTCCTCTGAAACCGGATTTGCGATCTCCACCGCCTCCCCGCCCGTTCCCGTGAGCTCGAAGTTCACGCGGGGTGAGGTAAGGATGTAGTTCATGACCTCCGTGAAACCCAGACCGATCATGGTTAGCCTGACTCGCCCGCAAAGCCTCTCGAGCGGATGGATCTCCCCTATGGTGTGGACCCTCGGCGGGAGCGGCTCTAGCCTGTCGTAACCGTACCCGACGGCGAGCTCCTCGATGAGGTCGACCTCGTGAAGCAGGTCCGTGCGGTAGGGTGGGGCCAGAACAGTTTCCCCGGCGACCTCGAATCTCATCCTCCTAAGGATTCGGGCGGCCTCCTTTCTGCTGAATCTGATTCCCACATACTCAGAGGCCTTTTCCACATCAACCCTCATGCGTATGGGACTCAGATCGGGTGTGATTCCTCCAGGCACCATCCTTACAGCCTCCAGCTTGAACCCCCTCTCCGCCAGGGCGCACATCATGATGTTGAGGGAATCGGTGACCGCCCGCTCGTCCAGTCCCGTGACATCCACGAACAGGTTCTTGGTTTGGGTGGTCACCTTGGTTTCCTCGCTGTTCACGATTGGCGGCATGGAGAGAACCCTCCCCTTGGAATCCTGCAGGAGGGGAAAGAGCTCGAGCCCCTCGAGCAGGTGCGCAAAGGCAATCCCCTTCGGGTGTTTTTTCAGGATTTCGCTCAGTTTGAGTTCTGTGTCCCACTCTAGGGGAACGAAGCTCACCTCGTCCGGCTTCACCGCGCGGTAGTAGATGGGGGGTTGGAGGGTATCGAGATCGTAGACCCCGATGGATGCCTTTCTCCTGCGTCTGCAGACGGTTTCGTGCAGCCTCTCCTGCAGTTGCATGATTGAAACCAAGGCCTCCTCGTCGAGTTGCACGTTCCTGACCACCCCCGCCTTTATAATAGGTCTCACCCCGCTCACCGACCGGTCAACCCTGAGTGTGAGGCAGGGTTTCGCAACCTTGTACCTGGGCAGGCCCGTTTCGATTCCCAGCATTCCCTTCAGCACCCTCGCCAGACCCTCAACCGAGAGCAGGTCGGGTCGGTTGTGGGTTACCTCCACCTCGAGTTTTTCCCCCTCCAGTCTGGTGTCCAAACCCAGCTGATCGAGACACCTCAGAATCGAAGGGAGTTCCACCTTCCTTCCCAGCAGCCTTTCCAGCTCGCTCTGACTGACATCAATTACGGGCATTCAACTCCCCCCGAGCCACTTTAGGTCGTTGGAGAACAGCATGCGAATGTCCTCCAACCCCAACTTCAGCATGATCAGCCTGCTCAACCCTATGCCCCAAGCTAGAACCGGGTACCGGATCCCCAGTGGGACCAGCAGCTCGGGTCTGAACATCCCTGCCCCCGCGATCTCAAGCCACTCCCCCCTGCCCTCGTGGTAAATCAGCGCCTCCGCGGAGGGCTCGGTGAAGGGGAAGTAGGAGGGCCTAAACCGAATCTTTTCGAACCCGAGTCTCGTCACGATTTCCTTCAGGTAGCCGAACATGTCCCTCAGGGTCAGCCCCCGGTCCATCACGATTCCCTCGCACTGGTAGAACTCGGCTAGGTGCTTGTAGTCTATCCGCTCGTGCCTGAAGACCCTCTCTATGGCAAAGACCTTCACGGGTGGGCTGGGACAGGTGGAGAGGTACCGGACGGTTGCAGCCGTGGTCTGGGAGCAGAGGATGAGTCTTTTGCTTATTTCAAAGTTGAATCGATACCCCCAGCCCTTTGACCCCGCCATTCTCCCCTCGTGAGCCTTGGCCACCCTCTTCGCTATTTCGCTCGGAATCTTACCTTCAGAGGGCTTGCTGATGGAGAGGGAGTCGTGCACCTCTCTGGCCGGGTGATCCTGGGCTTGGAAGAGGGCATCAAAGTTCCAGAACTCGGTTTCCACAATTCGGCTCGGTATCTCCCTGAAACCCATCCCCACCAAGATTTCCCTCACCTCCTCTATCACGCGCTGTTGGGGGTGGAGCTTGGCCGGGTAGAGGGGCCGAACCTCTGCCAGAACATCGTACCTCCTGAATCTGACCTCCCTCCACCTTCCCGTCGAGAGAAGCTCGGGTGTAAGCTCGGAAATTTCCTCCTCGGGAGGTTCCACCCTCATCCCCCACGCCGCTTCTTTTAGCAGGAGGGTCCTCCTCTTCTCCTCTCTCGCTTCCACCAGCCCCCTCCTTCTCAACAACTCCAAGACTTCGTCGAGTTTCCTCACCACGGTCCCGTCCACCCTCTGCAGGGCCTCCTCCTCGGGAAGCGGGAGGTTGATGAATTTCTTTCCTTCCTCGGTGAGCCTGAGCACCCCTTCTTCCAACCTCACGAGCCCCTTCCTCTTGAGCCAGCCCAGTGCCACCTCTGCCTCCCTAGTTTCGAGCCATGCCCTGCTGGCCAGCTCAGTCGGCGGTACGCCATCGGCCGCTTTGAGGGCCCTCCGCTCCGGCAGGCCGAGCTTCAGGTATCTTCTCCCCTCTTGGGTTAGGGAGAGTTTGAGATAGGACTCCTCTAGGATCTCGGCGAGTCCAGCCTCCTTGAGTGCCAGCATGCCTCTCATCGCGGCGGACTGGTCCATTCCCCATCTCTGGCAGAATTCTGAGAGTTCCGCCCTCCCCCCCATCTCGCGCAGCCCGAGGAGAACCCTCTTAGCCTCTCTTGAGAGCTCCATCCTACTTTACTTTCGCCTGCTTTTCACGAGATTTCTCGAGCGCTCAGCGGAAGTGCTCGTACCCCCGCTCGGGGAGGGGTACCAGCTTTCCTTCCCTCTCCCACACCACCCCTCTTCCTTTTTCCACCCTTCCTATCACGGTCAGGCTGCTACCCACTTTCCTCAATTCCTTCTCCAGCTTCTCTCTCAAATCGGGCGGGAAGGTGAAGAGCAATTCATAATCCTCCCCCCCGAAGAGCGAGAACTCTAATGGGTCAAGCCCGTGCTCCACCGCGAAACGCTCAATGAGCGGGTGTGTGGGAACCCTCTCGAGCACCATTCTAACCCCGCTTTCCACCGCCAGCTGCCAGAGGTTGAGGGCCAAGCCGTCCGAGAGGTCGATGGCCGAGGTCGCCCCTCCGCTGGCTAGGATTTTCCCCTCCTTCACGCGTGCCTCGGGTTCGAGCAAGGCCTTCAGCAGCTCCCCGTACCGCCCCACCGGAAGGGAGCGGGTTAGGAGGTAAAGTCCCGCCGAAGCCCTTCCCATCCTGTTCGTGACTGCTAGGAGATCCCCCGGTCTGGCACCGCATCTTCTTAGAACCCTTTCCGCCCTTCCTACCGCCGAGCCCGAAATTACCACCTCCTCGTCCTCGTTCAGGTCGCCACCCACCACCGAAACCCCGTACTTTTTGGCAGCCCTCTTCATCCCGTCCGCAATTTTTTCCAGCTCCCGAACCTCGGCGGTGGGCGGAAGACCGACGGAGAAGGTCACGGCGATAGGCTCCGCCCCCATGGCCGCCAGATCGCTTATCGTCACCACCAAGGCCTTCCACCCCATCTGCTCGGGTGTGGTTTTGGGGGGAAAGTGGGTGCTCTGGAAGAGGATGTCGGTGGTCAGAACCATGAGTTCCCCACCGATCCTCAGCACGGCGGCATCGTCACCAATCCCAACCTCCACCCCCCTCCCCTTCCCGAATTTCCTCCTGAGGAGTTCAACGAGTCTCCTCTCCCCCAGCTCGGCGAGTTTCATTGGTAAAGCGGAAGCTTTCCGGTCACCTTGTCCAGAGTCTCGGAGAGGTCTGGTCCCAGAGCCAGCACCGTGACCGTTCCGGGGGGGAGCTCGGTTAGTCCAGCGTCGGTTATGAGTTCGGTTTCAATTCCCAGTTCCTTGGCTCGCTGTTGAAGTTCCCTCAGCTCGCTTTCTCTCCCTCCCCTCAGCACCACCTTTTTCTGCCCCTCCTTCAGCCACTCCTTGAACACCTGCAGCTTCTTCCTCCTCACCCGCTCCGCCGCAGCCACGGCTCCGTGGGCCACCTGTGCGGCCAGCTTTCCAGGGCTCATCCTGAGGTCCCCCCTGACCACCACCACCTGTTTATACTTGAACTGTTTCATCCCACCTTTTTCAGCTCCACTATCAGGGTTTTTGGAGGTTGGAGGGGAAGAAAGGTGGTTTCCCTCTGGTAGCCCTCCTTCTCGATTTCGATGAGGCTCCCACCAGCAGCTCTGATCTCAAATTTTCCCTCCGCATCGCTCAAGATTGAGGTGGAACCGGTTCGGATCCTCGCCCCGCTGATGGAGAGTTTGGTAACCGCGTCCACGACCCTGCCTTGGAAGGCGGGGAGGCTTACGAGTCCGGGTGCGGCGGTCGTGGGTATGGGTTTCGCGGGCGCAGCTGTGGGAGGAGGCGCGGGTGGCCGCTCGGCAGGGGGAGCCTCTGCTCTGGGCTTCTTCGGTTTTAGGAATCCCAAGTAGTAGCTCACGACCTCAAAACCGCCTCTCAGGAAGGCGATGAGCCCTAGGATTCCGCAGGAGAGCAGGAGGTAGCCCAGAAAGGGCCGCGGGAGGAGCAGGTGTTGGTGTGCGAGGATGAACCCTAGGTAGACTAAGACGAGGAGGCCCAAGCCGAAGCTCACCCCAACACGCTTCCAGAAGTCCAGATCCCCTGGTCTCGGGAAGAGGGTGAGGGAGGCCAGAAAGCCCGGGCCCAGGACGACCAGAGCACCCACCAGCACTAGGTGAACTTCCATCTAAAGTTGGGCGTGAAGTTAAGGATGAATTTTGATGCCGTGGTGGTGGGAGGGGGTCCGTCCGGATGCTTTTTCGCAGCGAATCTGGCGAGGGACGGCTGGAGGGTTGGGATTTTCGAGGAGCACAGGGAGGTGGGGCTACCCTGGTGCTGTGCGGGGGTGGTGGGCGTGGGAGGGATGCGCGAGCTTGGTTTGGAACTCCGGGGACTGGTTCTTGAGGAGCTGAGGGGGGCCATCCTGTATTCCCCCTCTGGTAAACGGGTCGAGCTCACTCGTGGGAGGGCCGAGGCGTGGGTCATTGATAGGCCAGCCTTTGACCAGAATGTGGCGGATCTCGCCCTGAAAGCCGGTGCTGAACTTCATCTTGGTAAGAGGTGCAGGCTGAGGGAGGGGCTCGAGGTCGGCGGGAGGTCTGTGGGGGGAAAGGTTATAGTGGGGGCGGATGGGCCGCTCTCCCCAGTTGCGAGGGCCTCGGGTCTCTTTGGGAGGCGGAGATTTCTCAGGTTCGCGCAGGTGGAGGCACGGGTGGAGACGGACGAGGGGTTTGCGGAACTCTATCTGGGCAGGGAGGTGGCGCCAGGGTTTTTCGGGTGGGTGGTTCCAGCTGGGGAGAGGGCAAGGGTTGGGGTGGGAACCTGGGAAAACCCGCTCCCCTTCCTGCGCTCCCTCCTCAGGAGGCTGGGGGGGAGGGTTAGGGGAAGGATCCCAAGGCCCTCCCTAGATGTGCTTCCCGCCAGCCGGTCCGAGAGGATGGTCAGGGGGAACATCCTTCTGGTTGGCGACGCGGCTGGACAGGTCAAGCCGCTCACGAAGGGGGGTCTCTACATGGGGCTCTCCTGTTCCAAGCTCGCTGCTCAGGTCGCTTCCAAACATCTGGAGCGCGGGGTGCCCCTAACAGAATACGAAAGGGAGGTGGAGCAGAGGTTCGGGGAGGAGTTCAGGCTGGGGGGGCTTGCCTTTTCCCTTTTCTCCAAGATGGGAAACCGCGGGCTGGAGTTTTCGCTGGCCATATTGGGCCGCTGGCTGAGGGAAGGGGTTTTGGCGGAGGCGGATTTTGACCACCATTCCAGGCTGCTGAAACGTCTCCCGCTCCTTCCCCTCCGCCGTCCGCGTTTTGGGAGGGAAACGGATGATTTCTCCCCGTAGGTTTCTTCCCCTGCTGTTTTTCCTGGCGGTGGTCCTGTTTTTCGACTTCGCGCCCAGGCTGTTTCCCAGACCCGAAACTCCAAACTCTCTCGACGGTGAGGAGGTGCTGTTTCTCCAGCGCCATCTCTCCAACAGGCCCCTCGACTACTTCTTTGTGGCTTTTTACAGCGTGGGATACTCGGTTTCGATTTGCGGGGCCGCCATGCTTCTTGTCTTCACGGGAAGGTCAAGAGAATCCTGGCTGTATCTTTTGGTTTTCTTCATCTCCCAAGTTCTTGCACAGCTCACTTGGTTACTCTTTCCCGTCGCCCCTCCCAGGCTGGCGGTGGTCGGGGTCAGAGGTGTGAGGGAGGAAATCTTCGGGCTGTCCGAGCGGTTTAACCCCTTTCCTTGGGGGGCTTTCCCATCCATGCATGTTGGCAACGGGCTCACCGCTCTTCTCTTCGCGCGCAGGTGCGGGAGGAGGGCAGAACTCGTCTGGGCCTTTCTCCTGTTTGTTTCGGCCTTCTCCGCGCTGTATCTCGGGGAGCACTACCTGATAGATCTCATTGCGGGGTGCGCCTACTCCTTGGGTCCCTACACTCTGGTGACTCGCTCAAAAATTGGTGCACGCCTCAGCTCCTACCTTTCCGGCGTTCCATCCTCTCCCGCAGTTTCTTGAGTTCTTCTACCTCCCTCTTCTTCAGAGGTATTTCCCTCCTTCTTTCTCTTATGAAGCGCTCAAGGGTTTCTACTGCGACCAGCTCTGGTTTGGTTAGCTTCTCCAAAACTGGTATCACTCTGGGCGGCGGTGGGGTAGGGGTGATCAGCTCCTCCGCTAGGCGGGCCAAATCCGTTCTCTCCCTCCTGTGCAGTTTCCTGCCGTATGATCTGAGCCTGCGATCTATCTCCTCGGGGGGAGCTTCTATGATTCTCATCAGTTTTCTCTGGGTTCTTCTCGCCCAGAACTCCGAGGCTGCAGGGTACATCATGACGCAGCTGATGGTCCCGATGATTCCAAGCCAGACCCAGAATATCACCCACGTTGGGAAGGTGGGAGCTCTTTTGGCTGTGACTGCGAAGCAGCTGTACCCGCTGGGCTCGAACTCGAGGTAGAGGGATCTCCCATCCTCGCCGGCGAGGCTGTAGGAGAGCTCGGCCCAGTCCCCCCTGTACCCCCAGACCTTCAGGGTATCCCTGTTCATCTGCTGCAGCCAGCTCTTCTCCACTTCGATTCTCATCCTCAAGGGCACGCCGTTCTCGAGAATCAGATCCAGATAGACGTAGAGTTCGGCGGGCAACTTGGGGAGCCAGGGTGGGAGATATCTGGATTCGGCAACGGAAACCCTTGCGGAGGGGGGGAGGGATCTGTACCAGAACCTGTTCAGGGAGGGGGAGAGATTGGTGAGCTCCACCACCTGCGAGGTGAGGGCCTCAACGGTCCGTGTCACTCTCTCCTCCAGGAATCTGGGGGCAAAGATGGAGCCACCCCAGCTTTCCAACCCGAACCAGCCGAACTTCGGGAGGTAGGCGCTTTGGATAATTGTTTTCCAGCGGATGGGGGAGGAGACGGACCCGCCCATGCTCTCTAGGAAAGTCCAGATGTGGGGGGCAGATATTCTCCCGGAGCAACTGTCAAGCTGAAGGTATCCAATGCTCGGTCCTTCCAAGGTCAGTGACCTGTTGTCAATTTTCCTCCAGCAAGCAGTTGTCTGGATTCTTCCCGCGGCAGACTCGAGGATCCTCCAGCGGGCTGGCAGCGACCTAGCGGTCAGGGCTTCTAGGGTTTTCCAGCTACCGAGCGTTCCCCTTCCGCCCGCGCGTAAGCTCTCGCAGAGGCTCCACTCCGAGGGCGGAACTCCCACCGACCACGAGAGGGATTCGAGCGGTTTGAAGGAGGCTGGGGCTCTCACCTTGGGTTTCCAGCTCTCCAAGGTACGCCACTGCCTGTTCACCACGCTACCCGTCCAGCTCTCAAGCGTCACCCAGTAGTGCACTCCAGTACAAGTGGCGGTGAGGACATCAACCTCTGCCCAACTTGCCTCGCTGTACAGTTGCCAAAGCCAGCTCTCCACGGCATCCCAAGCCACCCAGGCACGCGAGGTAGCCGACCAACCCTCGAGTTCCCGCCAGAAGGCCTCCGGATAGGAGCGGAGCGATGAACTCCAAACCTCGATACCCCTCCACCCCGCCGCCCCTTTCACGGAGCACGTCCATCCCTCCACCACGGTCCAGTAGTGAACTCCGATGCCAGAGGCGGAGAGTTCATCCACCCAGAACCAACCGGCCACCAAGTTCTCCAACTCATAAGCCCAGGAATCGACAAAGTGCCAAGTGCTGGGAGAACTGAGAGTTAATAGCCAAGTTTCGATGGATACCCATCCCGCTCTCCCCCTGACCGTGACGGTGAAGGAGTCCAGCGGAAGCCAATCGGAGGAGTACAAGATGAAGGGATCCGACCATGGTCCCACATTTCCCACACTGTCTATGGCTTTAACCCTCCAGTAGTATGTTCCCCAAGCCAGCCCCGGTGCGACGTGGGTGTTCTCGCTGACCGTAACATCAACCTGTGGCAGGTAGAAGTTGGGTTCATCCGAAATCTGGACGGTGTACTGAGCCACTCCCGAGCCCACATCCGAGGCCGTGTAGCAGAGGGTGAAGGGCTGCCCAGCCTGAATGTGTGCCTCATTTTCTGGAGCCAGCAGGGTCGGTTTGGAGGGGGGGTCAATGTCCACCTTAAATCTCCAGACCGTCGACCAGGGGCCCCAGTTTCCGGCGTTGTCCCTGGCTTTCACCCTCCAGTAATAGGTGCTCACGGGGAGGGGCGGTGAAACGATCCAGTTGTCCGAGTAAATCTCCGCCACCCTGGTTAGGTTTATGAAATCGGGGAAGTCGGAAACCTCGACCCGGTAGAGGACGGGCGGTGAGTTTTCTGGGACGGGCAGCCAATCAAGATTGGGTTTAGCCGACGCCCACCCGTTATTCTCTGGGTGGAGGAGGGAGGGAGCGGATGGCAGGACCGTGTCGATCTTAAACCTCCAGGCATTTTCTTGGAAGTTCCCGACATTGCCCGCATTGTCGGCCGCGCAGACCTTCCAGTAGTAGGTCACATTCTCCTGCAGGCCGGAGACCTCATGTGCATTGTCGGAGACCCATGTCTCGATTACGATGTTCTCGGGCTCGAAGTAGGGTGAGTTTGAAATCCTGAGGCAGTAGATTAGGGGCAGGGAGTTCTCGGGGGGAACCGTCCAGCGCAGCAGTGGTGTCGGGTCATTCACGTCCTGGCCATCTGAGGGTGAGAGCAGTTCTGGGGGTGCAGGTTTTAGGGTGTCGATCCTGAAGGTTCTTACCGACCACCCACTAGGCGTTCCAGTCCGGTAGCATCTGACTCTCCACCAGTACAGATTGTCAGGTAAGGGGAAAGTGGTGTAGGAGGTCTGGGTTCCGGGCAGGGTTACAGAGATTTCGAGGGAGGAGAAGCTCTCGTCGTTGTCCACCTGCAGTTCAAAGTAGTCGACCGGTTGCAGATTTTCCCAGCTCAGGGTCGGGGTGTTGTCGCTGGTGTTGAGGCCGTTCTCGGGTGAGAGGTTGGCTGGAGGATAGAGCGGGGCTTGGACCTGGACGGACCTGAGTTCCAAGAGCCGCCACCACGCCGGGAAGAGGAGGGTTGAGGAGAGGGAATCCGTCTGGAGCCAGCAGACTCTGCTCGGGCAAGAAGCCGACCAGCTTTCGGCGATCGCCCACGCCGGGATTGTTCCGGCTCCCCCGGACCGTTCCTCCAGCCGATACCAAACACATATCGTGGGCGCGAGTCCATCAGACCAAACTTCGGTTAGGTTCCAAGAGGCCGGGAATCGAACTTGCGCAAGCCGACTCTCAACCAGGAACCAAGAAACCGGCATCCTGATTCCACAGGTCCATTCCCCAAGCAAGAACCATGTGGCGGGAGTGGGTGTTGTGGAGCTGAAGGATTCCAACTGTTTCCACACAACGGGGGCAGGTAACCAAATTATCCAGCTCTCAAGTGCAATCCAGCGGGCGCCGGCTGAAATCTCACCGACCAGGTTCTCGAGCGCGAGCCACTCCGCCATCGTGGCGACACCGCACTGCCAGCTCTCTGCACGTGTCCAGCATGGCAGGTTCGTGAGACCCCCAGTCCAGCCTTGAAGGAGGAACCAGCCCGCAGGGGATGACGCACTCCCCGCCCACTCTTCCAGTCCCCTCCACAGGCAGATGCAGCCGAGGGCTGCATCCAAGGAGTCCGCCTTCCTCCAAAGGGCGGGGGAGGTCACAAGGATGGTGGAGGCTTCCAGCATGGCCCAACCGACCGTTGTCCGTGCCCGGCCTGTCCAGGATTCCGCCTCCCTCCACCTGCAGGCATCCAGAAGCCAGCTGTCCGACCACTGTCCGAGATTTCCCGCCACATCCACCGACCTCACCCTCCACCGGTAGGATCCAGCCTCGATCTGGACCGTCAGCGAATTTTCGACAACCTCTTGATTCTCATAGGCGAGCAACTCCCCTCTCCAGAGCTGGAACCAGTAGTGCGATACTCCCGATCCCTCATCGGTTGCGCTCTGCCACTTGAAGGTTATGGATCCCTCAGGAAGGAAGGAGAGGTTCTCGGGGGAAACAAGCTGCACTTTGGAGGGGGGCGTGTTGTCGCACCTGAATCTCCATATCTGGGACCACCCGCTCGAGTTGCCGGCGTTGTCGCAGGCTCTGACTTTCCACCAGTAGGTCCCTTCCTCGAGGGTGACATCCAGCCGGTTCTCTAGGATCCAGACGTTCTCAACGATCAGAGTGAAGGACGGGTCGTAAGCTATGAGGACGTTGTACCGAACGGGGAGGGAATTTTCGGGGACGTCCGACCATCTTAAAGTCAGGGAGGATGTCACCCAAGAATCGTTTTCAGGCGAACTCAACTGAGGTGCAGCTGGCGGGAGAGTGTCGACTCTGAACTTCCGGACGGCGGAGTAAAGACCATTGTTCCCAGCATTGTCGCGTGCGAGGACCCTCCAGTGGTAGACATTGTCTGGAAGGAAGGGAGTCTCGATCTGGTTTTCCGAAACCCAACTGGCCCACACGATGTTCTCTTCCTCGAAGTACTTTGAAACCGAGATTTCCACCCGATAAGTTAGCGGGAAGGAGTTTTCGGGTGGAGTGGTCCAGCGGAGGAGGGGGGTTGGATCGTTCAGGTTTTCACCGTCTCCGGGGTAGAGAGGTGAAGGCTCTGCCGGGGCGATCGTGTCAACCCTGAAGCGCCAGACCGCCGACCAGCCTGAGAAAGCCCCCGTTCTCCACTGGCGGACCCTCCAGTTGTACAGGTTGTCGCTGAGTCCGCTCGGCTGGTACTGATTGGAAGTGACGGTTAATGAAACCTCGGGCGAGCTGAAGTCGGGGTCGTTGTCGATTTGAAGATCGAAGTAGTCAGCCGGTAGGAGATTCTCCCATTGCAGGATGAGCGGGGTCGTGTTCGGGTTTATATTCAGACCGTCGGGTGGGGAGGCGAGTGTTGGGGTGGGAACCGGGGAGGCAACCAAATCGTGGAAAATGTCCAGTTCCCTCCACTTGCAGGGGGCATGAACGAGAGTGGAGAGAGCCTCCACATGTAACCAGGCGGGGGGGGTGCCAATACCGCTGCTAAAAGTTTCGAGCCCCTCCCATGTTCCAATCGTTCCAGTCCCACCGCCCCACGAATCGAGCCCATGCCATGAAGTCGGCCATGTGATTTGCGCTGATGCGGAATCAACAGCATGCCAGTTTGCTTGACTCCTCAGATCTCCCGTCCAAAAATCTGCCTCCCTCCAGCTCGGGACGGTTCTGACAAGTGCCAGCCAGGCGTCAAGCGAGACCCAGAGGGTTACCGCCTCACCGGTGCATGCCAGCTGATCAAGCGAGAACCAACTCGAAGGAAAGTTGAGAGACCCAACAACTGACTCAATCTGGCTCCATTGGGCTGGGCACGAAACCGTTGTTTCCCAAGTTTCGAGCATACGGTGGAAGGAAATGGTTTGAGCGCGCCCACCGAAGCTTTCAATCTCAGTCCACTCGGGCAGGGTTAGAGAGGCCGCACCCCAGCTCTCGATTGGTCTCCAGGAGGGAACGGTAAGGGAGGTGAAGCCCCACGAGTCAAGGGCAATCCATCCCGGGACGTTCCTGATGGATTCTGTCCAATTCTCAACTACCCTCCAGCCGTATGTAACTTGGATGGAGACCGTCCATTCCTCAACCCTTACCCAGGTGCAGACGGTGAAACAATTTTCCTCCGACCAAGAACCGAGGTTCCCAGCTGCATCCCTAGCGCGGACCCTCCAGAGGTAAATTCCCGTCTCCAGATGCAGAAGCAGTTGGTTCTCTGGCACGAAAGTGTTTTCGTACACGAGCACCCCACCGGAATAGATTTGGACCCAATAACTCAGCTCACCCGAACCGTCGGCTGCCGAGAAGATGAGGAGCACATCCATCGGAACAAAGGAAGAGTTCTCGGGTGAGAGCAGAGTTGGCTTACTGGGTGGGATGTTGTCCGTTCTGAAGTATTGGATCGCTGAATTTTCACCCACGTTTCCTGCATCGTCCATGGCGCAGACCCTCCAGTAGAAGATCTTTCCCTCCAGCCCCAGCCCCTCTTCGAGCACTGGGGAGGTCCAGGAGTTCTCCTGAATCCAGGGGGAGGTGTAAACCGTGTAGAGGGATTCGTTAAAGCTGGAGCTCTCGCAGATCCAGACTTTATACCTGACTGGTGTGGAATTCTCTGCAACGGCCTCCCAAGTCAGGGTTGGGGTCGGGGTGGTCCACTGGCCCGAAACCGGGGAAATTGGGGTCGGGACCGGTGGTTTTACCGTGTCCACCCGGAAACTTCCCGCCGACCAAGGTCCTATCCATCCCGCATTGTCCCTGACCCTAACTCTCCAGTAATACACTCCATCCGTAAGCTCACCCGCAAGCTGGTACTGGTTCTCGGAAAGCCAGCCGACGCTCAGAAGGAAGGGTTCGTTGAAGGCTGGTTCGTTGTCGAGCTGCAGCCAGTAGGTTAGTGGAAGAGAGTTCTCGGGAACGGAGCTCCAGCGGAACGGGGGAGTGTTGTCCTTTATGCTTGACCCAGGTGCGGGGAAAATCAGGAGGGGCGCACCCGGTGGAGTCGTGTCGACGCGGAAGTACCCCACGGACCAGCTGGAGGGGACGCCTGTTCGGAACTGTCTCACCCTCCACCAGTACAGATTGTCTTGAAGCTCTGGCGTTGTGTAGGAGGTCTGGGTTCCGGGGAGGATTTCTGACACACACGGCGACGAGAAATCTTGATCGTTGTCGACCTGAAGTTCGAATTCGTCCGCGGGTAGCAGGTTCTCCCAGCTAAGTGTTGGGGTGTTGTCCGCACTGTTGAAACCGTTCTCGGGTGAGAGGTTTGCCGGGGGAGGAACGGGGGAGGAAATGCTCCCGGTTCGAATTTCTGCCGATAGCCATCCCGCTGGGCTTGTGGTATAAGTATCGCAAGTTTCAAGCGACCACCAAAGGGCGCTCGGTGGGACGAGCGAGGCGGTTTGAAGGTCAGTGAATTGCCAGCGGGGGGAGGTCTGAAAGATGCCAGACCATCCCTCCACCGGATACCATCGGGAGGGAGAGCCGATGTTTGAGGCGAAAGTCTCGATCCGTATCCAGAGCGGGAGAGTTGAAACCTTGGTTTCGATAATTTCCGTCCTTCTCCAAAAGGTCGGGGAGTTTAGTCTACTCTCGAGC
Organism: Hadarchaeales archaeon (SeqCode); assembly: GCA_038842485.1. Taxonomy (GTDB): domain Archaea; phylum Hadarchaeota; class Hadarchaeia; order Hadarchaeales; family JAWBSP01; genus JAWBSP01. The sequence continues at coordinate 14,950 of JAWBSP010000019.1, forward strand.
GAATCCAAGGTGAACCAGAAGTAAGAGGTTCTAGGCAGGCCTAAAAACGCTTCTAACGGCCACCATCCGGCTGAAGCGGAACATGAGCCTAACCAGTGTTCCAGCGGCGACCAGTAGATTAGGCACCTGCTTGAACTGGCCCAGTGCTCTAGCGATAACCAACAGGCTAGGGAACTGCAAGTTCCTGAAAGAGCCTCCACAAAACTCCAGCCGAATCCTCCGATTACCGACCCGATGAAATCGTCTAGGTGGAGCCAGTTGCGGGGCGTGGTGATTTGTCCATTCAATTCCTCAAGCTGTTTCCAATCGGCGGCTGTGGTTAGCCCGCTCGTCCAGCCCTCCAGAGTGACCCACCCCCTCACGAAGAAGTATTGGGTCGACCAGGGACCGGTGTTCTGGGCACCGTCAACCGCTCTAACCCTCCACCAGTACCCACCAAGCTCTAATGTCAGGGTGAGCGAGTTGTCGGTCAGGGTCTCGGAGTGAATGTATGGCTCGAGGAATTCGTTCTCGTTGTCCAAGACGAATTCGTAAACCACTCCGCTGAGGTCGACGATCCCGGACCACGAGAAGCCCACGGTTGCGGTTTCCAGCTCGGCCCCGTTTTCTGGGAGCAGGTTTTCTGGCGTGGCGGGGGGCGTGTCGTCGTAACCGCAGCAGGCGTCAGGCTCGGCCGGTGCATTTTCGTAGTTCCCCTTATCGTCCCATGCTCTCGAGTAGAACTGGTAGAAGCCGTTCGCGGGTGGTGCAAAGACCCTTGAGTAGGGAGGGGTTGAGTCGTTGTCGTAGAGGATCCAGTTGCCCCAATTTATGTTATCCGAGGAGTAGCGGTACCAGAACTCGACGTTCTCCACAAGACCATCGTTGTCCGTGGCGGTGGCGGTGAGGGTGAAGGGTGCGTTCTGCCAGTAGGGGGAAATGGGGCCGATGGAGGAGGATGGGAAGACCTTCAGGTTGAAGCGGTAGACCGCCGAGGGGTTCTCGTTTCCGGCCCCATCGATGGCGATAACCCTCCAGTAATAGGGAGAGAAGTTCTCCACAAGTTTGTTCTCAGCTTGGTGGGAGTTTTCGGTCAGGAGCTTCGAGTAGTAGGGGGAGGAAAAGTCCGGGTCGTTGTCTATCTCCAAAAGGTAGGTGATTCCGGAGGGGTCGGTTACGGTGGTCCAGGTGAACAGGGGCTGGTCAACTAGGAGATTTTCCCCATTTTCCGGTTGGAGTAAATCGGGGGCGGCAGGGGCGGTGATGTCCACCCTGAAGCGCCAAGCGCCCGACCAACCTGATGTGTCGCCGGTTGATGAATTCCTCGCTCTTACCTTCCAGTAATAGATTACCATTTCAGCCAGTTCCACGGTTGGGGTGTACTGATTTTCGAGGGGGAAATCGTTTATCTCGGGGGAGGTGAAATCGGAATCGTTGTCAACCAAGATCTGGTAGGAGTCCGCCCCCTCCACGCTCGTCCATCTAAAGAGGGGAGTATTGTCCGCAACCCAGGAATTGTCTGGGGGGCTCAGAGGCGTGGGAGTAGGTAGAAGTGCAAGGGCGGGAGGAACATGGACTAACATCAGCATAACGACTAATGCTATGGCTACCCCCTGCCTGAAAATGTTGATGCGAGACACCGACTAACTATTGGGGTTGCCTTTTGTTCGAACTTTGGAATGGGGTAATGTTTCGAGCCTTTTCGAAACAAATAAATAGCTCTGGCAGCAGAAAACTAATTTTCCTTGACGGATTTAGGTCGACTACTCCTCTCGTAGCTTAGCCAGAAAATCCTCTAGAATGTCCTCGCGCCTTCCAGCCGGTTTTCCCACCGCTTTTTTCTTGGGCTTCTCCACCCTTTCCTTCTTGGGTTTCTCTACCGGTCTCTTTTCCACTCTCTCCCCGATTTTTTTCTCGACATCTGAAATTCCCGCGTCGCACAGGTAGAAGAAAGTCGATCGTCCAGTTGGCAAATCCTTAGCTTTCACTAGGCGGGCCTCCCGAAGGGGCTCCCCCTCCTTTGGGATGGAGAGTCTGATTATTAGCCTAGAAAAGGAGAGCATCCCCTTTCCACCAATTAAATCGATCCCCGATTTAGGCACCACCTGCTCGGCCTCCGCCCGGCTCAGCGAATGCTCTTTCATCAAACTTCTAATCTTTGCCTCCCGCGCCGTTTGGGTGATCGGGCTCGAGGGCCAGGTGGTCACAAAGGCTGGGCAGTTGTACTCCACCGCGAGCTTTCTGAGCTTCCCTACCTGAAGGTCGAGCTTTCCTCCCATTTCGAGAATCGCCGGGACCCTCTTCGGCTCTCGGAGCATCTCCCTCCTGTAAATGGCGGTCAGGGAGTCGGCAACGAGCAGGAGTGGTCTCTCCCCCTTTTCCATTCGCTCGGGAAGCCTTTTGGTGATGTACTCGTGCTGTTCCCCGAAATCGCTCACCTCCTTGAAAACAAGGTGCCGTTTGATCAGCTCTGGGTCCAATCCGTGCTGCTGCCAGACCTCGGATGCCCTTTCAATGTCCCAACCCCCGTCCCCGTCAACGACGTAAAAATTCGCACCCTCAGGAATCCCGCCCTTCTGCAACAGGTGTTTCGCTATCCTTGCGATGGTGACGTAGCCGCTGAGGGTGGTTTTCCCGCTCGTGGTGTCACCGTATAGCAAGGTGAGCGCCGCTGGCTGGATTCCCCCCGTTAGTTCATCTAGAGATTCGATGCCCCAAGAGATCGGGATCTTCATTCAACCTCCTGCCTTAATTCGTGTCGAGAATTTAAAAGCCTCTTTAACCGTTTTGTTTGGTAGGGGTTTCCCGGGCCGGCTTGAGAACCCCGAACAGAAAAGTCTTACGGAGTGTTTATAATAAATTTGAAGGAAGGCATGCCGTTCGCGACAGCAAGCAAGTCAATTGTGACATCTGGCTACACATTTGCCCCTCACCTATGGGGAGGCGCGGCGGTCTCGGCGTGCGCTTAAGGTGGTGGCATTGGTGGTGTTCGTCGTTTTCTTTCTCCTCTTTCTCTCGTTCCTCATCCGCATCCTCGCCAGCTCATTTTTCGTCGATCTGGGTGGTTAATCCCAAAATTGAGTCCACGCTGTTGACGGATGCTTTTACACAGAAGTAATTGTTTCCCCCGCGTATTTTTCTGGAGTGCATGTCCGACCACTCACTGATCTTCGCGGTGCTGGTGGCGCCTATGGTAGTGCTGACCCTCACTGCACTTGCAAGCGGGGAGGTGGCGGTGATGGCGGAGCCGGTGTGGAGTTACCAGACGGGCGGAGTCGTCACGAGTGTGGCGATTTCCGCGGATGGAAGTAGGGCGGTTGCGGGCAGCGAGGATAACAGGGTTTACTTCTTCTCGACTTCCGGGCTGCTCTGGAGCAAGGACACGGGGAAGGCCCTCTTTTCGGTAGGCATCTCCTCCTCCGGCGAGCATATAGTTGCTGGTGGGTGGGATGGAAAGGTATACCTTTTCTCAAGTTCCGGGGATCTCCTGTGGACCAACCAGATTGGTGGCGCCGCCCTAGTTTCCATCTCCTTGGATGGGGGGCACATCGTAGCCAGCGACTCCGAGAATGTTTACTTCTTCTCCGGCTCGGGGGCCCTGCGGTGGAATTCCCGGATAGGGAACGTTACTTTTTCTTCGATCTCGCCGGACGGAAGGTACGCGGCCGTTGCCGGTGGGGACGGTAAGCTGTACTTCCTCTCCAGTTCTGGAAATCTTCTCTGGAGCTCTCAAACCGGTGTCTCTAGATGGATGTCTTTCTCTCCCGACAGCACTCATCTGGCAGTCTCGAGCGAGAACAGGGTGTACTTGTTCTCCCGTGGTGGGAAGCTCCTCTGGGTGCAGGAACTCCGCGGTTCGGTCTCCTGTGTTGCCGTCTCCTCGGGAGGCGAGCGCGTTGCGGCTGCCACCCGAGAGCCTAGGATATGCCTGTTCTCTCGCTCGGGCAACCTCCTCTGGAGTTATTACACGGATGGATACCTCAATCTGGTCTCCTTACCCTCCGCGGGGCACTGTGTGGCCGCCAGCGGTGTGGATGGCAAAATTTACCTTCTCTCGGATGCTGGAACCCTCATCTGGGGGTATCTGTCAGAATGGCAGGTGGGACCTATCTCCATTTCCAAGGATGGGGGGTACGTCGTGGCTGGAAGCAAGGGTGGTACCGTTTATTTTTTCCGCGGGGTCCAAGAGAGAACAACGGAAGAAGTTTCCACACTCTACCCGATAGTCCTTCCAGCACTAGCAGTTGCCATGATTTCTCTACTGCTGTTGAGTTACCGACGGAGACGAACCCCAGCCAGAGCGAGATAGATAAGACGGTAGGCATGAAGATCAGGGGGAACGGCACACAGAGGAAACGATTAACCCACCAGCCCCGTGATGTTATGGATGAGGAAAAAACTTACCCTCAAGGTAGAGG
>JAWBSP010000020.1:0-19300 GCA_038842485.1 Hadarchaeales archaeon (SeqCode)
GAGATAGTGAGGGTAACGGGAGCGGCCGAGATTTCGCCCCTGATAGGTGTCGCCGACCTCATAACCGATGTGACGGAGACGGGCTCAACCCTCCGCCTGCACGGGCTTAAGGTGGTGGACGTCATCGTGGAGAGCACGGCCAGGTTGATAGCCAATCGGGGGAGCCTGAGGGAGAAAGGGGAGAAGATTGGGGAGATCAAGCTCGCCCTGGAAAGCGTGGTCCTCTCGAGGGGCCGCAAGCTGGTGCTGATGAACATCCCGGAGGAAAAGCTGGCCGAGATAAGGCGCATCATGCCGGGGATGGCTGGACCGACCGTTTCGAGGGTGGAGGCCGCAACCCCCATGCTGGCGGTTCAGGCGGTGGTGGAGGAGAGGGAGGTCTACAGGGTGATCAGGGAGGCCAAGCAGATCGGGGCGAGGGACATTTTGGTGGTTCCCATCGAGAGAGTGGTTCCCTAGCTTGCCGGAAGCACTCCTGAGAAGGGACCTGTATCTGGAAAAACCCGGCCCCAGAAACACGGACCAGGTGGTGAGGGCCGTGGTGGACAGGATGAGGGAAACCGGGATAAGGACTGTGGTGGTGGCGAGCGACTCCGGTGAGACGGCGGTCAGGCTCGCCAGGGCGGCGGGGAAGGTCAAGCTTGTGGTGATCTCCATGGAAAGGCTGAAGCCCTCCCACAAGACCCTGCTGGAGAAATCTGGTGCCATCGTTTTCGAGCACTGCAAGCCCGCCTTCTGGAAATTCCCGCATCTGAGGGAGGTTTACTACACCCTCGGGCAGGGGTTCAAGGTGGCGGCCGAGGTCATCATGATGGCGGCTGAGAGGGGTGCTGTCAGGGAGGGAGAGGAAGTTATCGGAGTGGGGGGAACTGGAAGAGGGGCGGACACCGCCATCGTTGCCAAGGCGGCCAGACCCGGGAGCGCAACCAGGGGCGAGGTGGGAAAGCGCTTCGAGGTCAGGGAGATCATCGTCATGCCGAGGAAGAAGAAGTGGTGGGAATGATCTTACCGCCTGGAAATCAAATCGCTGGAAATCAAATCGTTCAGCCGCTTCCCGTGGATACCTCCTAAATACGCATGTAGAAAGAACGGATGCTGGTTATCCCCTCCATCGACATCCACCGCGGGAGGTGCGTGCAGTGGGTGGGGGGAAAGATGGGCACGGGAAAGGTGTACGGCGCGCCCGTGCAGATGGCGTGGAGGTGGGTGGAGGAGGGCGCGGAGTGGCTACACGTGGTGGATCTGGATGCGGCGCTGGGGTTGGGGAGCAATTTTAACCTGATAGCCGAGATCCTCGCGAACGTGCCCGTACCAGTGCAGGTTGGGGGCGGGATAAGGGACATGGAGAGGGCCTCCGAGCTGCTGGGGCTCGGTGCCGAGAGGGTGATCCTGGGGACGGCCGCGGTCAGGAAGCCGGAGCTGGTGAGGGAACTGGTGGAGAAGGTGGGAGGGGAGAGGGTGATGGTGGCCCTGGATGCCCGCGGGGGAAGGGTGGTGGTGAAGGGCTGGACAGAGGATGGTGGGATCACCCCCCTCGAGCTGGCCAAGAGGTTTGAGGGGATGGGGGTGGGGTCCCTCCTTTACACGGAGGTCGAGGTCGAGGGGAGGATGACCGGTCTAAGGGTGGATCAGGCCAGGAAGCTCATCTCCTCCCTGAGGGTCCCGCTCTTCCTCTCGGGGGGAGTGGGTTCGCTCGAGGACGTGAGACTGGCGAAGGAGGCTGGGGCGGCGGGCCTGGTGGTGGGGATGGCTCTTTATGAGGGCAAGTTCACTCTTGAGGAGGCCAAGAGGGTGGCAGCTTGAAGGCGCGAAGGGCTAGCAGGGAGAGAAAGACCAGGGAGACCTCAGTTAGCGTGAGGCTAAACCTGGAGGGGGAGGGCAGGGCGAGGATCTCCACGGGAATTCCCTTTCTGGAGCACATGCTGGAAAGCATGGCTAGGCACGGGAGGTTCGACCTGGAGATCGAGGCGAGGGGTGACCTGAAGCATCACCTTGCCGAGGATGTTTTCATCGCGCTCGGGGAGGCCCTCTCGCAGGCGCTTGGGGAGAAAGCCGGAATCCTCAGGTTCGGGGAGGCGGCGGTGCCCATGGATGAGGTTCTGGTTTTGGTGGCGGTGGACCTGAGCGGGAGGCCCTACTTCTCCTCCAACCTGACATTCTCCCAGAAGAGGGTGGAGGGGGTTGAGAGCGAACTCTTCCCCCATCTCCTCAGGAGCCTCTCCTCCAGCGGCAGGTTCACCCTTCACGTGCTGGTGCTGCGGGAGGGGGAGGATCACCACAAGCTCGAGGCCACCTTCAAGGCGCTGGGTCTCGCCCTTTCGAGAGCTTGGAGCATCGGCAGGGGGACGGGAGTGCCCTCCACGAAGGGTGTGCTGGATGGTTGAGATCGTAAGGCTGAGGGAGGACAACCGGGAAGCGCTCGTGAGGAGATCGGAGGGGGCGGTCTCTTCGGTTCTGCCGCAGGTGAGGAAAATCGTCGAGGAGGTGAGGCGGAGGGGGGACCGCGCCCTCCTCGAGCTGGAGCGCAGGCTGGACGGAAGCAGGCTCAAGTCCCTCAGGGTGACCGACCGGGAAATCGTCGAGGCGTATGAGCGGGTGGGCGAGAGGGGCATAGAGGTCCTAAAGTCGGTCGAGAGGTCGATTGAGCGCTTTCACCGAAGGATGCTTCCCAAGGAGTGGAGGGTGGAGCTCTCGAAGGGGGTGACGGCGGGCGTGCTGGTGAGGGCCGTGAGGAGGGTGGGTCTCTACGTTCCGGGGGGGCAGGCTGGTTACCCCTCAACGGTGCTGATGGGCGCCGTGCCTGCCAGGGTGGCTGGGGTGGAGGAGATATACATCTGCACCCCGCCGAAAGGGGGAGCGATCAATCCGTACGTGCTGGTGGCGGCCGACTTGGTTGGGGTGGAGGGGATCTTCAAGGTGGGGGGCGCCCAAGCCATCGCGGCCATGGCGTACGGCACCGAGACCATCCCCAAGGTTGAAAAAGTGGTGGGACCCGGGAACATCTATGTTCAAGCGGCGAAGATGCTGGTCTCGGGGGAGGTTGAGGTTGACTTCCAGGCAGGCCCGAGTGAAGTGATGATTCTAGCCGACGATTCCGCGAGGGCGAGCACGGTGGCGCTGGAGCTGCTGGCTCAGGCCGAGCATGATGCCAACTCCTCGGCTGTTCTGGTTACCCCCTCCCTCAGGCTCGCCCGAGAGGTGAAGCGCTTCCTGGAGGAGCGCATGAATTCGGACACGCTCAGGGCCTCCTTCTCCCGGTACAGCCGGATCGTGCTGGTGAGGAATCTGGAGAGGGGCATGCAGTTCGCGAACGACTACGCACCTGAGCACCTCGTCCTGATGGTGAGGCAGCCCATGAAGTGGCTGGGGAAGGTGAGGAACGCCGGGGAGGTTTTCATCGGCCCCTACTCGGCCGTGGCGGCGGGGGACTTCACAGTGGGTCCGAGCCACATCCTGCCCACTGGGGGAAAGGCGAGGAGCAGATCCGGTCTCACGGTTTTCGACTTTCTGAAGTTCCTTCCCTACCAGCAGCTCTCCAGGGAGGGGCTGAAACGGCTCTCCCCGCTCGTGGAACGGATGGCGGAGGTGGAGGGCCTTCCCTGGCATGCTAGGAGCGTGAGGGAGAGGCTTGAGGGTGAGTGAGAGCGAGGCGAGGGAGCTCCTGCGCAGCCTGAAGTTCAGGGACGGTCTGGTGACGGCAGTGGTCAGGGACTGGAGGTCGAAGGAGATTCTGATGGTTGCGCACCAGAACAGGGAGGCGGTGATGAAAACGCTCACCACCGGGCTCATGCATTACTGGAGCGTCTCCAGGGGCAGGCTGTGGCTGAAGGGTGAGACCTCGGGGCACCTTCAGGCCCTTCGGGGGGTCTGCCTGGACTGCGATGGGGACTCCATCCTCTACGACGTGCAGCAGAAGGTTGCGGCCTGTCACGAGGGTTACTATTCCTGCTTCTTCAGAACTCTCCGCGGCGGGAGGTGGGTGATTTTCAGGAAGAAGAAGTTCGAGCCGAGCCAGAAGTACAAGGGGGAGGGGGTTGATGCAGCCGCGAGGTAAGTTTTTTGTCGTGGTCGCTGACGGGGCGGCCGACACCCCGCTCCCAGAGCTGAACGGAAAGACACCGTTTCAGGCCGCATACATGCCCAACCTGAATTACCTGGCTTCCAAAGGCAGGCTGGGGGTGGTCAGGACCGTTCCGGAGGGAATGCACCCCGGTTCGGACGTCGCGAACATGTCCATTTTGGGTTACGATCCGAGGGAGTACTACACCGGGAGGGGGCCCTTGGAGGCTGCGGCGATGGGTGTGGAGTTCGACGATCGCATCATCTTCAGGTGCAATCTGGTGACGGTGAGGGGCGGGGTCCTGGAGGACTATTCGGCTGGGCACATAACTAGGGAGGAGGCGCGCGAGCTGATAGAGGCCCTGAACCGCTGGACCCCCTTCGGGAAGTTTTACCTCGGGCTGGACTACAGGAACCTGTTCGTGCTGGAGGGGTGCGACGAACACCTGCAGAACACGCCCCCGCACGACATCACGGGGAAGGAATTCGCCCGCTACATGCTGGGTCCCCCCTCGAACGAGTGGGCCGCCAAGCTGAACAAGCTCATGCTGGACTCTAGGCAAATTCTGGAGAATCACCCCGTCAACCTACGCAGGAAGGAGGCCGGGAAGCGCCCCGCCAACATGATCTGGTTGTGGGGGCAGGGGAGGAGGCCGCGCATGGAGCCGCTCAAGCAGAAGTTCGGCGTCACCGGGGCGATGATCTCCTGCGTCTACCTCATCAAGGGGATGGGGAGGCTGACGGGGATGTGGGTTCCGGACGTCCCCGGGGCCACCGGTTACTATGATACGGATCTGGGGGCGAAGGCCTCCTACGCGCTAAAGGCAGTCAGGGAGGAGGACCTGGATCTGGCATACGTGCACGTGGAGGCACCGGACGAGGCCGGGCACGAGGGAAACGCCGAGACGAAGGTGAGGATGCTGGAACGCATCGATCGCGAGCTCCTGGGGAAGCTCTTGGACGAGGTTCCCGAGGCGAGCTTCATGTTCCTCCCGGATCATCCCACGCCCGTCAGAGTGAGGACCCACACGGCGGAGCCAGTTCCCGCTGTTATTTACAGACCGGGCGGGACGGGCGACGGGCTCCTCTTCGACGAGTTCAGCTGTAGGAGGGGTTCGCTGGGATTCCTGGAGGGAACCCAGCTCATGCCCAAGTTTCTCGCCCGCTAGCCGACTCCCAGGATTTCCTTGATCCGCTTTAGTCTTCTCTCCCTCTCTCCAAGCCGTCCGCTAACGGATGCCAGCTGGGAGCTCTTCTCCTCGACCGCCCTCTCGATTTCCGCCAGCTCCTTCTCCATTTCCGCGAGCTCCCTCTCCTTCTGTGCCAGGGAAGTCTGGAGGTTTAGGATCTCCAACCTGTTTTTTTCCTCCCCCCTCCTGAGACCCGCGCGGTAGGACACGAGGGACAGACCCAGGAGGAGGATCACCATCCCCCAGAAGGTGAGGGAGATCTCCGGATTGTTTCTTATGTCCGCAATTACCCGCCCCCTGGATAGAAGGAAAGCGTAGGTAAGGAAAATCAGTCCAACCAGGTATATGGCCCCCGCCACCTTGTAGGTCCTCGGGAGCGTCATTTGAGCTCTCTTATGATGGCATCTGCCATCTCCCGGGTTCCAACCGCCGTGGGGTCATCGGGGGTGGGCTTCAGGTCGTAGGTGACGTACCTCCCCTCGGCTATCACCTTGGCCACCGCTCTCTCCAGAAGATTTGCCGCCTCGACCTCCCCGAGGTGTCTGAGCATCATTACCCCCGAGAGGATGGTGGCGGTGGGGTTGACCCTGTTGAGTCCCGCGTACTTCGGGGCGCTACCGTGGGTGGGCTCGAAGACCGCGGCATGCTCCCCGATGTTGCAGCTCGGCGCCATCCCCAGCCCCCCAACCAGTCCGGCGCAGAGGTCGGAGAGGAGGTCGCCGTATATGTTGGGGGCGACGATCACGTCGTAAAGTTCGGGTTTCTGCACGAGCTGCATGCACATGTTGTCAACGATTCTGTCCTCAAAGGAGATATCCGGGTATTCTTTCGCCACCTCCCGCGCGACCGAGAGGAAGAGACCATCCGAGAACTTCATGATGTTGGCTTTGTGGACGGCCGTCACCTTCTTCCTCCCGTTCCTCCTCGCGTACTCGAAGGCGAACCTGACGATTCTCTCCGAGCAGAACTTGGAGATGGGCTTGAGCGAGATCCCCGAGTCCTCCCTGACTTGGTGGCCCAGGGAGCGCAGGAATTCCAGGAGCCTCCTGCTTTCCTCCGAACCCTCCTCGAACTCAATCCCCGCGTAGAGATCTTCTGTGGTTTCCCTTATCACCACCAGATCGACGTTAGTGTACCTGGTTCTCACGCCTGGATAAAGCTTGCACGGACGGACGCATGCGTAGAGATCCAGCTTCTGCCTGAGGGCCACGTTCACGCTCCTGAAACCCGTGCCGACGGGGGTGGTTATGGGTCCCTTCAGCGCCACCCCGTTCCTCCTTATAGATTCCAAAACCTCGGCCGGGAGGGGTGTTCCGTGCCGCTTTAGAGCGGGTTCGCCGGCCTCAACCACTTCCCAGCTTATTTTGACCCCCGTTGCCTCGATGCACCTTACCGCCGCGTCGATCACCTCTGGCCCTATGCCATCGCCGGGGATGAGCGTTACGCGATGTCCCATACAAAACCCCCTCTCCTGCGATATTGCTCGATGAGCCCCCCGTCCTCCAGAATCTTGACCAAGAACTCAGGCATGGGTCGGACGGCGAGCGTCAAACCCTTGGAGAGATCCCTCACCACGCCGGTTCGCAGGTCCACTTCGATTTCGTCGCCGGCATCCACCTTCTCATACGCCTCGGGGCACTCGAGCACCGGTAAACCGATGTTGATGGAGTTCCGGTAAAAGATCCTAGCAAACGATTTGGCGAGGATGCAGGAGATGCCGAGATGCTTGAGGACCAGCGGGGCCTGCTCCCTACTCGAACCGCAGCCGAAGTTCTTCCCAGCAACGATGACATCCCCCGGCCGGACCTTTGCTGCGAACTCTGGATCCAGGGCCTCCATGGCGTGCTTCGAGAGCTCGCGGAGGTCGAGCGTTTTGAACTTGTACTTCCCCGAGATGATGATGTCCGTGTTTATATCATCCCCAAACTTCCAAGCCCTGCCCATCAATTTCGGTGAGTCCGGGAGAAAAGCCTTAGGGTAAAATCGAAGAATCCCGCCGGCGAGCGTGAGCGGAGATTGCCAGCTGGTGCAGGGCTGCTTCGTTCTCCCTGACCAAAACAATTGAGTATGAACCTCACCTTCCAGCCAGTCTGGTTCGACTCGTTGGGCGCAAAAAGCATGTGCGTCTTCGTCGCGACCCACAGATGTCCGGGTGATAATCGATCCTGGCGTAGCGATTATGCATCCCTCCTTCCCGGCTTTTTGGGTGAAGAAAATCTACTGGGCCGAGCGTGGGGCAATGGCGATAAGGAGGGCGGCCAAAAGAGCGCAGGTGGTGGTGATTTCCCACTACCATTACGACCACTACCTCCCCGGCGAGACGGGGATCTACAAGGGAAAACTGCTGCTCGCGAAGAATCCGAACGAATACATAAACGATTCGCAGAGGACGAGGGCGGAGGAATTCTTCGACAACCTGTGCCGGGTCTTCGGGAAAAAACCGCTCGGCGAGATGGTGGAAGAGGGGGAGAGGGCGAGCTACCCGAACCCGCTGGATGAGCTTCCGAGGGCGAGGAAGAAGGACTTTGGGGATTACAACGAGAGGAGGAAGCAGCTGCTCGGGCTCGGGCTCAGGTGGTTCGAGAACAGGGTGAGGAGGTGGAACGGGGCGCCCAGGATCCCGGAGCTGAAGTTCCCGGGGGTCGAGGTCAGGTTTCCGGAGGGGAGGGAATTCAGGTTCGGCAGGACCGTCCTCAGGTTCACGAGGCCGCTCTTTCACGGAATCGAGTTTTCGAGGGTGGGATGGGTTTTCGCGACGGTCATCGAGCGGGGGAAGGAGAAGCTGATCCACTCCTCGGATGTGGACGGGCCGATGATCGAGGATTACGCGGACTGGATAGTAAAAGAAGATCCGCGAGTCCTGATCCTGGACGGGCCAACCACCTACATGCGCTTCATGCTGATAAGGAGGAATCTCGAAAGGTGCATCGAGAACGCGAGGAGGATAATAAGGGAGACGACGAAACTGGAACTCCTCATATACGACCACCACCTCGTAAGGGAGAGAAACTTCAGGGAGAACACCAGGCAGGTATGGGAGGAGGGGAGGAGGGAGGGGGTGAGGGTGCTAACGGCGGCCGAATTCCTCGGGAAAAAGCCTGCGGTCCTTCGTTAGGCCATCATTTAAAGAACGTTTCAATGATCGGCTTGGATCAGTTCCAGTCTAAACTTGAAAACTCTCCGCCCACCCGATCTTTCCGTCCAAGCGTCAACCAATTTGAACAGACCCTTGTAAACCCATACATTGCGTTCAATTTTCTCGTATACTCTCACTAATTCCGGTGCAGTCTTCCCCTCCTTGTACTTGAGGGCCGCCTCGTAAAACAGACCATTTTGAGTGAGCGAGCCGTCCCGATTTCTGAGTTCCTGGTCGACCTCCTTCGGGCTTTTACCCACCGGCGGTCTCGGGTTGTCATGCCCCTCGTAAATGATGACTCTTCCATTTTCCTCGATGCGATCCCGGTAAGGAGCGCTGGGCTGGACGTTCATCAAAATTACACTATAGGTTTTCCCCAACCTGAAGTTCATTCCCTTTCTAAGCAAGACGCCCTCACGTTGGCACATTTGGAAATAAGAAATTCTCTGCTTCATATTCAAACACAGTCTACACGAATGTTCTCATACGCGACGCTCTTGAGGACTCTCACGAGTGAGCCAAAAGGGTTGCTCTGCATCCTGGCGAGTCTAGTTGAGTCCTGTCGTTGAAGCAGGACCCCGCGAGCTGGTTCACAGAAAGCTTCTTGGATCCGTTACCTTCCCGGTCACGGCTGAGGCGGCGGCTGTGAGGGGGGAGGCAAGATAGATGCTGGCCTTCTCACTGCCCATCCTTCCCAGAAAGTTTCGGTTGGAGGTTGAGACGCAGACCTCTCCCGGCCCCAGAATCCCGATGTGCCCCCCCATGCATGGTCCGCAGCCGGGGGAACCCACCACGCACCCAGCTTTCAGGAAGATTTCTATGAGTCCGCGCTCGAGGGCCTGCAGGAAAACCCTTCTGGAAGCCGGAACCACGATCATTCTGACACCCTCCTTGACCCTCCTCCCCTTCAGAATCCTGGCTGCCAGTTCAAGGTCCTCCAGCCTTCCGTTTGTGCAGCTTCCCAGGAAAACCTGATCCACCTCAACCCCCTCAACCTCCCTGACCGCCGAAACGTTGTCCACGGAGTGCGGTTTGGCGATCTGCGGCTCAAGTTTCTCCACCTCGATCTCCACGGTCCGCTCGTACTGGGCATCGGGATCCGGTGAGATCTCCTCAACCTGCTCCCCCAGATACTCCTCGGTCTTCCTGTCGGGCTGCATCAGACCGCACTTGGCACCCATCTCGACCGCCATGTTGGTCATGGTGAGCCTGGAGTCCATGCTCAGCTCGGAAATCGTTTCCCCGCCGAATTCGAGCGATTTGTAGGTGGCACCGTCAGCCCCGATCTCACCGCATAGGTGGAGTATGAGATCCTTAGAGGTGAGGTGGGCCGGCAACTTCCCGTGATAGTTTACCCTGATGGTTTCTGGAACCTTGAACCAGAGCTTTCCGGAGGCCATGACGGCCGCGAGTTCGGTCGAGCCAATTCCGGTCGCGAAGGCGCCGAAGGCTCCATGCATGCAGGAGTGCGAGTCGGCCCCCACGATTACCATTCCGGGTCTGTCGTAGAGCTCGGCTAGGAGCTGGTGGCATATTCCCTCCCCCACATCGTGCAACTTGCAACCCTGCTCCCTGGCAAACTCCCGCATCATCTGGTGCAGGCTTGAGGTCCCCTCCGAGGTGCTTGGGGCCACATGATCGATGACCAGAACGATGCGGCTGGGATCGAAAACCCTCTTTGCGCCCATTTCCCTGAAGGCCCTGATGGCGAGGGGGGCAGTTCCGTCCTGCCCCATGGCAAGGTCGATGGGCGAGACCACGAGTTCCCCCGCCGAAACTCTCCTGCCCGTCCTCTTACTAAAGATTTTTTCCACGAGCGTCTGTCCCATCAGAGTTCGAATCCTGCCTTCCTTGCCAGCTCCCTGAATTCCTCGTCCCTGATGGGGGTCCTCCTGCCCCCTTCCACGTACCTGCCTTTCACCGTCTCCACCAGTTGCGCCAGACGCGGGTCGTTTTCCTCCACTTTCTTCCCCAGGAGCTGCTCGAGCTTGAGGTGAATGCCATGCTTGCCGGATCTTGGACCCACCACAATTACCCTTTCCTGTCCCACGAGTTCCGGCGGAAAGACCTCGTAGGTGAGGGGGAGGGACTTGATACCGTGTACGTGGATGCCAGACTCATGGGCGAAGGCCCCGTCCCCCACCATCGCCTTGTTGAGCGGCAGGTGGTACTTGAGGGCCGAGGCCAGGAAGAGGGCCAGCTTCCTGAAGGGCTTCATGTTCCACTTTCTCATGTCGTGGTGGAAGTAGCAGTTCATGATCACCTTCTCCGTTTCGGCGTTCCCCGCCCTGTCTCCGAGTCCCAGGAAGGTCGTGCTCACGTACACTTTATCGTAGAGCCCGGCGGCTGCCCGGATGGTGGCCATGGTGTTCTCCACCGCGTTCCCAAGGTCGTCATGGGAATGAATCTCAATATAGGGGATTTTGGTTTCACGCTTTATGTGCATGATTTTGGTGGGGATCCCGTTCGGGAGGGTGGCGGAGGGATCGGACAGCCCTACTCCAACCGTGTCGCATATCCTGTACACCTTCGCCCCCGCCTCTGCCACCGCGTTGATGAAGATGCGCTCGAACTCCCACTCCGCCCTCGTGCTGTCCTCCCCGTGTACGAAGACGGTCAGCCCGTGTTCGACCGCATAGGAGACCGTTTCCACCACCCGCCTCACCAGCTCCTCCAGCGGTTTGTCCATCCACTTCTCGAAGTGAATGAAGGACACGGGGTGGGAGATCCCAACCTGCTTGAAATCGAGTTTGAGGGCCAGATCTACGTCCTCCTTTGCCGCCCTGCACCAAGCCGCCAGCATATCTCCGAGTCCCCGGTCCTGCATGAGCTTAACGGCCTGCTGGTCGGCCTTGGTGTAGGTCATCACCTCCAGCCTCTCCACCCCGATCTCCCTGAGCATGCAGGCAATCTCGCAGGAATCCTCGGGCTTGGGGATCACCAGTCCGGCCATCTGCAGTCCCTCCCTGAGGGTGCAGTCGTCCACCACCACCTCAATCCGCAGCGGAACTGGTTTGTACACCATCCTTCTGAGTTCCTCCCACCTGCTCAGATCGAACTGGCCATCCTTCAGAAATTCTCTTATTCTTTCCAGCTCCCTCTTCCTGAGCTCGTCAAGCAGTTGCAGCTCGCGCATCAATCTTAGGGGCTTGATTTTAAAGTAGGGAACTCGAGGCGTGGTATCGAAACCGCTCCCTAAAAGGAGAGTAGAAAAGGAAAGGATGCCGGGACTCACCGAGGAGGAAAGGGCAAAGCTTCAAAGCGCTGCCTCCCAGCTTAACTCCTATGAGTTACAGGCAGAGGCGCTCAGACAGCAGCTCTCATCCCTCACCAGAACCCTCTCCGAGCATTCGGTCACCCTTGAGACCCTGAGGGCCATGAAAGGACTGCAGCCAGACACCGAGACCCTAGTTTCGATAGGGTCGGGCTGCCATGTTTTTGCGAAGCTCAAGGCCGATGGCAAGGTGCTGTACGGGGTTGGGGCAGGGGTGATGCTTGAGAAGTCCATGGATGAGGCGATCTCGCTCCTGGAAGGCAGAATGAAAGACCTCCAAGATGCCATGGAGAAAACCCGGGCAGAGCTCGAGAAGGTCACCGCCGAGGCCGAGAAGCTCAGGCCCGAGCTGGAGAAGCTTCTGGAGAAAGCCAGAGGCTGATGTTTGAGAAGTTAAAGCAGAAGCTGAGGGCGGTCAAGGACAAGCTAGCAGGCAGGATTCAGAGGAAGAAAGAGGAACCGGAGTCCAAGCCGGAAGAACCCAAGCCCGAGCAACCAGAGCCTAAGCCCGAGGTCAAACCGCTCGCCCCTCCCGAGCATCCCGGGGTAACTCGGGTCAGGAGGGCGATTAAGAAAATGGTCCACCGCAGGCTCTCGGAAGAGGATTTGCAGGATATCCTCTGGGATCTGCACGTGGCACTCTTGGAGAGCGATACGGCTCTCCCCGTGGCGGAGCAGATCATCCAGGCGGTAAAGTCAGAGTTGGTGAACAGGGAGATAGGTCTCAGGGATGACGCTAGGGAGCTGGCCGAGCAGGCACTGAGGGCGGCGGTGCGGAGGGTTCTCACCCCGAGCGTGCGCGTGAATATACTGGAAACTATAGAAAGGAGGCGGGCTGAGGGTCAGCCGGCTGTTATCGTTTTCTTCGGGGTGAACGGGGTGGGAAAGACGACGGCTATCGCCAAGCTCGCGAAGTACCTCTCGGACAGGGGGTACAAGGTTCTTCTCGCGGCATCCGACACCTTCAGGGCGGCCGGCATTGAGCAGCTCGAGATGCATGCTGCTAGGATAGGCGTTCCGGTGATAAAGCAGCGGAGGGGGGCGGATGCGGCGGCGGTGGCCTACGACGCCATCGCCCACGCCAGGGCCAGGGGTTTTGATGTGGTCCTGGTTGACACGGCTGGCAGGATGCAGACCGATGTGGATCTGATGGAGGAGATGAAAAAAATTGTCAGGGTCACCAAACCGGATTTGAAGATTTTCGTGGGAGATGCCCTCGCGGGGAACGATGCGGTGGAGCAGGCCCTCGCCTTCGAGCGGGCTGTGGGGATAGATGGGGCCATCCTGTGCAAGATGGACGCCGATGCCAGGGGAGGGGCGGCGCTCTCCATCTCCCAGGTCACGGGCAAGCCCATTCTCATGCTGGGAACCGGGCAGAGGTACGAGGACTTGGTGGAGTTCAAACCCGAACTGATTCTTTCCGCTCTTTTCGCGAACTGAGGACGCGCTCCACCTCCTCTATTCTCCGCTCGTAGGTTGCCCTTAGTCTCAGGAAATCCTTCTCCTCCATCTCCCCCCTCCTATACCTTTTCTTGATTTCGGCAAGCATCTTTTTCAGGCCGTCCCTCATTCTCTCGAGTTTCCTGAGGTTCATCTGCAGGTTGAGCTCCATCTGCTCCCTCAGCTTCCGCTCGAACCTCCTCCCCAGGTGTGAGAGAACCAGGACGAAGATACTGAAGCACCCCAGGATTAGGAGGGCGGTTTGGATGGCGCTGGCCGCCGTCTGGCTGAATCCCCACAGGATGGAAAGGAAGTTGGTGAGACCGTGCATCAGGATGGCGCCGGTGATGTTCCGGCTGAGATAGCTGACCAGTCCGAACCAGGTGAAGAGGATGAAGGCCTGCACGAAGAGAAGGGGTGCCGCCTCTAGGTCGAAGTACCAGAGGTGAAGGGAGAGGTGGAGGAGGGAGGAGATGAGGATGGAGGCGGCTGGGCCTAGGGGGAGGAGCGTCTGTAGAACGTATCCCCTGAACACCGCCTCCTCCGAGAAGGCGATGGGGAAGAAGGAGGCTGGCAGAAGGTAGTACCTGTACCATTGCGGCTGGGCTTTTATGTAGTTCTCAAACTCCTCCCTGCTCTCCTGCTCGGATTTCCCCATGAGCTTCAGCACCGCGGCGCTGGCCATCCCAAGCAGCAGGAAGAAGACCACGAAGAGGGCGAGGGCCCAGAGGATGGAGCCGGAGAGGTTCTCCCTTGTGAGCCGGATGGATTTCCAGAACCCCTTTCGCGTGAGGTGCCAGATGAAGGCGAGGGGAAGGAGATAGACCAGAAGCTCGCTAGGAATTCTCAGCCAGGGGTTCGGGGAGGGCACCGCGAGCATGGAGGAGAGGAGGAAAACCAGCCAGACGAGCAAGACCTTCGCGGTTCTGTTCATCAGCCTTTCCCCCTGCTGCTTTTTGCCTGCAACGACTTCATTAGGGATGCCCAAGACCAAAATCATCTGCACGATCGGGCCAGCCTCCACCTCCCTTCACGTTCTCCGCGAGATGGCGAGGGCGGGAATGGATGTGGCGAGGCTCAACTTCTCGCACGGTGATTTTTCCGAGCACCTGCTTCGATATCACTACATCCGCAGGGTCTCGGCTGAGCTGGGGAGGCAGATAGGAGTTCTGCAGGATTTGCCCGGACCAAAGATCAGGATAGGGGATTTTGCGGGCGGGTCCGTAAAACTTCTCCCCGGTCGGACCTTCACCCTCACCACAACCCCCTGCACTGGGGACGAGAACAGGGTTTATATTGGGTATCCGAGGCTCACCGAATTTCTGCAACCCGGTCAGAGGGTCATGCTGGACGATGGAAACATCCAGCTTCGCGTACAGGAGGTCCTAGAGAAGGAGGTCGCGTGCAGGGTTGAGATTGGGGGCGAGCTCAAGGGGAGGAAGGGAGCGGTTTTCCCAGACTCTGACCTTCCGCTCCCGTCCATCACTGAGGAGGACAGGAAGGCACTCGAGTTCGGGGCGCAGCTTGGGGTGGATATGGTGGCAGTGTCATTCGCGAGGTCGCCCGAGAACATCGAGGATGTGAGGAAAATCCTAGGGGAGCGCGGGGTGGGACAAGTGCAGGTGATTGCCAAGATTGAGGAAAGACAGGGGCTCAGGAACCTCGGGTCGCTTCTCGAGGTCTCGGATGGGATAATGGTGGCGAGGGGGGATCTGGGGGTCAGCGTCCCAAGAGAGGAGGTGCCCCTGCTTCAGGAGAGGATAATCAAGAGTTGCAGGCGGGAGGGGAAGCCGGTGGTGGTTGCTACCCAGATGCTCGAATCAATGGTCAGCCAGCCCACACCTACCCGCGCGGAGGTGACCGATGTCGCACTGGCCTCCCTTCAGGGTGCGGACGCTCTGATGCTTTCCGCGGAAACAGCTGTTGGAAAGTATCCTGTTGAGGCGGTAAAGGAAATGTCCTCCATCCTGCAGACGGTCGAGGCCTCCCCAGAGTACCTGAGGGTCATAAGGGGAAGGGAGGGCTACCCCGCTAAGCCTAGCATCGAACAGGCGCTGTGTCGGGCCATTGACGAACTTTCGGAGGCGGCCGGCGTGAGGGGAATAATACTTTCGGTTGCAAGCGGACGGATGCTCAGGATCCTCTCTGCCTACCGTCCAGCCGTTCCCATTTATGCGATTTTCCGGAACGAGACTCAAGCCCGGAGCTTCCTCCTCTGGTGGGGGGTCGAGCCGGTGGTTGGGGAGGTGGAGGATGTTCTGCAACAGCTCAAGGAGAGGGGAGAGCTGGGGAAGGGGGAGAGGGTCCTGCTCTGTGGGGACGAGGGGACCCCCTTTGGTAAACAAATCAAACTCTTTGAGATATGAGAGATACCATAACCTGCCCCAGCTGTGGCTTCACGTTCAGCAAATCCTATGCGCGGGTGACGGCCTGCAAGGGGTGTCCTGAGTCCGTCCTCTCTTGCGCGTACATAAAGTGTCCACGGTGCGGGCACGAGTTCTCAAATCCCTGAGGCGAGCGTCTAATCCCCCGAGTTCAGAATAAGTGATTGAGGAGGAGGGCTAGTTTCTGGAGGAAGTCCGACAGCGAAATCGTCTGTGTGCTCTGCCCCCGCAACTGTCGGATCGCTCCCGGTAAAACGGGATTCTGCGGTGCGAGGAGGAACGAGGACGGGATTCTTTACACTCTCTCGTACGGGGCGGTCGTTTCCTGGGCCCCCGATCCCATAGAGAAGAAGCCGCTGTACCATTTCTGGCCGGGAAGCTCGGTCTTCTCGATTGCGGCTCCCGGGTGCACCTTCAGCTGCCTGCACTGTCAGAACTGGTCGATTTCCCAAACCAGAATTGGAAGGGTGGAGACCGAGGAGATTTCGCCGGATGAGCTAATCCATCTCACCAAGCAGTACGGTTGCCAAGGGATCGCCCACACCTACACCGAGCCAACCATCTGGACGGAGTACGCCATCGACGTGGGGAAGCTAGCCCGAGCCGAGGGGCTCTACAACGTATATGTGACCAACGGGTACATCACAGCCGAAGCGCTTGAGGAGCTTGGACCTTACCTGGACGCCGCCAACGTGGACGTGAAGGCCTTCCGGGACGATTTCTACAGAAAAATCTGCGGGGTTTCCAGCCTGAAGCCGGTGCTGGAGGCGTGTGAGTGGATGCACCAGCACAAGATTCACCTCGAGCTCACATACCTCATCATCCCGGGTGAGAACGACCGGGAGGAGGAGATAAGGGACTTCTGCAGGTGGGTGAGGGAGGAGCTTGACCCGGAAGTTCCGGTCCACTTCAGTCGCTTCTATCCGCATTATCGCATGCTCGAAAAGCCCCCGACCCCCGTTGAAACGCTGGAGAGGGCCCATAAAGTCGCAAAGGGGGAGGGTCTCCAGTACGTCTATCTGGGTAACGTTCCGGGGCACCAGTACGACAATACCTACTGTCCGGGATGCGGGTCGCTGTTGATTAGCAGGTACGGGTTTAGCGTTTTGGAGTTCAACCTCGAGGATGGGAAGTGCCCCGGCTGCGGGAGAAGGATACGGGTGGTGGGTAAGTTCTCGGGTTAATGTCGGTATAACCCAGGATTGCAGACCGTCCTGGGAAGGGAGCTGCGCAGAGCTTGACAGTTGCTAGTCTTGTCATCGCTTCCTCAGAGATCAGCTTTGCAGTCCTTCGGCTCTTCCTTAAAGTACATAACTATCCCCCCGTTAGTGCACGCCTAAAGGACTACGATGTGGAAATTGTGGAGGCGCACCATGCGACCAAGAGGGACTAAATCGATGGTTGCAACCCGAAAACCTCGCTATTTGACGGAATGTTACCGCATTTGTCAAGACAATTGTAGACAAATCAGCTTTTCGGTCGAACTCTTGACGCGGATCTGCTAAAACTCGAACGTGTAGGAGTATGATGCACTGGGTTGATCAAGCGGCTGAGGAGCTTTTGAAAAAGGGAAAGGAACACGTGATCGCGAGCGGCACCTCCATTTCGGGTCACATCCACATCGGGCACTGTAACGATGTTTTCATCGCCGACGCCGTGCGCAGGGCCGTGGAGGGGAAGGGTGGAAAGGCGGTCACCATTTGGTATGCCGACGATTTCGACCCGCTCAGGAGGGTCCCCGCCTATCTTCCCCCCGGGTACGAGAAATTCCTCGGGATGCCCTACGCGAACCTCCCCTCCCCCGAGCCCGGGTTCGAGAACTTCGTTGACTACTTCGCGCGACCATTCCTCCAGAGTTTGGATGCCTTCGGGATCAAAGTGCAGGTTTATTACGGTTCGAAGGTCTACAAGAGCGGTCAGCTCTCCCCCCTCATAAGGCTTGCGCTGGAGAGGGCGGACACGATAAGGTGCATCCTCAACAGGTTCAGGGAAAAGCCCCTCCCGGAAAACTGGCTTCCCTACGATCCTGTTTGCTCGAAATGCGGGAGGATTGCGACCACCGAAGCGTACGACTGGCAGGGGAATTGGGTTTTCTACAGGTGCTTGGGCTGCGAGTATACGAAGGGCTGCGGGAACGAGGATCAGGCAGACTACACGAAGGGTGAGGGAAAGCTGACGTGGAGGGTGGAGTGGCCGGCCAGGTGGAAGATGCTCGGCGTCACCTGTGAGCCCTTTGGCAAGGATCACGCGGAGGCTGGGGGAAGCTACGAGACGGGAAAGCTGATTATCAGGGAGGTCTTCGGGGGAGAGCCGCCCTATCCCATCCCCTACGAGTGGGTAAGCCTGAGCGGGGAGAGGATGTCCTCCTCCAAGGGTGTGGTCTTCACCCTTCCCGACTGGCTCAGGGTGGCGGAGCCCGAGCTCCTCAGGTTCTTTATCTTCAGGAGCAAACCCATGAAGGCCAAGAACTTCGATCCCGGTCCGTACCTTCTGAACCTTTATGATGAATTCGATGAGCTTGAGCGGAGCTATTTCGAGGGCAGGGCGGGGGAGCGAGCCAGGATATACGAGCTCTCGCTGACGGGTCCGCCGGGCACTACCCCACCCCAGAGGCTGCCAATCCGCTTTTCCGTTGTTCTGTGCCAGGTGGCGAAGGATCGCAAGCACGCGGAGGAAATCATCCTCTCTAGGGGGCTGATGAGGAATCCCACCCCACAGGACATGGAGGCTGCTTTCAGGCGCCTCAAGCTCGCAGAGGAATGGGTTAGGAAGTACGCACCGGAAGAGCTGAGGGTGTCCCTTCAGCAGTCTCCCCCTCCGCCCGGCGCCTTCAGTGAGAAGGAGCTTCGGGCACTCAAGAAGCTGGTGGAGAGGATGGAGCGGGTGGAGTGGTCACCAGTGCAGCTTCACAATTTGGTTTACGAGGTGGCTAGGGAGGAGTTGCTGGAACCCTCTGTTCTTTTCGAGGCACTTTATCTTCTCTTTCTGTGGAGGAGGTCGGGACCCAGGGTGGGGAACCTGCTGGCCGCGCTCGACAGGAGCTTTGTGCTCGAGAGGATAAGAGCAGTTACGAAGGTTTCGTTTGAAACACGTGTAGCAAACTTTAAAATACTCTGTGAGGTTAATTTTGATGAGGATGCATCTCTTCGTCTTTGACCTGCAGAAAGGGAAGAGGCGCACCGAGTTCTACCAGAGGCTTTTTGGCAGGACGGTGATCTCGAAGGGGAAGCGCTACCGGTACGAAGGGCTGCTTAACAACGTGAAGGGGTGGAGGTGGGCCACGAGATCCGCCCTCCTTGTTCCCGCTAGGGAGGCGAGGTGGGTGAGGGAGCTCTTCGAGGAGTTCGGGAACGTGGAGTTCGAGGAGTTCGTGGTCCTCGAGGCTAGGTAATGGGAGCCCCAAACGAAACAGTCCCGAAGAGAAGGTTCTCTTCCAGAACCCTCCTAGTTCTCGCCCTTGTGGCGATTCTCCTGCTTTATCCCCGTCTCCTGGGACTGCCCCTCCTTCTGCTCCCCGGCTACCTGCTGAGCCTCGCCGTCTGGCCAAGGAAGGGATTCTGGGAGAGGGCGGGACTGAGCTTCGGCCTCGGCCTTCTGGTCTCCATCTGGATCGGCTTTCTGCTCGCGAGGTTCCTCACCCTGACATTTGCCAGCTACACCGCTTCGACCCTCGCCGTCTCTCTGGCTCTTCTCCCCTTCGTCCGGAAAAGGGAGGAGCCGAAACTGTACCTCTCCGCGCTCAGGAGGGGGGAACTCCCGCCGAGGCCCCCGCGCCTTTCTCTGCTCTTCGCGCTCGTTCTGGGCCTGAGCGTGCTCC
>JAWBSP010000021.1:0-16832 GCA_038842485.1 Hadarchaeales archaeon (SeqCode)
AGGGGGCTGATGAGTAATCCCACCCCACAAGACATGGAGGCTGCTTTCAGGCGCCTCAAGCTCGCAGAGGAATGGGTTAGAGAGTACGCGCCAGAGGAGCTGAGGGTATCCCTTCAGGAGTTCCCTCCCCCACCAGGCACCTTCGGTGAGAAAGAGCTTCGGGCACTCAAGAGGCTGGCCGAGAGAGTGGAGCGGGTGGAGTGGTCACCGGTGCAGGTTCACAATTTGGTTTACGAGGTGGCCAGGGAGGAGTCGCTGGAACCCTCTCTCCTCTTCGAGGCACTTTACCTCCTCTTTCTGGGGAGGAGATCGGGCCCTAGGGTGGGGAATCTGCTGGCCGCGCTCGACAGGGGCTTCGTGCTCGAGAGGATAAGGGCCGTTACGAAGGGGACCTGAGCGTTGGGTTCAAAAGCTAGTTTGAGACTGGTGTTTATTCGTATTTGACCTCGACCTGCGGACTCGTCCCCAACAGTTTCAAAATTCCTTGGGCGGATTCCATCGGTCCCTCGATCGTGAAGGAGCCAACGTAGCCCGTTTCGGTACCCCTCCAAGTAACGCTGATGCCATTTCGACCGACCTTAGCTGTCAATACGTATCTTGCCATCTAAAATTTTTTCAAATAAACTGTCCCGTTCTCTTCGCTTGCCAAAAGCGATGGGCATTTGAAGTTCACGAACCGCGAGTTAGCGTGATGCTGACTGCACACGTGTGCACTGCCTCGTGTTCCCCATTTAAATTAAAAAGGACTCAAGAGGTGGTTATGCACACGTGTGCATATTGCAACTCAAATTGATTGAGTCCCAAAAGTGTGGCACTACGAGGGGGACCTGAGCGCCCTCTCGATTGCCCTCACCACCACCCAAATTCCCATTCCGAGTGTCACCAGGAGGCCTCCCCCCAGGAAGAGCGGGCCTCTGATCCATCCCTCCGTGCGGATGAAGAGGGCCAGCAGGATCACCCCCAGGCAGAGCGTGTAGAGGGCCAGAATTTTGTATGCGAGGGGGTGGAGAAGGGATCTCCTCCAGTCAGTCCTGGTTTTGGGCATCCTCCCGGGTTGAGGGGGAAGGATGAGGGTTTCCTTGAGGTGGGGTATCCGGTGGCGTTTCAGGATTCTGGAGAGCTCCTCCCCCGCAGGCCTTTTCCACTGGGGATGTTCTAGGTAGAATCTGGAAATCTCGATCTCGGCCTCCAGCTTCCCGTCCCTGAAGGCTCTCACGTGCATCTGCAGCCCGCGCTTGAGGTCCTTCACCAGTCCGAAGTACTGTCCCGGTTTCACGTGCTGGAACTCGGTGAATTTGAAGCCCTCCTCCTGCAGGGCCCTTCTGACGCTTTCGAGCCACTCTTTCAGCGTCTGCAAGTTTTCCTGATCCTCCTGATTACCTCCGGAAGCAGGTCCTCGAAACTCTCATGAGGGGCGAGCCTCCTGGTGAAGTACACCCCCGTGTGGCCGACTTCGGCGCGCCTCGTCAGGACCTGAATCCTCTCCCTCACGATTTCCAGGCCCACCCCAAGCTTCTTCGCCACCTCGCCTTCCCTCCCGAGGATCGAGCTCTCCAGATGCCCCTCCCTCGTGGGCTCGATGAGCATGAGCTTCTTGTTCACCCCCGGCACCCGCCTGCCCTCCATCATCCCCTGCAGATTTAGGACCCCGCCGAAGTGGTAGAAGTCGGACTCGGACGGAAGGGGTTTCAGGAGGGGAAAGCTGACGGTGGGTCCCTCGTGGAGGTAGAGGTGGGCCTTCGGCAACTGCCAGGGTGTGGCCATGATTATCTCCCTGCGCTCAAACTCATATCCCGCCTCCCTCAGCGCCAGCTCCACCCGAAAGGCTCTGACCTCCGTCGGGATCCAGATATCCACATCGCTTTTTTCGTCCACATCCCCCCTGGCCACGCTTCCGTGCAGCAGGGGCTCGAACCCCGCCCCTTGAAGGATTCGCATGGGCCCCAGCGCCTTCCCCCTCAACCGCCTTAGCAGTTCCCATCTTTCCCTTCCGTACCTGACCTCTCTCACTTCGTGGGGAGGGGAGGGCTTCATATTAGCCCGCGAGTAAAGGGATGAACCCTCTGTTGGGCCTGCTGATAGGTGCCGCCGTCTTCTGGACCGTTTTTTCCATCCTCTACAGAAGGCTTGACCTGAAAAAGAGAGGAGTTACTTTCGAGAGCGGGGCGGCGGTTTTCAGAACCCGGCGGGGACTGCAGGCCATCGATTCTTTCGC
The DNA here is from genome assembly GCA_038842485.1 of Hadarchaeales archaeon (SeqCode). Classification (GTDB taxonomy): domain Archaea; phylum Hadarchaeota; class Hadarchaeia; order Hadarchaeales; family JAWBSP01; genus JAWBSP01. The sequence continues at coordinate 2,216 of JAWBSP010000021.1, forward strand.
CAAGAGGCACCCCAAGTTCCTCCTCCACTTCGGGAACCTAGCCGTGGTCCTCGCCCTGATCTGCTGTGCCTTCGTGCTCTTCAACCTCTGCTTCAATCTTTACTTTATCCTCACCAAGCCGAGGGTGGCACTCCCCGGTGCCAGCATTATTTTTCCTGGGGTGATACCGGGGCTGACGGTGTACTGGTGGTTGATAACCATAGGCGTGCTCATGGGGGTTCATGAGGTTTCCCACGGGCTCCTGATGAGAGTTCACGACATCCCCACCAAATCCACCGGTGCCCTTCTGCTGGGGGTCATCCCAGGAGCCTTTGTGGAGCCGGATGAGAAGAAACTCGCCTCAGCGCCTCTCTCACACCGCCTCCGAGTCTACGCGGCTGGTTCCGTGGCCAATCTCCTCTTCTCCTTTTTCTGTTTGTTTCTCCTTCTCTCGCTCCTCACCCCCAAGTCCGGAGTGTATGTCTGGGGTGTCAGGAAGGGCGGTCCATCGGAGAACCTCTTGGAGCCGGGGATGAGGGTGGTCCAGATCGATAACTTGAGGGTCGAGAGCTGGAAGGATCTGGAAAATCTGCGATGGGGGTATCTTGAGAATCTCCAGGGCTTCACGCCCGGTCAGGAGGTCGAGATCCTGACGGAGGAAGGATCCTTCAGGGTGAAGGCCGATAACTTCTGCTCCGAGAACCGGGGGAGTCTGGGGTTGTATCTCAATTGGGCCGTTCCTAGGGCGGAGTTCCTGAATCCTCTTTTTGCGGCCTCCGTGACGGTGTACGAGCTCAGAGGGGAAAGGATTTTCCATCCCCTCCTCTACCGTTCGAGCGTCCCCTGGCCGGTCATCGACCTGCTGAAATGGATGTTCGTCCTCAATCTGGGTGTGGGTCTCTTCAATCTCCTGCCCATGCTTCCTCTCGATGGCGGCCAGATGCTGCAGGCTCTGCTGGAGAGGAAACTTCCCAAAAAGAGAGCGCGCAGGATTTGCATATATGTCTCCCTGGCGATGCTGGCGCTGGTTCTGTTGAACATCCTTCCCTACTTTTTGAAGTGAGACAAGTCCGACCGTTGCCACCAACCAGCACTAAAACAAGAGCATGTCGCGCGTTGGTAGAATGACAGCAAAACACGAAGCGCAAATAAAACCACTTTTAACGGTTCCCCAAATAGATGATGTTCGATGCGAAATCGCTGGACTTCCTCAAGCGGCTGACCGAGGCCTTCGGTCCCCCCGGCTTCGAGCGGGAGGCGAGCAGGATAGTGGAGGAATACATGAAACCCTACGCCGACGGGGTGGTGAGGGACAAGCTGGGTAGCGTGGCCTTCCTCTTCAAAGGGGATGCCGAGAGGCCCCGCGTGCTGCTGGCCGGACATGTGGACGAGGTCGGGTTCGCGGTCTCGGGGATCGATGAGAAGACGGGTTTCCTCAGCTTTTCGACCCTGGGAGGCTGGTGGGATCAGGTTCTGCTGGGGCAGAGGGTGGTGGTGAGGACCTCCAGAGGAGACTTGCTTGGGGTGATAGCCAGTAAGCCTCCCCACATCATGGACAGGGAGGAGAGGGAGAAGCTGGTGAAGAAGGACGAGATGTACATAGACATCGGGGTGACCTCGAAGGAGGAGGCAGAACGGCTCGGCGTGAAGATAGGTGATCCCGTGGTCCCCTGGAGCCCCTTCGCCCTCATCAGGGAAGGAAAGGTGGCCATGGGGAAGGCCTTCGACGACAGGCTGGGAACCTTCGTCATGCTCGAGGCCTGCAGGAGGATAAAGGAGCAGGGAATTGCCCATCCCAACACCATTTACGCCGCCTCCACCGTTCAGGAGGAGGTGGGCCTGAGAGGCGCCAAGACCATAGCCCACGTGGTGGACCCGGATGTCGGGATCGTGCTCGAGATAGATATCTCCGGTGATGTTCCGGGAGTGGACGCCCGAAAAGCCGCCGCGAAAATGGGGAAGGGGCCCACCATCTTCACCATGGACGGAAGCATGATTCCCAATCAGCCCTTTAAGGAGTTCGTCCTCAAGGTGGCGGAGGAGTGCAAGATTCCCCTCCAGCTCAGCCAGGTGATGGGAGGAGGAACGGACGCGGGCAGGATCCACCTGCATGGCTCAGGGTGCCCAACGGTGGTGCTGGGGGTCCCCACCCGGCACATCCACAGCCATGTCGGGCTTTTCAGTCTGGAGGACGCGGAGAACGGGGTGAGGCTCCTCATCGAACTCCTGAGGAGGCTGGACCAGAGGACCGTGGAAAGTTTCCTGTGATGTTCAGGAAACCCCTCGTGTGTTTGACTGAAGTCACTCCTTCCGAGGTGGTGGATGGTGCCGCTAGGTTGTGTGCCAGAGATGGGGAGGTCATCCTTTTGCATGTGGTGAGGAGGGTGAGCGAATTATCTAGGAAAGAGGCCGAGAAAAATTTCTCCTGGGCGGTGGAGAAGTTCAGGAAGGCGGGTTTCAAAAAGGTGAGGCTTGAGCTGGTGGAATCGAGCGATCCAAAAGTCGCCATCGTGAACTTCGCCTGTGAAAACGGTTGCGATGTTCTGATAACGGGAATCGTCCCTCCCCGGGGTCTGCTGGGACGCCTCTCGAGCACCACCGACTACATCCTCAAGAAATCTCCCTGCACGGTGGTCCTGATAAGAAAACCAACTTAGGCTTTAGAACCAAGAGCCCAGTTCTTATAAGACTGGCAGGGGCTGGAGGAAAGTGTGGTTGAGTTCGGCGTGGTGTGGGCGCTTGCCGTCTTTGCCTTAGTGATTTATCTGCTCTTCAAGCAGCCCCTCCTCAGGATTCCCTTCACCACAAGATACCTCCACCTTGAGTACTCCCTCGCCCCGCTGGTGGGAATCCTTCTGCTCCTCCCCGCCTCCCTTGTCTCACCCCAACAGGCCTGGGAGGCCGTGATCGGAACCGCCAACATCCGGCCCTACTCCATCGTGATCATGATTCTGGGGTTGAGCTACCTTTGTTACTCCCTCGATCAGAGCGGCTTCTTCGATTACGCTTCCCTCAAGCTCCTCGGAACTGCCAAATCTGGAAAGGAGCTTTTCCTCCTCCTCACCCTCTGGACCTTCCTCCTGACCCTCTTCACCGACAACGATATCGTGATTCTGACCCTCACCTTTCTAGTTTGCGACTTCGCCCGCAGGACCTCCCTTCCCCCCAAGCCTTTGCTCCTCACCCAGTTCTTCACGGTTAACACCGCTGGGATGGCCCTGTATATTGGGAACCCCACCAACATCATCCTTTCCAACGCGGCGGGGGTGGGGTTTGTGGGGTACAGCAGGTGGATGCTCTTACCCTCGCTGATACTCGCGGCGGTGGGCATCGGCTGGTTGTGGGTTCTTTTTGGGAGGAAAATAAAGGAATTCAGGAGACCAGAGCTCCAACCTTCCCTCGCCCTGCAGAATAGGAGAAGTGCTGTCTTCGGTCTTGCCGCGCTGGCAGGGACGATTCTCCTGATGAGTCTGGGTTTCACCCCCTGGAAGGTTGCCCTCCTCTTCGCCCTCCTCACCTTCGTGGCGGACCTCCTCCTCCGGCCGAGGGAGGTACCTAAAATATTGAGGAAGGTTCCTTGGAAGCTGAGCTACTTTCTGTTGGGACTCTTCATCTTGATCGCAGGGGTGGAGCGCTCAGGTGCTCTGAAGCCGGTTTCCTCTCTTCTCGCGCTGGCTGAACGGGGGCCGCTCGGTCTGGGGATACTGATCCTCACCTCGGCCCTCGTTGCCGCCGTCATTAACAACCATCCGATGTCTGTCCTTTTCGGCAAGTCGTTGGGCGGTGCTCCACTCGCCTCGCTCTTCGCCTGCGTGGTGGGAAGCAACTTGGGGGCGAACCTCTCCTTGGTAGGTGCCCTTGCCGGGATTCTCTGGAGCCACATCCTCCTCACGAAGGGGGTGGAAGTGACCTTCTCCGAGTTCTCCAAGTGGGGATTCCTCTACACCCTTCCCCTCATTTTCCTGATGGGCTTTCTTTTGTGGTGGCTCGCACCCTAGCGCTGCAGTCATAAGCTTTAAAATCAAGGTGATAGGGGCGATGAAGAAAAGAGTGTTAGGCGATAGAATGAGCTGGCAAGGTATTTCGAGCCCCACCAGCGCTGAGTTAAACTCTCACCTACGCCCGTGGTGGAACTTCTAGCCTCAACAGGTCCTCCGCCAAGATGGTTTCCGGAAAAATCCTGCTGGCCTGCTGCATGAGGAGGGAGGCATCCTCGTACCTCGGGCTTATGTGGAAGAGAACGAGCTTCTTCACGCCAGCCCTCTTGGCAACTTCAGCCGCCTGCGCAGCGGTGGAGTGGGAATTCTCGGTGGCCTTGCTGCTGAGCTCCTCCGCAAAAGTGGAGTCGTATATTAAAAGGTCGGCGCCCCTGCAGAACTCGATGATTCCCTCGCTGGGTGCGGTGTCGCCAACGTAAACGATTTTCCTCCCCCTGATGGGCGGTCCGACCACTTCTTCCGGGCGAACGACCCTGCCATCCGGCAGCTGGACCGGCCTCCCCGACTTGAGCAGGGCAAAATCGGGTCCGGGCTTCACTCCCAGCTCGATGGCTTTCTCGGCATTCAAGTGACCAGGCCTGTCCTCCTCCACAAAGGCGTAGGCAAGGGAGGGTACTGGGTGCAGGGCATTTGTCGTCAGCACCCGATATCCCTGCCCCACCACCCCCTGACCGGGCTCGATCCCGCGCACCTCCACCTCGAAGGTCACCGCGAACCGTGGGATCTCGAGATACCTTGCCAGCCTCTCCTCCTCCCCAGCCGGACAGTAGATTTCCAGCCTCTCCTTCCTCTCCCACAGGGAGAGGGTTTGCACGAGTCCGGCCAAGCCCAGAAAGTGGTCGCCATGCAGATGCGTTATGAAAATTCTGGAAACCTTCATGGGGCTGAGCCCGACCTTCATCATCTGCACCTGGGTTCCCTCCCCGCAGTCGAAGAGTAAGAGCTCTCCGTTTTTCCTCAGAGCGATGGCCGGGCTGGAACGCTTTGGGGTGGGAACGCTTCCCGAGGTTCCGAGCAGGAAAACGGTGAGTTCCATCAGCCCGTCTTCTTGAGAACGTAAATTCTGCGCGTCAGGCCGCGATGCACGTACTGCTCGTGAACCTCGAGAACACTGAGACCGACTTCTTCCGCCTTTTTCCCTATGTCCAACCAGTCGGGCGTGCTCAGACATGCCAGCCCCTTCCGCTTGAGGATTTTGGAAATCTGCGGTAGGGCGGCCCCAACCAGCTCCTCCACCCCCAACCCTCCTGTGGAGGACTGGATTCCAAAGGGCGGGTCCGTCACCACCGCATCTACCTCCATCTCGGGCAGCTCCCTCGCGTCCCCTACCCTCACCTCGAAGTCCCGAATCCCATAAAACTCCAAGTTCTTTCTGGCCCCCTCCACCATCTGGGGGTCGATGTCTATACCGATGGGTTTGATCCCCATCAGACCCGCCTCAACCAAGATTCCCCCAACCCCGCAGAAGGGATCGCAGAGGACCCCGCCCCTGGGTGCTCGGGACAGGTTGACCATGCACCTCGCCATGGTTGGTGGAAGGGTGGAGGGGTGGAAGGCTGCCCTGGCGGAGGGCCTCCTAGACCTTAAGGACCTCCTTGCGGTTTCGGCAACCTTTAACCCCAAGCAGCACTTCCCATTCGTGAGAACCCCCACTATCTCTATCTCGGGATGCTCCAAGTCAACCCTCAGGTCGAGTTCGGAGAGGAGAAGGTCGGCCACCTCCCGCTCGAGTTTCGCTCTCTCAACCTCCGGACAGCTACCCTTGATCCTCTCCACCCTGACCGCGAAGGTCTTGCCGGCCGGGAGGAGGTCGGGAAGGTCGGAGCTGGCGAGGGTTTCCAGAACCTCATCCGAGTTTGAGATGCCGAGGAACTGGCACACCTCCCTTGAAAGGGAAAGTCGCTCAGCCACCCTCTGGGGTCTGAGATCGGTTTCAAGCACGAGCACCTGATCCAGTTCCTCTAGGATTTCATACGAGCCACCCTCGGCCTTTATGGCTCCCCTGATTTCCGCCTGTGGAAGGGTGGGGTGCTCCCCGGAGAGCAGGAACATCAGCCTAAAGGTGTCTGGCAACTTCCCCGGCAACGGAGATCAGGCTGAACTTGGACTCCACTGTATCGGTACAGACAATCCTTTCCACGCCCGCCCTCCTCATCCGCTGCACGGCATCCCCTACCAAGAGCCCATGGACGCAGCAGGCCAGCACCCTCCTCGCCCCCTTCAGCATCCGGCAGGCCTCCACCACCGTCCCCCCGGTGCTTATGATGTCATCCAGAATCACCACGTCCCTTCCCCTCACTGCAAGACGCTTTTTTTCGGTTCTAACCCTCCTCCCGCTCAGCCTTTTCTTCTTCAGATAATCGTATTCCGCGCCAGCCTTTTCAGCCGCTTCCCTAACCCTCTCAAGCGATCCCTCATCCGGCGCGAGGAAGAGCGGGTCTCTCAGACGCATCTTTTCCGACAGCCAGCCTCCCAGCAAGGGGGTGCACCGAACCTCCTCAATCCTCCCGAAGTATGAGAGGGCCTGAGGGGAGTGAGCATCGACGGTCACGATTTTATCCGCTCTCTCCAGCAGACGGCTTATGGTCTGGATAGTGATCGCCTCCCCCTCCTTGAACCTTCTGTCCTGGCGCGCGTAGGCGAGGTAGGGGACCACCACCACCATTTTCTCCGCCCCCATGTCCCTGCAGAGATCCATGAGGAAGAGGAGCTCGGCTAGGTGTTCGTTTTGGGGCGGGGAGAGGGACTGTACCACCACCACCTCCTTCCCCAACCGCTCCCCAATTCTGAGATAGATCTCACCGTCTGGAAACTTTCTGACGTCTGGTCGGACGAGCTTGTAACCCAAACAATCGGCTAAACGGGAGGAGAGCTTGGGGGAAGCCGATCCTTGGATAATCACAGACATTCAATCTTGGTAGCCGCTGGAAATAAGTTATGGGGGACCAAGCGGAGGGGAATAGAATCGAGCAAGTTCCAGGGCTATTTCGGGCACCTCAAGATATTCTCAGGATTTCTGTAAACACCAAAGCGGGAAGTGTAAAACGAAGACCCGTGGCTCCATCCACCCACGGTAACGGCTTGAATCTGAGGGCGAATGATAAGGCGCTCAACTTTTCCTAGCTGTAGGTTGAACTGCCAAAGGTTTAGCCAACTCTCACCCAAACTTCTGTGTGGACTTTCCTTCGACCCGATGCTGCCCGGGCTCTCGAGGATGAGAAGGTAAGGCTCGCCTTGGGTAGATACGTGAGAGTTGTGAGGGGCGAACTTCCAGCCAAGTTTCAGGTCTGTAAGCGGGTGAGGGTTGAGATAGATCTGGGTGAAAAGGAGGAAAGGTTGTGGAAAGCCCATGAAGCGGGACTGAGGGATTTCCAAAGCCTGCTAAACAGGATTGAGAGTGGAAAGGTGAACTGGAGGGAGCTTGAGGTTCCCGAGGTGTCCCTATTAGACTTGAAGGTGGAAATTGCCAACCGAATGCTTTCCTCCTGCCGGTTCTGCGAGAGGCGCTGTGGGGTGAACCGGAGAGAGGGGGAGAAAGGGTTCTGCGGGGTGGGGGTGATTCCAAGGGTTGCCTCGGAGTTCATGCACATGGGGGAGGAGGCCCCGCTGGTTCCCTCCTACACCATTTTCTTTGCCGGTTGCACCTTCAAATGCCAGTTCTGCCAAAACTGGGATATCTCCCAGGATCCAAACTCGGGTGCGGAGGTCACCCCCCGGGAGCTAGCCAGACTGGTGGAGAGGGGGAAGGAGGAGGGAGCGAGGAATGTGAACTGGGTGGGTGGAAACCCCGATCCAAACCTACACGCCATCTTGGAGGCTCTGAGGGAATGCGAGGCGAACTTAAGCTCGGTCTGGAACTCGAACATGTACTACAGCTCGGAGGCGGCGGAGCTCCTGCGGGGAACCCAGGATATCTACCTGACGGACTTCAAGTGGTACGATGATGGGTGCGCGAGGAAGTATTCGAAGGTTGACCGGTACCTTGAGGTCGTGAGCAGGAATCACCTGAGTTCCTTCAGCGACGCCGAGCTCATCATCAGACACCTAGTCATGCCAGGTCACCTGCAGTGCTGCACCCGGCCCATCCTTCACTGGATTGCCAGAAACTTGGGCCCGCACGTGAGGGTGAACGTGATGGATCAGTACAGACCGTGCTACCTGGCCTCCAAATATCCCGAAATAAACCGGCCGCTCACGGGAAGCGAGTACGAGCAGGCCCTGAGGTTTGCGAGGGAAGCGGGGCTCCAGAACCTCGAGGATTGATGGAGGTACACCAGATAGGTGGGGACCCGCCGGACTGTAACATATACCTCATCTTGGATGAAAAGATTGCCCTAATCGACAGTGGAACGGGGGAAAACTTTCAACTCGTCGCCTCCAGACTTTCGGACTTGGGTCTTAGGGCAAGGGATGTGGACATGGTGATAAATACTCACGCCCACTTCGATCACGCGGGGGGGAACTTCCATTTCTACAGGGAGGGCTGTAAGATTGCAGCCCACGAGCTCGAGGCCGGCGCGATCGAGAAGGGGGATCCGGATCTAACTCTGGCGGGACTGTTCGGGAGGAGGATGGAAGGGGTAAAGGTTTCACTGAGGCTGAAAGAAGGGGACAGGCTTGAGCTTGGGAGAAACGTGCTGGAGGTCCTGCACACCCCCGGTCACACCCGGGGGAGTCTCAGCCTTCTGGAGAGGAGGGAGGGCATCCTTTTCTGCGGGGATCTGATCTTCAGGGACGGGGTTGGCAGAACGGACTTTCCAACCGGGGACCCGCTCGAGCTCCGGAAATCCATTCGAAGGATTTTCAGGCTGGACCTCACCAAGATCTGCCCAGGTCATGGTCCAGAATTCAGGAAATGCTCCTTCCAATTCTGATCTTTCTGCTCTTCCTCACCCTCCCCCTGCTTCTCACCCATCTATCCGGGGCCATCTGGTCTCCAACCCCGCCCAGCGTGGCTCGCAGGATGCTGGAGCTGGCGAGGGTGAAACCGGGGGAAATCGTCTACGATTTGGGATGCGGTGACGGAAGGATGGCGATTCTCGCGGCGAAGGAGTTCGGAGCCAGAGCCATTGGGATCGAGATTAACCCCATCCTGCTTCTTCTCGCTAGAATCAAGGGAAGGGGAATTCCCAACTTAGAGTTGAGATGGGGGAATGTCTTCAAGGCCGATCTCTCCGATGCGGATGTGGTGGTAACCTACTTTTCCCCACAGGGAAACCGGAGGCTCACCCAGAAACTGCTCCAGCTGGAAAGGGACGTTAGGGTGGTCTCGTACAGATGGAAGTTGGGACTGAGGCTGGAGAAAAAGGAGGGGATGATCTTCCTCTATAAAACTGCGCCGCCTTCGGAGCCTTCCAGCCTTTTGAGAACCTCCGGGAGCTCCGTCAGGGAGTGAATTACAGCATCAGCCTCGGGGTCATGCCCCCGGAGGAGAATCGCCCTCATGCCTAGGGCCTTTGGTCCCTTAACATCCTCCCCCGGCAGATTGCCCACATGAACCGTTTCGGCGGGGGAGGTTCCCAGCCTCTCCAGGGCTATCTGGAAGATTTTGGGATGCGGTTTCCGGTAGCCGACCTCACCCGAGTACACCTGTGCCTTGAAGTATCCGCTCAGGCCGTTTGCCTCTAGGAATCTCTTCGAGGCCAGACTCATGGTGTTTGAGACCACCCCCAGCAGGTACCTCTTGGAGAGCGTGTCCAGCACCTCCCTGCAGCCTGGAGCTGGCTCGATTTTGAAGCACCTGTAATACAGGGAAGCCATCGCCTCCAGCAGCTCGTCGGTGGGGGTTATCCCGAGCCTCAAGAGGGTAAGCCTCCTGAACTCCCGGAAATCCATCTCCAAGTGCTTGGCCCTGAGCTGGTTGAGCTGGTTCATGGCAACGCCCACCGCCTGTCTAAGTTCCCTTCCCGAAACCCTGAGGCCGAAGCTCTCCAGCAGGTCCAACATTCCCTGCTGGTAAATTTTCTTGTTGAGCTCGCCCACCGCCAGCGTGCCTCCCACGTCGAAGAGAACGGCTCTAATCATCCAGCTTTTGAAGAGGTGGCTAAAATCTGCTCAAACCCCCTGCCCCAAGAAGAGTGCCCTGCCGGGACACTCGCTAACGCACTTCCCACAAGAGTTACATCTTTCCGGATTGACGATCTCACACTTTCCTTGGCTCACACCGGAAGGGGATTCAAACTCGGAAAACCCAAACACCCCTGTGGGGCAGACCAGCTGACATATCCTGCACCCCATGCACCTCTCCGCCCGTAGCCCGATCACATCAACTCCCTCGCCGTTCTGGAGATGAGTCCCTTCATCCACGCTAGAATAGGTTCGGGCAGCCCTCTGGCAACATCCAAGAAACCGCTGATGATGAGGGAGGTCGCCTGGTCTCTGGGAATCCCTCTGCTCATGAGATAGTTCAGGTGCTCCTCTTCTATCCTCCCCACCGCCGCCTCGTGGGTGAGGTTGGCGTCGGGCTGTAGGCTGGAAAGGTTGGGAAAGGCCCTCACATCGGCCCGCCCGCTCAGGAGCAACCCCCTGCATTCCAAGTGCCCCACAACCCCCCTCCCGTATCCCTTGAGCATCCCCCTCATCCTCACCCTAGCTTCGTCCGTCACCACCGCCCTAGAAACTACCTCCCCCCTCGAGCCCTCGCCCACCAGCAGAAGTCCCCCCCCGATGTCCAGATCCGACTTTCCCCTCCCGAAGAAGAAGGACCTCAGCTCCGCCCTAGAGTTCCTCCCCCTCAAGATCACGGTGGGGAAGAGTTGGGAGCTGCTGGGTTCGCCTAGTTCCATGTAGTTCTCGATGTAGGTTCCCCCTTCCTCCACCATGACCCCCACCTTCGGTCTCACGTGGAAACCCGGCCTGAAGTGGTGCACGAGGTTGAAGGTGACCTCCGCCCCCCTTCCCACGTATATCTCCGTCACGCATCCGTGAAGGGCGGTCTGGCAACTTGGAGCTAGGGTACACCCCGAGAGAATGTTGATCTTGGAGTTGGGGGAGGCGAGCACGAGGATGTAGGGGAGCTGGGCCACCCTCTCCGTCTCGAGCATGAAGCAGGCCTGCAGGGGGAGATCGACCTTGGCCCCCTCCTTCACCCAGATGAAGGCCCCGCCGAGGGAGAAACCGGAGCAGAAGGCGGTGTACTTGTCGAGGTCGATGGGAACCAGCCCATGAACGAACTGTTTGAGCCAGGGATAATGCAGCACGGCCTCCTCCGGTGTCTCAACCAGCACCCCCTTCCCCTCCATGACCCGCTTGTAGGTGACGGTGGCATCCTCCTGCAGGTGGGATCCCGCCCTCTCCTCCTCGAGCGACATGCCAACGGACTCAACCGCCCTCCTCTCGCCCTCCCCCAGTTGCTCCAGGGAATTGAGGGCTCTCTTGGGCGGTGGATTGGGGAGGTACTGGAGCAGGTCAAAGTCCGCCCCGTACTTCCCGGCGGGCTCACCCCTCTCCTCCTTTTCCCTGAAGATTTTCCTGGCCCTCTCCCTCTGCTCCCTCCACCAGTCCGGGAGGCCCCTTTCGCGCTCGGCGAACCAGTCCTCTATCTCCTTGAGCCTGGACAGGTCTCGCACCAACGGTAACCCTCCTTCAGGATTTGGGCCAGGATCTTGGAGGGGGGGCCGGAGCAGGCGATTCTCCCCCCGAGCAGAACGTGTGCCATATGGGCCTGAACGTGCCTCAGAATGTGTCCGAGGTGGGTGATGAGGATTCCGCTCCTTCCCTTCAAAAAGTCGTTGATGGCCTTTCCCACCAGCTCCAAGTTTTCCACGTCCAAACCGGAGTCTGGTTCGTCGAAGATAACGAACTTTGGTTTCTGCGCCAGAACCTGAAGAACCTCCGCTCTCCTCGCCTCCCCTCCCGAGAAGCCGACGTTGAGCTCCCGGTCTAGAAATTCTGGGGGGAGGTTTACCAGATCCAGCAGCTCGGTGCCCGCCCCAAGATGGCGGAGGATGTCCCTGAGCCTCACCCCCCTCACCGCCACCGGCCGCTGGAAGGCGACCCCCAGCCCCAGCCTAGCACGCTCGTCTATGGATTTTTCCTTGAGCTCCACGCCATCCAGTCTAATGCTTCCCGAGACCACCCGGTACTGGGGGAAGCCCAGTAGGGTGAGCGCGAGGGAGGTCTTTCCCGACCCGTTGGGCCCGAAAATAACGTGGGTTTCCCCGTCCCCCACCTCGAGATCCAGCCCCCGGAGGACTTCCCTGCCATCCACCGTCACCGTGAGGTTCTCCACTTCGAGCATCTCCTCCTCCACTTATCAGAAAAAGACTTCATTCAGCTGGTTACTTTCTCCATTTCCCGAGGCGGAGCTAGGATACACTTCTGTCGAAGGTGAGAGGCCAAAGTGGAGCTCGTCGGGGGCATCCAGTCTAACGTTGAAATGATGGCGTTTGATGAATTAACCAAACTTATAATTAATCATAAGTTCTTGACCGGCGGGGAGCGCTAGAAAAACGTGGAGCGGGAGTCCACAAGTGTCCTGATCCTCTCCTCCAGACCGAGCTCAGCGAAGATTTTCTCTAGAGTGACCGGATCGCTTCTGGTTTTCGGAGATGGGGGGACCGCCTTGCACCCGCCCGCGTGGGAGGGGGACCAGATGCCTAACTTTCTTGCGAGTGCCTCGATCTCCGTTTTGTCCATTCCCAGCAGGGGCCTGAAGACGGGATAGCGCAGCCCGTGAGAGATTGCCAGCAGATTGGGGAGGGTTTGGCTCGCCTTCTGCCCCAGAGCCTCGCCCGTCACGATTCCCGATGCGCCCTCGAGCTCACACATGACCTCGGCGGCCCTTAGCATCCCCTTCTTGCAGAGGAGGCAGGTGAATTTTCTGTATTCGGATTTCACCAAGAGATCCAGAAAGGAACCCCAGCGGATCAGGATACCCCTGTTGAGCCTGCACACCCTGCCAAGCCTCCGGAGGGATTCGACCGTTCTCTCAAGACTTTCCCTGCCGGCGTAGAGTTCTGTGTGGAAGTGCAGGGGGACGATTTCAAACCTTTTCGACATCATGGCGCAGGCAACGGGGGAGTCTATCCCGCCAGAGAAGAGAGCGATAAGCTTCATCAAAACCTGAAATGGGACTCTTTTGGGTCTACTGCCGCACGTTCACTGTTAGGCGGGGGCTATAGAATGATTCAGTAACTGAATTATTCAGTAGGTGAATGCAATGCTTCGTGCATAGAGAGCTGAACTCGGGGCCCTTTTCGGGGTAGGCTTCGGGGAAAGGAGAAAATAAGAAAGGAGGGACGCGTCGTCATGGAGAGATTTTCAACTCCAGCGCCGAAAGCGTGAATTATAACACGAGATTTTGGTTTTTGATGGTCAAGCTCGGCCTGATAGGGTGTGGCAGGATTGGCACGTTGCATGCAAAAAATCTGAAGACGCGCGTTCCCGGTGTCGAGCTCGTGGCGGTTTCCGATGTGAACCTTGAAAGCGCCCGCCGGCTTGCCTCCGAGCTGGGTCTCGAGAAAGCGACGGCAGATTACAGGGAACTTCTTCGCATGGATCTGGACGGTGTCCTCGTCTGCACGAGCACCGAAACTCACAGGGAGATAGTGGTGGCTGCTAGCGAGGCGGGAAAGCACATCTTCTGCGAGAAGCCGCTGGCTAGGGACCTGAAGGAGGTCGACGAGATGCTGGAGGCGGTGAGGAAGGGGAGGGTGAAACTCCAGGTGGGTTTCAACCGCAGGTTCGACCCCAACATCTCGGCCCTCAAGGCGCAGATCCCGGGCCTCGGGCGCCCCCTGCTACTGAAAATAACCAGCAGGGATCCAGATTTTCCTCCCTTCGAGTATCTGAGGGTTTCGGGTGGGATATGGGTTGACATGACCATTCACGACTTCGACATGGCGCGCTTCCTGATGGGTGAGGTGGAGGAGGTCTACTCGACGGGCTCGGTTCTGCTCGAGCCGAGGCTGAAGGAGCTGGGGGATCTGGACACGGTGGTGACGGTTCTGAGGTTCGAGAGCGGTGCCCTGGGGGTGATAGACAACTGCAGGAGGGCGGTTTACGGATACGACCAGAGGGTGGAAGTGCTGGGGGAGCGCGGGATGGTGGAGGTGCCCAACCTCAGGCCGGTCAGTTCCCTCCGTCACGATCAGACCGGAACCCACCTGCCCAAGATGTACCATTTCTTCCCCGACAGGTACGAGCTCTCCTTCGTCGAGGAGATGAGGGCTTTCGTCAGGTGTATTCAGACCGACATGGAACCCCCAGTGACGGGAGAGGACGGGAAAAAGGCCTTGGTTCTCGCGCTTCTCGCCCAGCGCTCCTTCCAGGAGGGACGCCCCCTTAAGGTGGGTTAGGCTCGACTCATGGAAGGAATCGAGTTACCGGGCTTCAAGGTCTACCCCTCCTCCCTTCAGAAAGTGGGGGAGTCCACCCTCTTTCTGGCTAGGCGGGGGGTTCAGAGATTCCTAGTGGTAGTGGGAAAGAAGCCGGCGAGGTTCAGGGGAAGGCAGATGGTCATCGGGGGAAAGAAGGTACACCTCTGCCCAGCCGACGGGAGAAATCTGCGGGTCCTGATGTCCCTCTTTTCCTTCCTCCGTCCTAAGCCCGCGTGGCTGAGACCCTCGGTGGGTTTTGGGGACAGGCTTGGGCTCGCCACTCCCGGACACGTGAGGGCGGCGCGCAGGCTGAAAATCTTT
>JAWBSP010000022.1:0-16361 GCA_038842485.1 Hadarchaeales archaeon (SeqCode)
TAGGAAATTTAAGAAGCGAAAGACTTAAATAGCCCCAAGATACCGGTTTTAAAACAAAAAGGAGGTGAAAGATGAAGGGATTTGCAGCACTGGCGATGGCAGCCATGTTTGTAGTACAGGTAGCAGTAACGTTCCTGGGAACGGTATCAGCAGGGGTCGATGAGGCTACTGTGACATTCGATCGGGTAAAGGTCCAAGGGGGGTGGTCAGGCATTCTGACCCTAACTGTTGCGAATAGTGCCGGAGCCGCCATCGATAATGTGATACTGTGCATTCCGGGAGGGTGGACTTTCAAGGGAATGCTGAGGAAAGTACCGAAGGACAATATCGTGTACTTGGTCGACGACAACATTGTGGTTCTCCCCGCCGGAACGGTTGTAGAGGTTTTTGCCGACAGCGCAGATAACATTATCATCCCGGAGAACACGGATGTGATTATTCCAAGGTTGACGTGTTTCTACCATCGGGGGAACCGCTACACACTGGAGGAGAACGCTCTTATGGAGCCCACCGATAACAGAAGAACAGAGAATTTCGAGACCATGGGGGGGTTAAGTGATGGTTATGTGGACAACGAGGAGAACTTCAGGGTGGGGCAACCTCTGAGGGTTACGCTATGGCAGGACAACAGGCTTAGGCTTTTGAGCGACACCCTCGTGGTGGTGGACCATGACGACGTGATGATTCTACCGGAAAATCTCTTAGCACAGGTGGTGGCTAGCAACGAGAACCAGCGTGAGAACATGGACGTCGCACCCAAGCAGGGGATAAAGGTCAAAGTCATAGATAACCACTTCAGGGTCGTTTCCGATCCCTTAAACGTTGGTTATTCCATTTCCAGGCGGGGAGAAGTGGTGGAATTAGAGGAGAACATCGTCGTGATACCGGAAAACACAGTGGTAAAAATTGAGGGCTCCCTGAGGGTAAGAATCCCAGAGAACGCACAGGTAATCAGAGAAAATGACACGAAGATCAAGGTTGATCTGAGTCAGGTGGAGAACGTTCCAAAGGGCTGGAGCCAGGGGACGTGCTTGGTAGGGAGCCAGCAGGGGTACAGCTGGGCAGGAATCGGGGACAACAAGATTGCAGCCGGAGGCAGCGAGAGCTTCCCGTTCGCCATAGGGGCACCCACTGAGGCTAAACCCTACCTCTTCGTGGTGGTGATCAAGGATAAATCCGGTGGCATGAAGGATTGGTCTGTCCAGATCATCGTGGACAACTCCGTAACGGTAAATGTCAGCGTTGACAAGACCTGGGTGGGGAAGAACGAGAACATAACCATCACCGTGAGTTCCGACGAGCCCATCTGGTTCGACAACGTGCTGGTTTGCGAGAACAACGCTCCTGAGAACGTGAACCTCGAGATGAGCACGACCGACAACAAGACCTACACGGGCGTGTACACCACAGGGGAGAACGAGGACAGGGACGGCTACCTGACCATCCGCGTGATCAATGTTAGGGACGAGGTTGGGAACTCGGTGTCCGAGATAACCAAGAGCGACCTTGTGTTCGTTGACCGCCGGCGGCCGGGCCCACCGAGTCTTACAGCGCTCGGCATACCGGTGGGAATAGAGAACAAGAGCGACTGGACGATCTCAACTTCTCTGAACGAGAACCATGACAACTTAATCTTCAAGCCGGCCGGGTACTTCCCAGAGAATCTCATGCTAGAGATACTGGTGGACAACGCGGTGGCGGCGAGTGGCAGGGCGAGCTCATTTGGTCTGGTGAACTTCACCCTGACCCTCTCCGAGGGCAAGCACACCGTTGCAGCACGCATCACGGACAAGGCCGGGAACGTGGGGGAGGAGAACAGCGAGAATGTTGTCATAGACCTGAGCAAGCCCACCGTGACCTTCGTCTCACCCACGCAGGGCAAGAAGTTCGGTAGGAAAGATGTGGGGACGGAAAACACCATTACCATCTCCCTCAAGCTGAGGGACACGGTGCTTGGCATCGAAAACTATGTGATGGCGGACACCGCCGACGAGGCGGACAACGAAAACTTCGACAGGGGTTACATAGTGAGGCTGTACAAGGATGGTAGCAAGATAGCCGTCCTCCAACCCACGTCCTATCCCACGCTGGAGAACGTTGAGAACGTGCTCCCGAACGTCTTCGGAATAACCGCCGACTGGACCTTCGAGAACATATACTGTCTGGGAGCGAGCCCAGAAGGCAAGTACACGGTGGAAGTGATCGCGGGGGACAACATGGGGGTTCTAAAAGGGAAGGCTCCCCACCGCGTGAAAGAGAATGTGAGCTTCGAGGTGGACCTCACGCCCCCCGATACTCCGACCGACGACACCTGCACTGGCAGTATTGAGGCTAATAAGAGTCAGTTCACCCCAACCAAGACTAGGGTTTCTAAGCTAACGCTGATGGGAACCACCGAACCGAACGCCACCGTCAAGATATACCGCAGTGTTGCCGGCGGTCCCTGGACGGAGCTGACCAGCACGAAAGCCGGTTCCGATGGGAGCTGGAGCAAAGATGTGGATCTCACCAAGGGGCAGACGATGGGGATTAAGGTCAGCTACATTGATGAAGCAGGCAACGAGAGCGGAATGTACCTGTATGGCTACCTGCTCTATGATGACAGCCCGCCAAAGGTAATTATAGACGCCCAGTACAAGGAGTTCACCACCGACAAGGCCTCGGTCCTGATAACGGGGAGGGTGCAAAAAGATGACTGGGAGGACTACAACGACATCGAGCTGTGCGTCTCGCCGGAAACAGCATCGGTGAACTTCAACCGCACCAACGGGACCTTCACCGTAAGTGCGGCGGTGAGCGAGGGTACTAACCTCATCACCGTGGAAGCCAAGGATCCCGTGGGCAACAGGGGCTCGGACACCGCCGTGGTAACGAGGACGGTCACACCCTGGGCCACCTACGCAACGATTCTAGTGATCATAGCGCTGGTGCTGGCTGCGGTCGCCATCTTCAGGAAGAAGTAGGCGAACCAAACCGTTTTCTATTTTTGTTTTTTCTTTTTGTTTCTTATTTCCTGTAAGGGCCTAGAGTGTGTTCCAGCCGGCCCTTCCTGAAGATTCTTATTTTTCCATCTTGCTCTGAAACCACCACCCCGGTCGCTTCCGTCTCGGCGGTCATGCAGGCCACCGCGTGGTGCCTGGTCCCGAGGCCCTCCACCTTCACCCTCGCCCTCGCGGCCAGTCTGACACCAAAGGCCCGGATCACGCCCCGGTCGTCGAGGACAAAGGCCCCGTCCAGATGGCTGGCTAGGGTGGTGAGGTAGTCCCAATACTTCCTCTCCCATATCCTCACCGTGTGCCCCTTGAAGGGGTTGGGGAAGAGGGGGGTGGAGAGCCTGAGAACCCTCTCGGCGTCCCCGATCACCAAGGCCGCACCCACCTTCTTGCTCGAGAGCTCTTGGGCGAACTCCACCGTCTCCATCACCGGGGTCTCGGAGATGACGAGGGGCCACTCGGGCACCTTTAGCGAAATCCAGGTGTCCCCGTTCCCCCCGTTCAGCCTCGCGAAGATCACCCACTCGCCGGGAGAAAGGAGCCTTTGCTTGAGCCCCACGGAGAGGACGAGGTTGGCTAGCTCGTGCGTGTCTTGGAAGGAGAACTTGAGCAGGATGGGTTCCGGTCTGACCGCCCTGCTTACCTCTGGACTGGTGGTGAAAACGAGGAAATTCCCCTCGGGAAGTTCCTGTACGTCCTCAAGGAAATAGATTAGCTTGTAACCGCGCTTGGCCGCATGCTCAAAAGCCATCTCCGCCGCAGGGGTTATTCCCAACCTTTTCCTCCCACCCCTGCTAGCTTAAAATTTTTGACTTCACTCCTTAAATCCCTTTCATTCGAGAGTGCAAGCTCCGTCCCTGCGCGTCCACCACCACCAGAAGCGGCCCGAACTCCCTGACTTCCAGAACCCACATGGCCTCGACGCCGAGCTCCGGCCAGTGGACCCCCCTCACCCCCCTCACGAAGCTGGCCGCGAGCGCACCCGCCCCTCCGGTGAAGGCTAGGTATACGCACCCCAGACCGGAGACCCTCCTCGCTACCCTTGGATCCATTCCCCCCTTTCCCACTAGGATCCTGACTCCCGTCCGCCTGACGAACTCCTCCTGCATCTCATCCAGTCTGGAGGACGTGGTGGGGCCGCAGGAGAGAACCTCGTAGCCCCCTCCCCTCCGCACCACGATGGGGCCGCAGTGGTAAACGGCGCCCCCCCTGAGGTCCACCGGCAGGCTCCCCCCTCCTCTCAGGGTTTCAAGGATCTTTCTGTAGGTCCTGTCCCTCGCCGTGTAGAGCAGACCCGTCAGCCTTACGAACTCGCCCGCCCTGAGCCTCTCCAGCTCCTCGCCCGCCGGGAGTAGGATTTCCCTCACTGGAACACCCGGATTCTTCCCCCTTTCACCCTGAGCGATGCCCTCCTCGCCACCCAGCACTGCAGGCTCACCGCGAGGGGGAGGGTGGCCCGGTGGCAGGGTGCCTGCAAAGCCCTGACCCCCAGAACCGTCGTTTCCCCTCCCCAGCCCATCGGTCCGATCTTCAGCTGGTTTGCCCTCCCCGCTATCTCCTCCTCCAGCTCCGCGAGTTCTCCCTCCGAGCCGAGCGGTCTGAGCAGAGCCTTCTCGGCCAGCAGGCAGGCCTTCTCCGCCGTTCCGCCGATCCCCACCCCCACAATGACGGGCGGGCAGGGTTTCCCCCCAGCCTCCCGCAGCAGCTCCAGAACCGACCTGACGATGCCCTCCCGATCCCCGGGTTTGAGCAGGTAGAGCCTGCTCCAGTTCTCCGCGCCGCCCCCCTTCACCAGCAAATCGATTTCGAGTTCCCTCCCTCTTTCGAAGTGAATATCGTACCAGCTCCTCTCCTCCCCCGTCAGCGGCTGGAGGGTGTTGGGCCTCAGGGGGACCCGCTCGGAGGCCAACCTGAATCCCTTCTCTATCTCCTCCTCCAGCCCGTTCCAGCGTGGGGCCCGCACGAAGAAGGTCAGGATCCCAGTGTCCTGGCAGATGGGAACCCCCCGCCTTGAGGCGAGCGAGAGGTTTTTGAGCATGCAGTCGAGCTGGACCCGCGCTATCCGGTTTCTCTCCCTCCTCCTAGCCTTCCTGAGAGCGGTGACCACATCACTGGGTAGTTGGGTTTCGGCGAGCCTTATCATCTCGGCAATCTGTCGGTGAAGCCTCACCCATTCTTAGGAGCCGAATTAGAAAAGCTCGCCCCACGCATTTAAGAAGTGGGCATGAATTTTTGTTGAAGCTGAGGAGCAGAGAGGTTACGGAGGGAATTGAGAGCCTGCCCCGGAGGGCCCTCCTCAAGGCGGGCGGACTGGTGGACGAGGACCTGGGGAGGCCTCTGGTTGCCATAGCGAACTCTTGGAACGAGATAGTCCCGGGCCACCTTCATCTCAGGGAGGTCGGAAGGGCCGTGGCGAGGGGGGTGAGGCTGGCCGGTGGTACCCCCCTCGAGTTCAACACCATCGCCATCTGCGACGGGATAGCCATGGGGACTCCGGGGATGTGCTACTCTCTCCCCTCGAGGGAAGTCATCGCCGACAGTGTGGAGCTCATGGTGGAGGCGCACAGGTTTGACGCGGTGGTCGCGGTGTGCAGCTGCGACAAGATAGTGCCCGGGATGCTGATGGCCCTCGCCCGCCTTAACCTCCCCTCAATCGTGGTGACGGGGGGCCCCATGCAGCCGGGGGAGTGGAGGGGGGAGAAGCTGGACGTGATAAGCGCCTTCGAGGCGGTGGGGAGGCTCAAGGCTGGGAGGATCGGGCTGAAGGAGGCAAAGGAGATAGAGAACAGGAGCTGCCCCGGTCCGGGTTCCTGCGCCGGGCTCTTCACCGCCAACACCATGGCCTGTTTGGTTGAGGCGCTGGGAATGTCTCTCCCCGGCATGGCGACCTGTCACGCGACCGACTCCAAGAAGCTCAGGCTGGCGGAGGAGAGCGGGAGGCTGGTGGTTCAGCTGCTCAGGAGGAACCTAACGCCCAGCAAGATCATGACCAGGGCATCCTTCGAGAACGCCATCGTGGTGGATCTGGCGCTAGGGGGCTCGACCAACACCACCCTCCACCTTCCGGCCATCGCCCACGAGCTTGGAATCAGGCTGGATCTGGAGCTCTTCGACAGGCTCAGCAGGAGGGTCCCGCAGCTCTGCAATCTGAGGCCTGGGGGACCTCACTTCATGCTTGATCTGGAAAGGGCGGGAGGGGTGCCGGCTCTCATGAAGCAGCTTGGGAGGCTGATTAGGCAGGGAGCCCTCACGGTCACGGGGAGGACGGTGGGTGAGAACCTGAGGGTGGTCAAGGTTCTGGATTCCTCGGTGATCAGGCCGCTCACCAGGCCCTACCGGAGGGAGGGGGGAATAGCCATCCTCTACGGTACTCTCGCTCCCAAGGGTTCCGTGCTCAAACTTGCCGGGCTCCCCCCCAGGTTGCGGAAGTTCAGGGGGAGGGCGAGGTTTTTCAGGGGGGAGGAGGAGGCGGTCGCGGCGCTGAGCGCGGGCAAGGTCGGGGGCAGGGAAGTGATGGTGATCGCGTACGAGGGACCGAAGGGGGGTCCGGGGATGAGGGAGATGCTCTCGGTCACCTCGATGCTGGTCGGAATGGGTCTCTCGGAGGAGGTCGCCCTGGTCACGGATGGGAGGTTTTCTGGCGGGACCCGGGGAATATGCGTAGGTCACGTCTCCCCGGAGGCGGCCGAGAGGGGACCCATCGCTCTCGTGCGCGACGGTGACCCCATCCTGATTGATTTGGAGAGGCGGAGAATCGATCTGCTCGTCCCGCAGGAGGAGCTGAAGCGGAGGCTGGAGGTCCTGCCGCCCTTCAAGCCCAAGGTGAGGAGGGGCTACCTCTCTCTCTACTCCCGAATGGTGAGTTCGGCCTCTGAAGGGGCCGTCAGGATATAGGGGATGCCGTTTTCACCGGCTGGATGCTGGTTCGTCCTCGATGCTCAAAAAAATCCCTTGACTGATTGAGAATGGCAACGCTTGCGGAAAAAATCCTCAGCCGGGCGGTTGGCAGGAGGGTCAGCCCGGGGGAAATTGTGGAGCCGCCCATTGATTTTGCCATGATGAACGACATAACGGGGCCGCTCACCCTCAACATCCTGAAGGAGCTCAGAATGGAGAGGCCTTGGAACCCCCAGAAGGTGGTGCTGATACTCGATCACCAGTCACCCGCCTGCTCGGTGGAGGCCGCGACGGCGCACGTGGAACTGAGGGAATTCGCCTCCAGAACCGGAATCAGATTTTTCGAGGTGGGGGAGGGTGTCTGCCATCAGGTTTTCATGGAGAGGGGATTCGCCCAGCCCGGCATGCTGATAGTGGGGGCGGATTCCCACACCTGCACCTATGGGGCGCTGGGGGCCTTCGCCACGGGAGTGGGATCCACCGACATGGCTCACGTGCTTGCCACCGGAAGGCTCTGGCTCAGGGTCCCGGAAAACTTCAGGATAGAGATAAGCGGGAGGCTCCCCCCCGGTGTCTTTGCGAAGGACCTGATTCTCCACATCATCGGTGAGGTCGGTTCGGACGGTGCCAACTACATGGCGGTCGAGTTCCAGGGCGAGACCGTCTCAAACCTCGGCATCTCCGAGAGGATGGTTCTCTGCAACATGGGGGTTGAGATGGGGGCAAAAACCGCCTTGGTGGCACCCGACGAGAAGACCAGGGAATGGTTCGGGGGGAAGGGAATCAAGGTGGAGGAGATCAGGAGCGATCCGGATGCCAGCTGGCAGAGGGAGGAGCAGATGGAGGTGAGCCGTCTGGAGCCCCAGGTCGCGTGCCCGCACCGGGTAGACAACGTCAGGCCGGTGGTGGAGGTTGAGGGGAGGGAGATAGACCAGGCCTTTCTGGGCAGCTGCACCAACGGGAGGGTGGAGGATCTGGTGGAGGCCTGCAGGATCTTGAAGGGGAGGAAGGTGAAGGCCAGAATGATCGTCTCCCCGGCTTCTAGGGAGGTGTACCTGGGGGCGCTGGAGATGGGGCTCGTGAGGATCCTGCTCGAGGCGGGGGCTACCGTGGTGGCACCCTCCTGCGCCGCATGCATGGGCGGGCACGTGGGAATTCTCGGACCGGGAGAGGTCTGCATCTCCTCCTCCAACAGGAACTTTAGGGGAAGAATGGGCAGTCCGGAGGCCGAGATATACCTGGCCTCCCCGGCGACGGTTGCGGCCTCGGCGGTGGAGGGAAAAATCGCCGACCCGAGGAGGTACCATGCCTAAGGTGTGGGTGTTCGGCGACAATGTCTCGACCGACGACATCATCGCCGGGAAGTACCTGACCAGCACAGACCCGGTCTATCTCGCCTCCCACGTCATGGAAAACCTCGACCCGGAGTTCGCTAGGAGGGTTGGCCGTGGCGATGTGATCCTAGCTGGGAAAAACTTCGGCTGTGGGTCGAGCAGGGAGCACGCACCGCTCGCGCTAAAGGCAGCAGGGATTTCCGCCGTTGTTGCCCGCTCCTTCGCCAGGATATTTTTCAGAAACTCCATAAACCTGGGGCTCCCTCCCCTGACCTGCGAGACGACGGAGGGCTTTCAGGGGGGCGATGAGGTGAGGCTGGATCTGGAGAGCTTCACCCTTCACAACCTCAGGTCGGGCGCGGTGCTCAAGCTCAGCCCTCTCCCACCCTTCATCCTGCAAATTCTGAGGGCGGGGGGAATGGTGGAGTATCTGAGGAGACGATGCGCTTCAGGCCCGTAGGAGTTTTTGAGGCCATCAGGCTCAGGCGGAGCATCCGGGATTATCTGGACAAACCGGTTGAGCCCGAAAAGCTGGAGCGCCTGCTGGAGGCGGCGAGGCTCGCCCCCTCTGCTAGGAACGAACAGCCTTGGGAGCTGGTGGTGGTCACCGACAGGAAGCTCAGGGCGAGACTGGTCCCGGCATGCCTCTTTCAGAGATTCGTGGGCAAGGCACCGGTTTTCATCGCAGGGGTGGTGGATCCAACCAAGAAGTGGGCGCCCGCGGATCTCTGCATCGCACTTCAGCAGCTTGCCCTAGAGGCGGTGGAGCTGGGTCTGGGAACTTGCTGGATAGGGGCCTTTTCGGAGCGGCTGGTGAGGTTCCTGCTGGGGGTTCCAAAAAACAGGAGGGTCTTTGTTTGCATGACGGTAGGATACCCGGCGAAGATTCCTCCCCCTCACCCCAAAAAGCCGTTTGCGAAACTGTTTCATCTCAACCGCTACGGCAGGACTTTCGGCAACTTCACGCGGGGCTCGTGAGGTATTCCTTCGCGGGGGCTTTTTAACGGCAAGACTTGTACCCCCCACCGAGTTTGGCACACATGTAGCAAACCCACAAAAGGTGCGCGAGCAGGCATTGGTTCGGGTCATCCTTAGCCTGTTGAGATACACTATTCCGCGATGTCGCTAGGTGTCTCTGTTTGTTTGCAACACGTGTAGCAAAAAGTTAGAGGCTCGCCAAGTGTTCATTTTTCGACGAGGTCTGATTCCTCCCAAACTCGGCAGCGCTTTCGGCCCCCGGCGTAAAGTTAAAGGAAACAACCAAACCAATGAATGAGGTACAGGATTTCGGTCCTTCCCGGTGACGGCATAGGGCCGGAGGTGGTGAGGGAGGGGGTGAAGGTTCTGGAGGCTCTCGCCGAGGTAACCCCCGGTCTCGATTTCGAATTCATTTATTTCCCCTGCGGCGGCGAGCACTACCTGAAAACCGGGGAGCTCATCACCGACGAGATGCTGGAAGAGATGTCCAAAACCGACGCCATATATTTGGGGGCGGTTGGCGATCCCAGAGTTCCAACGGGGGTCCTGGAGCAGGGAATCCTGCTGAGGCTCAGGTTTCACTTCGACCAGTACGTCAACCTGAGGCCGGTCAAGCTGTATCCCGGCGTCCCCTGTCCCCTGAGGGAACCCAAGAACATCGACTTCTATGTGGTCAGGGAGAACACCGAGGACTTTTATATCGGGCTGGGGGGAAGGTTTTCAGGGAGGGGCAGGGAGCAGCTGGAGTTGGTGAGGGCCCTGTACAAGGCGAGGTTCGGTCTGGATTTGGAGTCGGATGCGGACGAAATCGCCTACCAGCTAGGCGTCATCAGCCGGAGGGGGGCGGAAAGGGTCATCAGATACGCCTTCGAGCTGGCGAGGAGGAAGGGGAAACGAAGGGTGACCTCGGTCGACAAGGCAAATGTCCTCACCCACGTTTACTCGCTCTGGAGGGAGGTCTTCGAGCGGGTTTCGAAGGAGTATCCCGAAATTGAGGCCGAGGAGGCGTTCGTGGATGCCACTGCCATGTGGTTCCTGAAGAAGCCCGAGTGGTATGGGGTGGTGGTGACGCCCAATATGTTCGGCGACATCCTCACCGATCTCGGGGCCATGCTTCAGGGGGGAATGGGAATGGCACCTGGGGGTAACCTCAACCCCGAGGGCGTGAGCATGTTCGAACCCATCCACGGCTCGGCCCCCAAGTACGCGGGCAAGAACATCGCCAACCCACTGGCTACCATTCTCGCTGCTTGCATGATGCTGGAAGAGCTGGGCGAGGTTCAGGCGGCGCTCACGCTCGAGCAGGCGGTTAAAAGGCAGCTCGCGGAGGGTAAAGTGTTGCCCTACGATTTGGGCGGGCACGCCAGGACTTCCGAGGTGGGTGACGAACTGGTTCGCAAAATAAGGGAAATTAGTTCCTAGTGAAAGAGGGTCTTCTGAAGCTGGGTCTCAGGCTGCTGGGGATTCTCCTGTATGTGGGGCCCCTGCTTGCCGCCCTCTCGGTTCAAGGAGGGGATTTCATGAAAGCGGCGTTCGACCCCTCGCAGGTGGAGAAAATCCAACAAAAGATGGAGAACCTCTTCCAGTTCTCCGAAAATACCATGGTCAAGGAGAACTCCTGGCTGGGTGAGAACGGCGGTTGCGTCACGGTGAGGTTCACCTCCACCTCTCCGTTTCCCATGAGGATCGAGAACTTCTCGGGGTGGGCATCGTGCCCCCAGCACCGCGTGAGGCTGGCGTGGTTCGAACTACCGCAGCCGGTCGAAATCAATCCGGGGGAAACCAAGCGCTTCACTCTGACTTTCACTCCCACCCTAGGAGCCTCCCTTCATGTACTCCTCCAACATCTCGGCGTTTGGCCGGAAACGGAGCTGGAAAATGCGAGGATGAAGATTAGGATGCTCGGCGCCGAAATTGAGTTGGCGCTCGGCGAGTATGAAGGTTAATCCAGTGGGGGCGGTGGCGGGCGCTCTCATTCTTCTCCTCCCCTTCTTGGGCCCCTGGTGGCATGCCTCGCTCGGGGAGGCCGCGGTGGTCGAGCTTTCTCCCTTCGGCTACCGCGTCTGCGTGCTGGGCGAGCTCCTCCATTCCACGCTGGCGAGCTACCTCCTGCTGGGAGCGAAGGTCTCGGTCATCCTGGGAGGGATTTTTCTGCTGCTTGGTTCGCTTTTCCCGGGTCGATGGTGGAGCAGACCCTTGGTGAGGTTTGGGGTCATGAAGGTCTTCTGGATGGTGATCTCGCTCGTGGTTTTCCTAGTGGTGGCCTCCTTCGTTGCGAACTTTCTCCTCCGTTCGATCAGGCCAGAAGATGTCACACTAGACCTCAGTCTTCCCTTCCTGACGGGGAGTTCCGAGCTGCGGCTCTCCGGCGGAAACATGAGCGCCAGCATGCCGGTAGATCTACACTTCACAGGGGTTTTCTGGATGGCGGTGGTTGTGGCGGGCTTTGGGCTGGCGGCAAGGATCACCGCAGGCCGGTTCCAAGGGGCACTGCCAGCCAAGCCCGCTAAGCCTAACAAATAGCTGGCGTATTTCGAAATGGGCAGGAAGGTGAGGTTGTTACTGGATGAGATGTACACCGGTTTCAGGGAGTACCTGGAAAGTCTGGGTT
Source organism: Hadarchaeales archaeon (SeqCode) (assembly GCA_038842485.1). Lineage (GTDB taxonomy): Archaea > Hadarchaeota > Hadarchaeia > Hadarchaeales > JAWBSP01 > JAWBSP01. Next base: position 11,814 of record JAWBSP010000022.1, read on the forward strand.
GGCAGGTGCTCACGGTGGAGGAGGCAGGGTTGCGGGGTCAGGAGGACAGAAAGGTAGTGGATTTCGCGCGGCGCAGGGGCCTCCTGATAGTAACACAAGATGCCAAGATGGCCGACCTCGCCGCTCTCAGGGGGGTGAAGTGCGTTCTGGTTTCGAATCTCATGATTGCTAAACTGATTGATGCCGAGATAAGAAGGAGATTGTCTGTGGCGGATAAGAGGCGAACCACCTAGCACAGGGATGCCACAAACCGTACCAGAACTTGCGCACGCAGCGGGAAAGCGCGGTGATTCTGTGGGCGGAGAACTCTGAATTGCCTTGAAAACTGGAAGTAGGTTTACCCCGTAGTGGGAAAACATCTCGGCTTTTTATTGAAACGCTGAGGTGCTTTCGAAGATCAGGGTTAGTTTACTGCACACGTGTGCATAACTTTAAATTCGAGACTCAATCGCCAAACGTGTTAGGGAGCTCGATTAATGCCGCTGTTTTTACATATAGATGGGCGGGGATCCCCCTAGTGCGTGGATGGGGGGAGCCTTTATTGTGATATTGATTTTGTCGGCTACCCCAGTGTCAATTCAGTCTCTCCTTCCGGAGAACTACCCCAACAACCCCCCCATCCTGAGCATGGGCAAGGTTCTCCCAACTTCGGGGATGCTTGGGACAATCTTCACCTATGAGGGAATTTACACGGACCCAGATGGGGACCCTCCCTCACTGGTTACGGTTTGTATAGACGACGTTCCATTTAGCATGCGGATGGCTGGCGGAGCTCCGGAGAACGCCCTCTTCCAGCTTTCCATCGAACTAGGTGGTCTGGGAACCCGCACTTTTCATTTTGAAGCGGTTGATGCACGGGGGGCGCGCACCAGACTTCCTCCGGAGGGTGAGTTCGAGGGGCCGGTGGTGTTTCCGCCACCGGTGGAGAACAGGGTGGACAATCAGCCACCCGTCATCACGCTTCTCCACCTAACGGGGAATCCGCGGGCGGGTCAAACCGTTGAGATCCGGGTGCGGGTGACAGACGATACCCCGCCCATCCAAGTAGTCCTTTCGATGGGCGAAACGGGTGGGCAGTCGATCCTCAAATCGACCGCGCTCTCGGAGTCCGGCGATTTTGACCATCGGTTCGCAGCTCCCGAGCCTGGGCAACACCCCCTGTTCATTACCGCGACCGATGGCGCAGGAAACACGGGGCTGTATGTCACAAATATAACAGTCCTTCCGCCAGAGGAAATTCCAGAAAAGGGAGAAAATGAATATACGGCTCCGGCCCCCGCCCCCACCGAAAACATTCCGGTAAGGAGCATTTTTGAAAACTTGGAAGGCGCGGTGAAAACGATTCAGCTCGTGACCGGGGAGGAGAATGCGAAGGTGGTCGAAAATAAAATATTGGAGGGCAAGGCTGCTTACCTTCAGCTCACGCTTGAGAATAACCGGCCCACCGCCACCAAGATTTACGACAACCGCTACATCCAGCTCGTGGTGACCAAGGTCGAGGTGGGGAAGGAGGTGGAAGTGGCCGTGGATTCGCCCACACCGGCCGGAAAGACGGTTATCTTAAACTTGGAGGAAGCGCTTCTTCCATCGCAGGTTGTGGTGCTGGTGGATAACGTTCAAATCCCGATGGCGGACAACTACGAGGATGTGATGGACCCCACCGGGGAAAACACCTGCGAGTATCTCCTCCTGATGGGAGCGCGGCAGGTTCAGGTCCTCATCTCCATCCCGCACTTCTCACGTAGGGTCATCACCATCAGGGGCCCGATCGCCGCCGGGGGAACGTGGACCCCGCTTCTTCTTTCGATCAGCGTGCTGGTTATCGTGGCCGTGCTCCTTTACACGTTCCGAAAGACTAGGCCCCAGCGCTCCGCGTTTGCACCGTTCTGAAGATTTCCGCCAAACTCTATACACTGAATGGGATTTTTGTGCTTTCTGTTTTCTAAGCGACCACAGGCTGCTCGGGGGAGGTCTACACCAGCGGGGGTCTATTTCCTCGTTCGTCAGCTCACCATACTTGGCGATTTTGGTGTCAACTTTTTTGTAAATCTTTTGAAGCTCTTTGACCACGTCAGGGACCTCTAGCTTCTTCATTATTGGTAGCCATACACTATGAGTTTTGTTTTTGGCCCGATACCGAGCTTCCTCCTTATTGCTTAGGGGATCACTACCTGCCCCTTGCTACCGAGGACGGTCACGTCCAGTCTTTCATGTCAGGCCATTGATGTTCTTACCTACAAGTGTTGACAGTTTGACCAAAATGTGCGGGGGAGGGGATTTGAACCCCTGAACCCCTACGGGACGAGGTCCTAAGCCTCGCACCTTTGACCAGGCTTGGCTACCCCCGCTAAACTAATTTCGCGAGAAACAAAAAATTCCTACCAGATCTTCTTTGGAAGTTTCCTCTCGAGGTAATCGCGCCTTGCCATGAGCTCGAACTTGGCCGTTTTCTTCGCCTGCTTGTAGCACCGCCTGCAGTACCATCGTCCCAGCACCTTTTTGGCGCACTCCCTATGGAGCGCGGCCGCACAGGTCGAGCACCTAACCCCTCTTGCTTCGATCTCTCTGCCGCACTCAGCGCACGGCATCGTACTTCACCCTCCTCCCGGGTGTGATAAAGACCTCCCCGGCAAGCTGATAGAGCAAATCCCCCTCCTTCGTATAACTCTCGCCGTTAAAGTAGGCGGGATCCGAGTAGGCCGCCAGAACCTCCCCGACGAACAGAGTGTGGTCGCCCAGTTCTAGGGCCTCCCTCAGCCTGCATTCGATATGGGCAATGCACTCAGAGATTATTGGTGCCTTGACCCTCTTGGCGGGTGCGGCCGTGAGCCCGCACGTAGAAAACTTATCCACATGCTCGCCACTGCAGGAGCCCGTTTCCATCACCTCCTTGAGAAGTCCTTGGGTGGGGATGTTTATCACGAACTCCTTTGACCGCAGGATGAGCCCGTGCGAGTAGCGCTTGGGTGAGACAGAGATTCCCACGAGGGGAGGCTCGAAGGAGAGGGGAATTGACCAAGCAATCGGTATGATGTTGGGCCCCCTCTCCCCCATGCAGGTAACCAGGACCACCTGCCTCGGATAAAGCAGCCTGTATACCCTCCTCCCCGGGACCTCGACCTTCATCCGAGCCTGCAGAATGGTTGAATAAAGCAACAGTAGTTTTGATGAGACTCCAGGTTGCTGGGCTCTCGGATGGGGGAGAGGGTGTGGCGGAAGTGGGGGGTAGGCGGATAAAGGTCTTGGGCGCCCTCCCCGGAGAGGAGGTGGAGGCGACGATGCTCACGGAATCCGTGGCCATGGTGAAGGAAGTGGCGACGGCTTCCCCCGACCGGGTTAATCCTCCCTGCCCCCTCTTCCCCCGCTGCACGGGTTGTCAGCTTCAGCACCTCCGCTTTCCCTCACAGTTGGAGTTCAAGCGTACCAAGCTGGAGAGGATTCTCAGGGTAAGAGTTGAGCCCCCCATCCCTTGCGGGGAGTGGGAGTACAGAAACCATGCAAGGCTCACCGTCCAGCGGGGGGAGGTGGGTTTCGTGAACAAGTACTCGGAGGAGTTCCTGAGGGTGGATCGCTGCCTTCTCATGGCACCCAAGATAAACGAGCTCCTTTCCAAACTCCAGGACAGATGCACCAGCACCATGGTCTCCATCCGGGTGGGGATTAGGACGGGGGAGTATCTCATCCAGCCCGAGCTCCCCCTGCCAGAGCCCGCGACGGGACAACCCTTCTATCACGAACTCCTGCTCGGCCGAAGGTTCAGGGTTTCCTCCCCCTCTTTCTTTCAGCCCAACACGGACGGGACCGAGACCATGATCCGGATCATGAGGGAGTGGATAGGGAGTGCCGGAAAAATCGTGGATGCCTATGCGGGGGTTGGAACCTTCTCCGCCCTGCTCGCGGACCTCGCGGAGGAGGTGATCGCCGTGGAGGAGTCCCCGTCGGCCGAGCGGGATGCCAGATTCAACCTGAGGAACCTGGCAAACGTCACCTTCCTGAGGGCGAAGGTCGAGGAGGTTCTCCCGCTCGAGAACACGGACGTGCTGATCTTGGATCCGCCCAGACAGGGATGCTCCCTCGCCGTTCTGGAGACTATCAAGCGGGCGCCCCCGAAACGTATAATATACGTTTCCTGTAACCCGCACAGCCTTGCCAGGGACCTCAGGCAGCTCGGATTCACCGTCGAGAAGATTCAGCCCGTCGATCTCTTCGCCCAGACCCAGCACATTGAGGCCCTCGCCCTGCTGACTCCATGATCCTGCTTGCCTCAAGATCCCCGCGGAGGATATCCCTCCTCAGGCTGCTTGGGGTCGAGTTCGAGTCCCGCGAGCCACCCGAGCCCGAGCTTCCGCACTTCTCCCCCCTGCCAGCTCAGCTCGCGGAGAGGAGGGCGGTAGCCAAGGTACTTCACTTCAGAGACACGGGAATCGTGGTCGCGGCAGACACGCTTGTGGTGAAAGAGGGAAGGATATATCCGAAACCCAGAACCGGGGAAGAGGCCGCCAACATCCTCAGGGAGCTGAGGGGAGGCACACACATGGTGATAACGGG
>JAWBSP010000023.1:0-16151 GCA_038842485.1 Hadarchaeales archaeon (SeqCode)
GCTGAGCAGGGTGTTGGCAAGGGAGAGCAAGAGGCTGGAGTACACCGTCCCCCGCCTCCCCTCCCCGGAGTTCGATCCCCTCAACTGGTTCCGCGTCAGCGCACAGTTCAGGATCTCCGGGTTCTTCAGGCTGCAGGCCTGGGCCGAGAACTTCATGCCCGGGGGAACCGGGTGGATCTTCGTCAACGTCTGGAACTTTTTGGAGGAGAACCTGACGGTTGAGGTCTCCCTCCAGCTACCCTCCGGCTTCTTCATCATGGGCCAGCCCTCTGCCACCTTGGAGCTGGGTGCGGGGGAGAACCGCACGGCCGAGTTCCTCTGCTCGGTGCACGAGGATGTGAGGCCGGGAATCCACAAGGGGAGGGCGAGGGGGAGGGCCGAGAACCAGGAAGTGGCGGAGGAATTCAACCTGCAGGTCCTGGCACCCCCTCCCTTTCCCTTCTACTGGATCCTGCTCCTCCTGCTTGCGGGGGCGGTCGGGATCCTGCTCCTCCTGATGGGAAGGAGGAGGAAGAGGGGTTATCGGTGGAGAATCTGACGGTATATAGTGCCGGGTCTTAGGATGGATGGCCGTCACCCTCACCGAAACGGTGCTCGCCGCGCTCGGGACGTGCGCCGTCACCGCCCTGCTCAGATACGGCAAGGTGATCGCAGAGAGGGGGCTGGGCGTGAGAGTAATGACCGCCTCCTCGGCCCTCTTCCTCCTGGCGGCGGCCTTCAAGCTTCTGGCGGCGGTGGTAGAGCTGAGCGATAAGACCGCGGCCATCCAGGTGGAGAGGGCGGGGATTTATCTCGGGTTCGGTCTGGGAGGAATTCTCGCCGTTCTAGGCTGCCTTCTGGTTGTTATTGCCTGTTTCCTGCCCGCGCCCGAAGAGGAGGTCCCGAGAAGGAGATCGGCCGTTTGGCTACCGCCTGTGACCTGGAGAAGCCGAAGGCGCTGAGCGAGGGATTTGCTTTCTCTCCCCGAGTTCAAATGACCCGTTCGAGGCCCGCACCACCCTTTCGCGCGGAGGAGGTCTCCTTCACACTGTGGTGGAAGGAGGGAATTCGGTCCGATGCCTGTTCTCGCCTGGAGGCCTCCCGGCGGAGGGGGAGGGATGCGGCTGGGCCCTTCCTCCTCCTCTCGGTGCTCTACCGGTGGGGGGAGGAGCGAATCCATCTTCGGGCGAAGGACTACGGGGACGGGCTCATGCTCTGGCTGGAGAACTCGCTCGGCAGGGGCTTTTCCCATCGGACGGCCGAGTTCCGCCTCCCCGCCCCGGATGCAAAAAGAATTCTGTGCTTTCATAACTCCTTCGAGGGACAGAAGGTTTTCCCCACCAGCCCGAAGGAACTCCGCTTCATGCTTCGGATGGTCCTTTCCAACCTCTCCTACGCCCTCCGGAGGCCGGGGAGCTTCAGAAGGTACCTCTCCTCCCACTCCAAGGAACCCACCAACTTCGGTGCCTGGAGCTATCCTAGGTTCCTTTCAAGCTGGCGGGAGCTGCCCCCTCACTCCTTTCTCGCGCTCGCGGAGGGGGACCCGCCCTTGGTTATCTTAGCCCCGGCCGCCTTCGGGCAGAGGTGCCGGCTGAGGTGGGAGGAGGGGCTGAGGTGCGAGGCATGGGGGTTCGACTCCACTAAGCCCTACCCCAGAATCCCGGGTCCCATCCTCGCCTGGGGAAAACCATACCACTCGCTGCGGAGAGTCTTCGAGATTCTTTCGACCGTTAAACCTTGGATCAGGAGGAGGGGAAGGGAGAACCCGCTCAAGGGGCTCGGCTGGTGCAGCTGGAACGCCTTCTACGACAGCCTCAACCCGGCGCGGATTTTGGAGGGGGCGAGGAGGCTGCTGGAGGGTATTCGGCTGGGGTTCGTCATCATCGATGATGGCTGGGGGAAGTATAGGTCGAGGATGCTCTCCTCTCTGGATTCCAGGTTCGACCTCGCGGAGCTCGTGGACCAGCTCAAGAAGCTCGGAGTGAAGCAAGTAGGGGTCTGGCACGCCCTGCAGGGATACTGGATGGGGGCGGACTGCGAGCGCGAACTCACACTGAGGGGCACGGACGGGCGCCGCCTCCCGAGGCCCGAGTTCTTCGAGAAGTGGTACCGGAGGATGGAGGAATGGGGTGTGGATTTCGTTAAGGTGGACAACCAGTACGATCTGGTTTCAAGCTTCCTAGACAGGCTTCCCGTGGAGGAGGCGGCCGAGCTCATGCTGGACTCGGTGTATCTGGCGGCCAAGGGTAGGTTTTCAACCGTCCTCAACTGCATGGCCCTCACTCCCGAGTGCTTCGTGAACTTCCGGACTCCACTTTGCAGGGCCTCCTTCGACTATCCCCCCGACGTGAAGGAACTGCAAAAGAAACAGCTCCTAGCCTGCTTCTACAACACGCTCTGGCTCTCCGCGATATGTGTTCCGGATTTCGACATGTTCGAGAGTTCGGGCAGGTTCGCCCTCACGCACGCGATGGCGAGGGTTCTGAGCGGCGGTCCGGTCTACATAACGGACGAGCCAGAAAAGGTCAACGTCCAGCTTCTCCGGAGGATGTGCCTGGACGATGGTTCGGTTGCGGGGGTGGATTTCCCCGCCCTCGTTCACGAGGAATGCCTGTTCGAGGATCCCTACTCCAGGCCAGTCCCGCTTAAGGTCTGGAGCAGGGTGGGTGAGGTCGGGGTTGTCGGGGTCTTCAACCTCAACAGGCAGGGAAGGAGGGAGCGCGTGAGGGTGGAGGCCGGGGACGCGGGGATCAAGGGGGAATGCGTCCTCTACGCGGTGGAGAGAAGAGAAGTCGGGAGGAGGTTGGAGTTCGAACTTGGGGAGCTGGAGGGGGAGATCGTCGTCGCCTCGCCGCTGAGGGGTGGTCTGGCCCTGATAGGTGTGGAAGAGCTGTTGATCCCGCCCGCAGGTGTTTCGGGGGAGAGTTTGAGAAAGACCGGGACGCTGCTCGTTTACAGTGAGTCCGGAGGGAGGGCTCGAATCCTAGGCAGGACCTTCCATCTGGTCAGGGGCATCAACCCCATCCCGACGAAGACCCGCGACCGAGGGACTAGCGGATTAGGTTAGATCCATTCCTCCTTTCTAGCACTCGCCCTCCTCTTGTTTTCATCAGCGAACCTCCAAACTCCACGCTTAAGATCCTCTATGGATATCCCCAGCTCGCTCGAAGCAGCATCGCTCAGGATGACCTCCTTCTCTCCCAGACTTATACATGCCCTGGTCTTAACCGGCCCCACCGTCCTGTCCTCGGTCACCACCGAGAGTCTGAGCTTCTTTGGAATGGAATACAAAATCACCGCCACTCCGCCGGCTCCCAAGTAGCTCTCCTCCTCCAGACCCTTCGGGGAGAACCCGAGTGCCTCGGCCACCCTCAAGGGGAGGATTATGAGCGGGACCTCGGACTCAAACCCGCTGTTTACGAGAGCGGAGGTCTCAACTTTTCTCTCTCCAGCCTCAACCCTTACTCTAACCCTTACGCCCAACTTTAAACAAAACTAACTTTCCTATTCTGCCCCTTGTCTTGATTTTGCGGGCCTCTATCTTGCCCACCCTCTCCATCGATATTATCGATCGACGGGGATAAATCCTCCCGAGAGAGGTGCTTGGCCGTGTAGCCAGCAACTTAGCTGGACAGCATGTGAACCCTCAGCTTTCGAGAGGGCTTCCTTTTCGGCAGGGACTTGAATCGGGAACATACACGGGCAATGAGCGAAAATCTGGATCCAACCGAATTTCAGTTCGGTTTGTAGTAGCAAATCTGGAGTTTCTCGTCGTAGACTTTTGGCTCCGGAAGCCGCCTAGCCTCCTCGGGTGAGATCCCGTCCACCCTCGCCCAGCCGTGCATCATGGCGTTGGCCCGCATGCCCATGTCGATCTTGCGGAGGTAGAGGGCCATCTCCTTTTGGAGGGCGTGGATGTCCTTCAGGATTTCCTGATTCTGCTGCAAAAGCTTCTGATTTTGACGGACGAGTCCCCTGATCTCCCTCAGAATCCGCTGGTTTGAAACTAAAATTCGCTGGTTGGAGGCTAGAATTTTCTGGTTAGAAACCAGAATTTCTTGGGTAGAAACCAGAATTTCCCGGGTAAACCCAGAATCCGTTGGTTCGAACTCAAAATCCGTGGTTAGAACGGAGAATTCGTTGGTTAGAACGGAGGATGTTCTGGGTCGAACGGGTGGTGATGAGCTGGGCGGCAATGACGGAGACGCCCAAGCCGAGGAGGCTTATGAGTTCCGCCATCATAATGTTCGCCTATCGGCTAATTTCTTGCAGCGGTCTCCTTTAAAGCGGAAAATTTGGTGCGGGAACCAAGTTGCAATTCCTCTTTCACCCTCCAGCAGCTTTAGCACCCTGTTTAAAGGCTCCTCGTAATTGTAGAGGTCCTCCCTCCTCCTTTTGGGCTCAAGGTCGAAGTTACATAACTCACCCCTATGAGTTACTCACCCCCATGAGTTACTAATCGAGTTTAAGCTAGGATACTTTACGGAGGTCAGCCGAGAAGCGGATAAAGGCAAGATCTCAGTGCATGGTATTTTCCCTCCTTTCAAGCTTCCCTCCAGAGGGGTTCGAGTGTTAACGAGATTCGTAGCAGGCTCGAAAGCCTGTTTTATCGCCTCCTTTTTTTGGATTTAGGAGATGGAATTTCCAAGCGAGAACAAGATTTTATTTGAATCTGCGCTTTAAAGGACTCCTGTCAAAATCAGCATCGGCAGAGAAGATCTCCCGACAGTTGTGTCGTAGAGCTGTTTCGAGGTGGATGGCATCCTCCAGCTCAAGCCCGTACTTCTTCACATGTTTTTAGAGCCCTTTTACAGATGCTGCCGTTGAGTTCAACGATGCGGAGATTTTGTATACCCATCACACTTTCAACCATTTTATTTGGGTCATACTCCCCAATCATTCTAGCTTTCGAGCCCCCATTGCCCAATCTATCTGTACGATGGAGAGGGCGGATGTTATCGGTTTCACCAGCCTCCACTGCTTCAACGAGCTTTTTGCGATCCCACCGTGGATGGGGTGGGCGGTAAGCCAGTAAACAAAGATGTTGGTGTCCATGTAAACGGTCATTAGTTTATATCTCGAGTTTCGCTTTTTTTATTATTTCATCCACGTCGCCGAAAGGCTCAGTAACCTTAAAGATCCCAAAACCCCGATCAGCCATTTTGGGGAGAGGTTTTAGGATTATTTTTCCTTTTTCCACACCAACTAGGCATTTAAGCGGTGGTTTGAGGTCTGCTTCTTTAAGTACCTTCCCAAGATTACTGCCACTCGTTTTGAAAACCCGAAGCAGGCAACGGGATCTTGTCCCAGCAGTCAAGCCACCAAACCTTACCTTCGAGTTAAAGCTGTTTCATTTCTCGAAATCCCCGGCATTTTGGTATTTCTGTTGGTTTTCTTTCCTAAGCAGCCAGCTCCAAAGGGGGAGGAATTTTATCCTCTTCCCTTCTATGACCTCTTCGGCACTGTAATCCTCCGTCAGCACGAGCCCCGACTTAACACCCAGCTCCTCCATCGCCTTTAAAAGCCCCTTGATTTCTCTTTCCCTAGTTTCTTCATCGGAGGGATTCCAGCAGACCTGGATGAGCTCTCTGACCTCCATCCCTTCCCTCACGACAAAGTCAACCTCCCTCCCGGCTCGGTTTCTCCAATAATTTATTTCATACCTCGGTGGTTCAAACCTCCTTCTCAGAGAGAGATAGGCCACGTTCTCGGCCAGCCTGCCGATTCCTTCAGGAAACCTTCCCGTGAGGCAGTTGATTATCCCGGTGTCAACGCAGTATACTTTTTTGGGGTAAAGCATCTTGTTCTTGACCTTGCGCGAGAAGATCTCGACCGGGAAGAAGAGGAAGACTGATTCTGCATACCTGAGGAAGTTCGCGAGCGTTTTCTTGCTGCACCTGAGCCCCATGCTCTTAAAGTACCTTTCAATCTTGCTCAGGCTCACATGCGAGGCAAAGTTCTGAGAGAGGTACCGCAGGAAGGAGCTGAGAAGGGAAAGGTTCTTGATTGCATACCGCTCAGCGAGGTCCCGGTAGAATATCGTCTCGAAGTAGGAGGAAAGCAGTCTCATTTTGATTTCCCTGTCCCCCGTGAGCACAACTTCTGGAAAACCACCAAACTCTAGGTACTCCCTGAGCATCCTGAGAACCTCCCCTCTTCTGGCCGTGTACTCTAGCTCCGTGAGGTCGGTGAAGGTGAAATTCTTGGCCCTTAGAAACTCTCCGAAGGAAAAAGGGTATAGAATATAAGTCAGGCATCTGCCTCTAAGGGAGGTTGCGATCTCCTGCGCGAGAAGCTTGGAGGAGGAACCGGTGATGAATATCCGGTACCCTCCCTCATCTTGAATTCGCCTAACCCACCTCTCCCAATCCCTGACGTTCTGGACCTCGTCGAGAAAGAGGTATAGAGGCTTTCCCTCTTCCACCTCGAAGATTTCCCTTTGTGCAACCAGCAGATCCTGAAGGTCGGAAGCATCCAAGTTCCTCAGCCTTTCGTGTTCAAAGTTAACGTAAAGGACGTTGCCCCTTCCCGTTTCCTGCAGCAGTTTCTTAATTGTGCTAAAGAGTAGGTAGGTTTTCCCACACCTCCTAACACCCGCTACCGAAACGATCTGGTGAAGTGAGGTGGGTAAGGAGAGTTCGCGGGGAAACACGGCAGGCAGCTCGAGAAATTTCCACCAAGCCAGCACGGCCCTGAAATCTTCGATCCTCCTCATCCCGGTTACTTTAGGAAACAATTATTTATAAATATCGTTTCCTTAAGGAAACAAAATTGGACCGTGAACTGACTAAGCCGAACGAGAAGATGGGCGTAATGTTTGTTGTACGTGCCCGCTGGCATGGCTTTACCATCCCCCAACCAATTCGTTTTGTATACAAATGGGAGAGGTGGAGATCCATATGGAATCATTTATAGTAAAAGTGTTGCACTGTAACACGTGTTACACCGGAAGTTTGAACAGGTGAAACACAAGGAATTGGAAGTCGAAAATTCCGGTTATAATCACATGGTTTTCGGCTTTTCCGGTTGTGTTACTATAGTAACACATGGAAGCGACTGGGTTCCGTATAGTTTTCAATGTTGGAAACCGTTAAACCGAGCAAGGCGGATTTTTAAAATTCGCAATAAAGTGCGAGTTTTTTTAATTTTATTCGCAGTTAATTGATGAAACTGCGAACTTTGCTCGAGGACCAAAGGGCGGAGCTGGAGGAGAAGGTGAGGGGAACGAAGGTGGTAGAAAGAGAATTCGTGCATGCCGCGAGGGAGAGGGCAAGAAGCGGTTTGGCAAAGGTGATCACCGGGGTGAGAAGGGCAGGGAAGTCTTTCTTTACCTACCTACTACTGAAGGATAACTTCGCCTACGCAAATTTTGACGACAGGCTCCTCTCAACCGCCGAACACGAGCAAATTCTTTCCGCGCTCCTCGAGCTTTACGGGCAGACCAAGACGATTTTCCTGGACGAGGTTCAAAACCTCGAGGGCTGGGAGCTGTTCGTAAACAGATTGCTGAGGGGGGACTATAACGTTTTTGTAACCGGTTCGAGCGCCAGACTCCTGAGCAGGGAGCTCTCAACCCATCTGACGGGAAGGCATCTCCCCCTAGAAATCTTCCCTTTCAGCTTCAGGGAGTACCTCGTCTCGTTGAACTTCAAGGAGGATCTTGGCACGAGCAGGGGACAGGCGCTCGCAAGGAGGGCCCTTTTAGACTATCTCGCTTCCGGTGGATTTCCCGAGGTGGTCGCTAGGGGTGAGAATCCCAAGCTTTACCTCAGGCAGCTCTTCGAGGACATAGTTGAAAAGGACATCATTGCCCGTTACAAGGTCAGGCACGATGCGGCCTTCAGGGAAATGGCGAGGACGTTGCTCGCTCAAGTTGGCAAACCGGTGAGTTTTCACAGACTCAAGAACCTCTTCGGGCTCGGAAGCGACCACACCGCAAAGGATTACCTCCTCTATCTCCAAGAGGGGTACCTGTTGCTCCCCCTGAGCAGGTTCTCCTTCAAACCAGCTGAAATAGAGAGGAGCTTCAAGAAGGTTTACACGGTCGACCCTGGCTTCCTCACACACGTCGCTCTTCTTCCCTCAGAGTCGCTCGGGGACAGGCTCGAAAACCTTGTGGCTGTTGAGCTCATGAGAAGGAAGAGTTACTTCAGACCGGGGCTCGAACTATTCTATTTCAGGGTGAACCAGGGAGAGGTGGACTTTCTCTTGAGAGAGGGGCTCAGGGTCGTTCAGCTCATCCAGGCTACCTTCGCCAGTTCAAGGGAGGAGGTGGAGAAAAGGGAAGTAAAATCGCTCCTCGAGGCCTCAGAACTTCTGGACTGCAGAGATTTGCTCGTGATAACCTGGGACTATGAGGGGGAGGAGGAAAGGGATGGGAAGAAAATAGTCTTCAAGCCGGCGTGGAAGTGGCTCCTGGAAATCCGATCCACAGGTTGATGAGGGTCGAGATCTCAAATCGTTTCCCCAAGAGTGGGGACTTCGAACGTTCGCCATCATTCAACGTTGGACCTGATGCCCCTGATGAGCTCCACTCTGGCCCCTCGCTCCCGACAGAAGTGGGCTATCTGCAGGGCGATGTCCAGTCTCTCGGCCCTCACGACGCTGTACTGAATCAACTCCACCAGACCCTGCGATTTTAGGCGCTCTAGAAGGCGGTAGAGGCCCCGTGGAGCCTTGCCCCTGAAATCGTAAATCACGTAGTGGCGAACGTTCGCCACCCCCGCTCTCTTCATCATCTCTCGCTTGGTTTTGAGCGAGAGTTCTTTATAAGCAGGTAAATTCGAGCAGTGTACACATACATGCCCGCACCCGCATTCATGGATAAGAATACCGACGGGAGATTTGATCTAAACACATACGGGGAGCTCTGGATCTTGTAAGGGATTTGGATTGCGAACGTTCGCAGACCCTTCCTTCACTTGAAGGCCTAGTTCCCTGAGTTATGCATGCGTTTTCGAGTAAGATCAGCGGCCAGAACCCTGCGACACTTGGCTGGAGGAGGAAAGGGCGAAAGTAGGCGAGAATTGGCTGACGAAAGTTGGGGCTTGCCGGGTTCTTTCAAATCCATTCCCACCCCGCTGGCAGGTTGAGGAGCAGGTAGCCGTAGAGGACGAAGAGGAGATAGGCGAGCAGGCAGTAGAGGAAGTACCTTCGGGTGAGGGATGCTTGGAGGATGACCACCGTGAGGAGGGAGAGACCGCTCAGGCAGGTGACCTTATCCCTGGTTGCCACTCCGAGGAGCCAGAGGATCAAGCCGTAGGAGAGCAATCCTCCCCTCGCGAGTGCCCCGAAGATCCCCTCCCTTCTCCTGTAGGCGAGTGCTCTTTCCCTCTCCTCCCAGTGGGCGAGGACTAGGGAGTGGAAATATTCCTTCAGGACTAAGGAGAGAAGGCCCAGGTAGAGGAGATAGGAGGGCCAACCCGTGAGCAGGAAAGTTAGGTTTACGGTCATCCCAAGAGGAGTGGCACGGTAAGAAAGAGGGCGAAGGTCAGGCCCATCATCCCCAGCCAGCCGGGGATGGAGTTCAGCTCGGCGCTCTGCAGGAGGTAAACGGAGGGGGAGAACTGGCGGAGGATGGTCAGGTTGAGGGTGAGGTCCGCGGCTAGGTAGAAGAGACCCAAGTAGAGGAAGAGGTGGGCGAACCTCAGCGGTCTGGCCAGGTAGGGGCTCACCTGTCCCTTCACCTCCTTCATGAACCTGTGCTCCCTGGAACCCATCCCGGTCACCCAGAAGTAGAGGGAGAAGGGGAAGAGGAGCTCCCTGAAGCTGAGCCAGACCAGCGAGGGTTCGAGCCTCCCCCAGCCCGGCATGAGCCAGGCCCAGGTGGCTGTGAGGACGAGGAAGCAGAGCCAGCGGTGGCTGGGTCTCCAAACGGCCTCGGCTAGCAGGAGGAAGAGCAGGAGGGAGAGCGTCTCCCTGCTCACCGAGGTCACTCTTTCCCCCACCAAAACCGGGAGGGAGGAGAAGAGGAACCATAGAGTCGGCAAGAGGGCTGCCTTGGCGAGCGGGGGAATCCTCCACTTCCTAACCCAGAGCCAGAGAAGGAAGGGGGAGAGGAGAAAGGTGGAGAGGAACCCAAACCGGAAGAATCCTGGGCTCAGGGGGAGAGAGGGGGGAAGCCAGGGCTCGAGCTTGCTCACCATCCAGCCGCAGAGGAGGAGCGAGAGGATGTCGTACTCGTTGGGCGCCCTCAAGTCATGGCCACCCCCAGCCTCTTCCTCTCGAGCACCGCCTTCATGACCTTCGGGAGGAAGTCGCGCGGGCCCACCTTCACGCAGTCCACCCCCAGCTTCTCCAGTTCCACCTCCACCCTCCTGTACGCGCGTTCCATCTCCTCGATGAGGGCGGACTGCACCGGGGCAAGAATCTCGGGTTCCTGTGGTTCAGCCTCGAAGAGCGGGGTAAAGGGGCAGACCAGTAGAAGCTGGTGTCCCCTCCCCCTGAGCTTCTTCACCGCTTCCTTCAGATTCTCTAGGTCCATCTCCAGATCCGTGAGGAGCAGCACGAGCATGGAGCGCTTGGTTGAGCGGCAGATGAAGTTGGCTAGCTCCTGGTAGGACTTTCCACCCTCCGCCCGCACCCCCGTGAGGAGTTCCAGCATCCGGTGGAAGTGCTCCCTGCCCTTCCCCGGTTTCAGGTAGCCCAGCACCCGGTCCGAGAAGGAAACCGCCCCGTACGAATCCCCCCTCTCCTCGGCCACCCTGGCGAGCAGCATGCAGGCGCTCACGGCGTACTCCAGCTTGGTGACGGGTTCCCGCCCCCCGCTCATGGTCCAGCTCGAGTCCAGGCAGAAAAGAAGGGTGATGTTCCTCTCCGCCTCATACTCCCTGGACATCAGCCTTGAGTACCTGGCCAGGTGCCTCCAAGAAATCTTCCTGAACTCGTCGGTGGGCACGTACTCCCTTATCGCCCTGAAGTCCCCTCCCAGTCCGGCCTGCCTCGTGCGGTGGGGTCCGTAAAGCTTTCCCAGCTGCCTGGACTTCCCCCTGAGTTCCAGTTTTCTCACCTCCTCGTAGCTCGGGCGGATGGTGAGTTCTTGGGGCGGCTGGATCTCGACCGCATCCTCGAAGAGCCCGAATCTATCCCTCAGCCTGCACCACAGTCCGACCTTGTATCTCCCCCTTTTCGCCCTGAACTTGTACTCCCTCCAGTACCTCCCGGGCTTGAGGAAGATCCTAGAGCTCACGTCCGGCGGGAGGAAGCGATCCTCGACCTCGAACAGGTCCGGGTAGAAAAGCCCCCTGGCCCTTAGCCTCCCCTCCACCGGTCTGTCGGCGAAGAGCTTGGTGTGCTCAAACTCCCGCCTCACCACTCTCTTCACCAGCGCACGCTTGAGGGAGAGGTCGAAGAGGGGAGGGAGGAAGCCGAGCCAGAGCAGCATGCCGGCGAAGAAGAAGCCGGGTTTGTTGAGGAACAGGCTCAGGAGGAAGTAGGAGAGACCGACCAGGAAAACGGTGTAGAACCCCCTAGTGGGTCTCATCCCTTGAGGCGCGGGACCTCCACCGAGGATTCGATGGATCTTATGACATCCAAGACGCTCTTCCCCTCCAGCTCCGCCTCCGGCCTGAGGATGAGCCTGTGGTTCAGCACGGGGATCAGCATGGCCTTGACATCGTCAGGGATCACGAAGTCCCTTCCCCGGAGGGCGGCATGGACCCTGGAGGTGAGCTGGAGGGAGAGGGAGGCTCTGGGGCTCGCACCCAGCAGGAGGTCGGGACTCTTGCGGGTCCTGAGCACGAGCTCCGCGATGTAGTTCCTGATGGAGGGATCCACGTAAACCTTCTCCACCTCCTTCGAGAGCCTCACGATTTCCCGCGCAGAGGTGACGGGTTTGACTTCCTTCTCTCTTTCCTTCAGCTCGAGGATTTGGAGCTCCTCTTCCTTGCTGGGGTAGTCCACAAGGATCTTCATCAGGAAGCGGTCCACCTGTGCCTCGGGAAGGGGATAGGTTCCCTCGAGCTCTATCGGGTTCTGGGTGGCTAGGACGATGAAGGGGGAGGGGAGGGGATAGGTCTTCCCCTCAACCGTCACCTGTCTCTCCTGCATGCACTCGAGCAGGGCGGACTGGGTCTTGGGAGGGGAGCGGTTCACCTCGTCCGCCAAGACGACGTTTGCGAAGATGGGCCCCTCTCTGAAGACGAACTCTCCCGTCCGCTGGATGTACACGTTGGAGCCCAGGATGTCCATCGGGAGGAGATCCGGGGTGAACTGGATGCGTTTGAACTTGCAGCCCAGAGCGGCGCTGAAATTCTTGGCTATATGGGTCTTGGCTATCCCGGGCACTCCCTCCAGCAGAACGTGCCCCCCCGCGAGGAGGGAGATGAAGATCTTCTCCACCACGTCCTGCTTCCCCACCACCACCTTCGAAAGCTCCCTGCTGAGGCGCTCCCAGAGGTGTTTTATCGCCTCGACCATTCCTCGACGCTCCTCTCAACTTCCCTCAGGTTGCTTATCAGCCTCTTAGCGGTTTCCACGTCCACCCTGAGCACACCCTGCTCCACCAGATGGCCGATTCTCACGGTTTCCGCCACCCTCTCGAACTCCTTGGGAAGACGCTCGCGCAGAGTCTCCAGGATCTCTCTGGGGGAGGGTTCGGTCCCCAGCAGCCTGCCGCACTTCCGCAGGAAGTGTCTGTAGCAGGCGAGGAAGGGGAGGGAGAAGTCGGCCTTGGTGCTCGATTTCGAGGCCTTGGTGTATCTCTCCATCTCCTGCATGAGTCTCCCCCTTGGTTTGGCGGGCGGCTTAACCCTCCCCGCCCGGCCTGCATAAACCGCGGCCGCCACCAGCCCGAGTGAGAGGAGGAAGAACTTGTCGGTGAGCCAGGCCGACCAGAGCCAGAGCTCCGGCCTGTGACCCGAGTGGGTGAGGTCGAGGAGAACCGTCTTCCTCTCCATTCCCCCCAGCGGCGTGGAGGTTTCCACCTTGGTGGCCCATTCCAGCAGCGATTGGACGAAGTACCGGTTGCTCTGGATGATGTTGTTGATGAAGATTCCCGGATCCGCGATGAGCACGAGCCTTCCTCCACTGGAAAAGTTTCCGGCGATGATCACGGGATAGGAGCCAGAGGGCTCATCCGGGTCCTGTGCGCCGTTCCGGTTCTTGTCTGGGTAGGCCTGGGGGGTGGTCAGGGCCTTGGAGGTTACGTTGAGCGTGCCGAGCCCAGCAACCGGCTCGATGACCTCGACAATCCTGCCCCCTAGGATCAGCCTCCTGCCCTCGATATAGGAGGGGTAGTTGGTGAGGATGGCGGAGACGCCAGAGAAGATCTCCCCTTCCAGGTTCCTCAGCACGACGAAGTCGGGCCTCCTCTCGTAGCTCCCGGGATCCCTGAGGAGGTAGTTGGAGATTTTCACCCCGAAGTTCAGGGTATTTCCCGTCCCCTCCACATCCGCGACTAGGATGAGGGTTCCCCCGCCGGCTAGGAAGTTGATCAGCTGCGTTCGTTCCCAGTCGGAGAAGGGTTCGGTGGGGCCGAGGGTGATCAGGACCGCTCCTCGGTACTGGGCGAGGACGGAGTAATCGGTGGTGAGGAGCTTGGCCCTGTAATCCCTCTGGAGGAACTCCCAGAACTGCGAGCACCCCTTCCATCCCCCGTCAAAGGGCCCGTAGGCGGAGGGCAGAGCTGAGGGCCCCTCCCTGGTGCTCAGCAGAATCAGGGCCGCGAGGGCCAGCAGGAGCAGGGCAGTCTTCTTCCCCACCTCAACCCCATTTCATCTTGTCGATGGTGGAGCAGAGGCCCTCCAAGGCAGAGGCGAACTCGGCCTGCGTGGGCTCCTTCTGGCTGAACATGCACTTCTCGTAAACCTTGACGAACGCCTCGAAATCCTCCCGCGGGAAGCCCTCAAACTTCCTGGCGAGCTCGGAGGCCACCTCCCTCGCCGTCTGGTTGACCCTCACCTCGTAGAGCCCCGCCCCCATCAGCATGCCAAGGAACTGGTGGTAGGCCGCGATGATGCCGTCCTTGTAGCGCTTGGCGGAGGAAAACTCTTCCAGCATCTTCCTCATGCTGGTGGAGGGCAGGGGTGCTTCCTCCTTCTTCTTCCTCCTGAAGATGAGCAGCAGGGGGAGAGCGACCGCTGGGGCAAGGAGCATCATCCGCCACGGGAACTCCTCGGAGATCTCCTCCACCACCTCAAAGGTGTGATTGGTAGATTTAGAGGGCATGTATCCCCAGCTCGGGGGAGGATCGAAGCAAGTCTGAACCGAGTGCCTCCCGGGTGCGAGATCCTGGGTGGGAAGGCTCAGCCTGTAGTTTCCCCGATTGTCGGTGGCGGTGGAGCCGGCGGGCTGGCCGTCCAGCAGGAGGGTTATGGTCTTGCCCCCCACCCCCTCACCGAGATCGTCTAGGAGCTGGCCCCTGAGTTCTAGGTGCTCACCCTTGGACACTTTGGAGCGGCTTAGGTGGAGGCTGAGTCCGGTCTCGGAGTAGAGGAGGAAGGGAAGGATGTTGTCGGCCTCCAGCGATCCCTCCCTAAAGGTGGCGCTCAGGTAGCGGGTTCCAACCCTTTCTGTGCGCGGGAAAGTGTAGGTGGCGGTGGCGGGCTCCACCCTGGTGAGGAGGGTGGTAAGGCCCCTCCAAGTTGAGGTGTCTAGAATTCTGACCTCCCTCCCGGCTAGGGGAAATCCCTGCCAGGTCAGCCGAACCGTGAAGCTCACGTTCTCCCCCCTTCGTCCATTCTCGGGGCTGATCCAGAACTCGAGTTTGGGCTTGGGTTCTTCCTCCTCGGGGGGAGGGTTGTAGGTGTTGGGGGGATACTCGAGGGGGAGGTGGGTCGGTCCCTCCCCCGGCGGTGTGGCATCGAAGTAGACCCAGCCATAGGGGGGGAAGTAAGCCTCCACTTGGGCGTGTCCGGGAGGCGTGTACAGCAGCTTGTTTCCAACTTGTTGGGTCGGGTGGTAGCCGAAGACCATGCGGGCTGGGATACCCAAGCACCTCAGCAGGACGGCCAGGGTGGTGTTGGCGTGAAAACAGTGCCCCTGTCTGGCTTGAAGGTAGGTCCAGGCTGCGTCCCTCTCAATGGTTCGTGTTAGGGGTCCGTAGGTGAAGCCCGTCTTCAGATACTCCACCACCCTCATGGCTTGGCGGTAGGGGCCCAAGCTCGGGTTTCTTAGGTTCTCGGCAACCTCTCTGACCTCTTCCGGAAGGGAGAGGGGGAGCTGCAGGCACTTTTCCCTTATCTCAGCGGGGGCGCCCTCGAGATCCTCCCAGCCGACCATCTCCAGCATCTGGGGGGAGGGGAAGGGGTGGAAGCTGGTGCTGTACCTAATCGTGGCTGGGGTTTTGGTTCTAAGCCTGAAGGTGCCGGCGAATTCGTCCCTCAGTAGCTCGAAGCTGGTTACTGGATTGGTGAGGAAGTTGAAGACCTTTGAGGTGGAGGAGGGGACGGGCAGGGAGATTTCCCCGCCAGCCGTCTCCAGTTCCACTTGGAGGGTGTATGGGGCGCTCTCGGCTTCGGGCTCGACCCGGGGGCCGGCGGTGGTCTTCTGCCATTCGGTCCCCGTGTAGTAGTCGGCCGTGTCTATCTTCATGAAGAGGACCGGACTGGTGGGTTCCACGGTGAAGAGAACCGCGGGTGAGCCCTGGGGGACCTCGTTTTCGCCAGAGGGGATGTGCCACTCGTTGGAGGAAGGAGGAAGAACGGTGTTTTCGGGTCCCCAGGGTGAAGAGCCAGGTCCACCTCCCCCGCCGGGACCGTACTCAGGAGGGGCCCCCTCGAACGGGAGCTCGTAGGCAAGGACGGCTGGGAACAGGAGAAGCAGGAGGAGAGCGGGCCACCTCATTCTTATCGTTGGAAACGAAACAAGAAAATGAGGGGTTGCTGGGCTCTAGCCACTCTTCTCTTTTTCACCTTGGTGGGCGTGGTCCAGGCCAGAACCGTCACTCTAATCTCGCAAGCGGACACCTACGTGGACAACTCGAACCCCGATAGTTCATTTGGGTCTTTCAGCTCCCTGCTGGTTGAGAACTCCGGTGATGTGAGCAGGTTGGGTTACCTCATGTTCTACCTGAACGAGATACCCTCAACCGCGGAGATCTTCTCGGCCAAGCTGTATCTTTACCGCTCTTACCCCTCTTCCTCCCTGCCACCAGTGCACAGGGTTGCCCAGACCGTCTCGGAGAGCATGACTTGGAACACCAATCCAGGCTATCTCCCCGGGTGGTATGCCAG
>JAWBSP010000024.1:0-15224 GCA_038842485.1 Hadarchaeales archaeon (SeqCode)
TCCCATCGCTTCTGAATCTGAGTGTGATGTGGCCAAATTTTATCCCAATACTCCAAATTTCTCCCTAGCGTGGAGGAAGGCGAAAAGGTTCTCGGGTGGGGTCTCGTTAGTGATAGCGTTGGTGGGGGCCAGTATCAGGTGGGGGGAGGCTGCCTCTATTAGCTCTTTGACCTGCTGTTCTACCTCCTCAGGCTTCAAGGCATGTTGCCGCTGAACATCGAAGCCCGTACAAATAGCAAACTTTCCTTTGTACTTCCTGGCCACCTCAAGCGTGTTCATGGCACCTGGCTGGAGGGGGTGAACCGCATGGAAACCGCATTCTGCAATTGATTCCAGTAGGGGTTCGATGTTACCGCAAGAGTGGAGGATAACATAGAGGCCCCTCCGCCTCGCCTCCTGCACGAGCTTCCTGAGCCTCGGGATGACCAGTTCAGAATGGTGCTTGGGGGAAATCATGGGGCCGGTTTGGGTTCCACAGTCATCCCCTATGATCACCCCATCCATTCCAAGCTCAGCTGCTTCCTCAATTGCCTCCACCCAAATTTCCACTGAGAGATCGAGTAGCTTTTCTACAAAGGGTTTATCTCTGTAAATATCCATCAGGAGTTCGGTGAGAGGATAGAGGGCATGTGCCGTTTCCCAAGGGCCCCCAACCCAGGCTATCGAGGCGTGGTCTTTAAACTTTCTGAGGAAGGGGGAGACCAGGATCTTTGAGAGAGGGGAGTGGAAGCGGGGCCTCTGAAAGCGCTCCAAGTCCTCCTTAGACCTGAGAACCCTGAAAGACTCATCCCTCTGGTCCACAAAATCTTTCATGACATGCCGCGCGCCATAGTAATCTGTAAAGGTCCCCCTTCTAAGATCAATTGAAACGTTGGCGACCGCTGGTAGCCAGAAGCTTAACGCATCGGTGCCTAGCTTCACGGCGAGAAAGTGAGAGTCGTAGAGACCTATGAATGAGTGCATCAGCAGCTGGCGGGTGGGTGCGGAAAGGGGACGGGTGCACCCCCTGAGAAGGAGCCACGCGAGCAGGTTGGTTTTGGACGTACATTTGAAATCTTTCACGAGCCTGAAGTGAATCCCGGGTTGGAACCAGCCGTCGAGATACAACGGAATCTTATCTGGCGGGTTGCCCTCCAAAACAGCTAGCAATCTTTGCTTGGGCGTCACAGAAACTTGGTTTAGAGGTAAATTACCGGTAATTCAGACCCATTTCAGGGCGCAACGGTGAGCAGGATTCCAGCCATGAGGGGGAGGACTAGATTATCGCTCATGAGAAGGGGCAGTGACTCGAAAATCATGACCGAACCCGCCACAACCAGTGCCCACAGCGGATTGAAACCAAAGCAACAGACGATAACGAGAGTTACCATGAAGGCACCGAGTGAGCCCTCCAAGGACTTGGACGGATTATGACTCCAGCAATACGTACCCACCTTTCTTCCCAGCAGGGCAGCCGTGGGGTCGGCAAAAGCCAGAATGAAGATGGAGGCAACAGCCACCTGCTTGGAGAACCCCAAAACCGCCAGCAAGATTCCGAGAAGACCAAAAACTCCTGCGGTGTATAGTTTGATTTCACCCTTCCTAGTGGCACTCCCTATCCCCCGGTGAACCAAGTGTACAAGAAATTCCGTGACCTTGAGATCTTTCAGCAGTGGCAGAAGTTCGCGGAGGGGGGGAGAGCTGGAAGGTGCGGGATGGGTGATTCTGATGGCCTCAGAAAAGACCATAGAAATGATCACGAAGCTCAGGGAGAGGAATCCCAAGTCTGGATTGAGCCAGAAGATCATCCCTAGGAAGGAAAGAACGAGGACGTGGTAGAGGGAACGGTAGGTCTGAGGGGATACCCTGCTCGAAAGCCTGTAGGCAGAGAAGGCAAAAAGGGGGAAGAAGGCGAACAGCACCACCAAAGCGGGCAGATTGGAAAAGAGAAACTCGACGAGCTGCTTCGTTTCAGAGAGGTAGATGTAGGGACTGAAGCGGTAGGCAGCCCCAACCACCACTAGGGCCAAAAGAAGTGCCATCCCTTTCGCGAAGTTTGGTCTCATTTTTCTCTTGCCTGCATAGTAGCTCAGGAGAGCCGTCATGACAAAGAGGATCCAAACGCCCCCGACTTTTGCTATAAGCGGGGTCACCATTTCTCCTTTCAATCCTTTCTATAAAGCGAGACTTCTTCCCGTCAACCGCTGTTGGAGGTGCGAGCTGAAATTATATAGCGCCGCGACTGAAGGTTGATGCCCTTCCCGCGGGATTTCCTTTGGGGGATCAGCGTTTCAGCCTTCCAGTTCGAGATGGGCGGGAAAAAAGAGGACTGGGACACGAACACGGACTGGTGGGTCTGGGTTCACGACAGGAAGAACATCCAGAAACGGGTGGTCAGCGGAGATCTTCCGGAGAACGGTGTAAACTACTGGGAGCTGTACGCTCAGGACCACAAACTCGCCTCAGACCGTGGATTCAAAGCCTGGAGGTTTGCGCCCGAATGGAGCCGGATTTTCCCAGAGTCCACCGAAAAGGTTGAGGTGGGAGTAGAGAAGGAAGGAGAGCTTATCTCCAAAATTGAGATAGATGAATCCACGCTACGCACCCTGGACACCATGGCAAACCACCGGGCCCTAAATCACTACCGTGAGGTGATCGAGGATTTGAGGGACAGGGGTTTCACCGTCTTCCTCTGCCTCAATCACTTCACCCTCCCCCTCTGGATTCACGACCCGATCGTTGCGAGGGACAGCAGACTCTCCAAAGGGCCCAGGGGATGGCTGGACGAGCGCACGGTAGTGGAGTTCACCAAGTACGCGGCATACATGGCCTGGAAGCTGGGGGATCTCGTCGATTACTGGTCTACCCTTTGCGAGCCCGCAACCATTTTCATGAGCTACCTCATTCCAACGGGTTTCCCGCCCAATGTCCTGAAGGTGGCCCCCCACCTCTCTCGGTTTCCCTTTGCGAAGGTTGCCTTCAACATGCTGCAGGCCCACGCCAGAGCCTATGACGCGGTGAAGAGGTGGGATAGGAAAAGGGCTGACCGGAAAAGCTCCTCCCCAGCCGAGGTCGGGATCATATACAACGTCATTCCGGCGTACCCGTTGAGAAAGAACCACCCCGTCGACAAGAAAGCCTGCGAGTTTCACGACTATCTAACGACCCACTGGTTCCTGCAAGCCATCTCCTTCGGGTGGCTGGACGCGGGCTACAACCCAAAGAAAAGGAGGGAGGAGAAGTGCCTAAAACAGAGGCTGGACTGGCTTGGGGTGAACTACTATTCGAGGGATGTGGTCAGGGGATGGGTTTTCCCCCTCTTAAGGATGTTCGGGGCACCGGTCGTACCCCAGCCGGTGCCGGGATACGGAATGATGGGGGGAGTGAGATCATTACCCATTTTTAATCCGGGACAGATCACTCCCACTCATGAGAATTCCTTGGAGGGCTTTCCCGTTTCCGATTTCTGCTGGGAGGTTTATCCTGAGGGCCTGAGAGCCTCCATCGAACAGGTGAAGCAGTATTCCCGAATTCTGTACATCACCGAGAACGGGATTGCGGATGAGCGAGACAGGCTGAGGCCCAGATTCTTGATTGAGCACTTGGGGGTGCTGGAAAAGCTCATTGAGGAGGGAACCAACATCAAAGGGTACTTCCACTGGTCCCTGGTAGACAACTATGAGTGGGCGCGGGGATTCGCCATGAAATTCGGTCTGTGTGCGGTGGATTTGAAGAGCAAAAAGAGAAAGGCTAGACCCAGCCTCGAGGTTTTCAGCAAAATTATAGAAAAGGGAGAAGTGCCTAAGGGCGCCGGGGAGGGGATTTGAACCCCTGCGGCCCAAAGGGCCACACGCTCTCCAGGCGTGCGCCTTACCAGGCTAGGCTACCCCGGCACCGGCATATCTTGCAGAGAGAAGATTTATCCAATCCGCACGCGCCACCTGAGTCCGTCAGGAGTTGCCTGTGGTGCAGGAAAGCTTATCGTTGGGGGATTATTTCCACTTCCTTGGATAGGTTCCGGGCTTCATGACCACCCTGACCGGCTTCGCCACTAAACCTCTGTCAGCCTCCGCTATCTGTTTTGAAGTCATGGTAGCTTCCATGAGGGCCACCAGCTCCCCCTTCAAGCTCATCACCGCCACCAGATCTCCCACCGACGCCCCGCTCTCCACCGATAGAACACCGGGGGCCGCCAGTGAAGCACCGTGACAAATGGCATCGATCGCCCCGTCCCTTATGACGATCTTGGGTAGATCGCGCACGCAGGCCTCCACGGGGAGCACGACCTTCCTCAGCAGGTCCTCCCTTCCCTCCTCCTTCCAGAAGGCGTATGCGTCCGCCACATCCTGCAGCCTGACCAAGGTCTCATCCTCCCTAAAGGGACCGCTTGCAGTTCTCCTGAGTTCCAGCATGTGTGCACCACAACCCAGTGCCTCCCCCATGTCGAAGACGAGCTTCCTGATGTAGGTCCCGGCCTCGCAGCGGACGCCGAGGAGAACCTCTTTTCCATCCCTCTCCAGAAGCTTGAGGTGATGAATCCTCCGTATTCTGACCTGCCGCTTCACGGCGGACCTAAGAGGCGGCCGCTGGTAGATCTCCCCCGTGAACTCGGAGAGAACCTTCTCGAGCTTGTGCTGAGGGACGGAGGAGTGCAGATGTACCAAGCAGACGTATTCCTTGTCGGCCCTGGAAAGGGCCTGCAGCGCTCTAGTGGAATCCTCAAGAGCCACGGGGAGAACACCACTGACCTTGGGGTCAAGGGTCCCAGCGTGACCGGTCTTTCTCACCTCCAAAATGCGCTTCACCCACGTCACCACTTCATGCGAGGTGGGACCCACGGGCTTGTCTAGGTTCAGAAACCCCAGCCTGAGGTACTCCGAGATTGGGCGTGCTGCGGGCTCACACCCGTAGCTGGGGTCCGTAATATCCTCCGCCCGGACTAGGACCTCTCTCTTGGGCGTTTTCAAAGCCCAGCTTCCTCCAGCAGTTTCCTTATACCTTCTTCCGAGGTGTCCTTCACTTCCAGCTTCATGGGGGTGGGCTCCAGGTGGTCGATGTTGCACCTCCTCCGCTTCACCCTCGGTCCGACCACCACCACAAAGTTCTCATCCAGAACCTGAAGCACCACACACTTCTCCCCCGCCTCCTTTCCTGCCACCTTAACACAGACCCTTCCCACCTCTATCATTTCAGCACCTCCGCCACGGCCGAAATCACTATTCGCTTGGTTTCCTCCTCTGAGAGCCTAGCGGTATTGAGGATGAGGTCGAAAACCGAGAGATCGTTGACGTCTATCCCATACAGCTCCTTGAACCTCCTCGCCTCGCTCTCCTCCCTGCTCACGGTCTCTTCCATCACCTCCTCCACCGGCCTCTTCTCCCGCTTGGCGATTCTCTCCACCCTTACCCTCAAGGGAGCGGTCAACATTATCTTGAAGTCAGCCTCCACCAACCAACCAGCGAGCCGGGCATCGACCACCGCATTCCCCTTCCTGCTCTCCTCCAAGGTTCTCGCATCCAGTTCCCTGTCAATCGCTGGATGACTCTCAACGTGGCGGTTGAACTCCTGAAGACTCATCCCCCTCTCTGATGCCATTTTCCTGAAGATTTCCCCAGCGCAGATGTGCCTCAGACCGAATCGGCGCGCGAGCTCGGCGGCCACCGTGGTCTTCCCCGCCCCATGGAGACCGCTCACGGCTATTAGGACCAACCTCTCACCTCCTTCCTTATCGATTCCCTCGAGCACCTAGAACAAAGGTATCCTCCATGGGGTCGGTTGGGTCTCGTGCCGCTGAGGGGTCTTCCACACTCGGCACACTTGGGTCCCGCTGGTCTCCTTTTGATAAATCTCACCACCACCCTCCCGCCAGGGGTACGAACAAAGTGCCTTCCATGAGCTCTGGATCTCCTCACGCTACTCACCTATGAGTAGCTTCCTCCAGAAGGAACTCATCGCCCCGAAGGAGAGAATCACCCAGCTTAGGGTGCCGCAGGAAGTCCAGTAGCCCCAGATGGGGAGTCTGAGACCGAAAGGCAGCCAGACCACCACCCACCCCGAGTATGGCCCTCCCAAAAGCAGGAGAAGGAGGATGAAGAAGGGGAAAAAGTATAGCGTTGGCCTGAACTGAACCATCATGAGTTCGGACTGGAGGGGGGCCAGCCTTGAGAACTCCTGCGAGAGCTTGTGAAGTTCCTTGAAGTCCCTCCGTTTGCGCGCCTCCTGAAGCCTCCTCCTCCATCCTTCCACCTGTGCCTTGATTTCCCTCACCCTTTCCCAGTCGACCGTCTTTTTGAGGAGGCAGGCGTACAGGAAACCTGAAAGAGCCGAAATCAGGAGCACGAGACAGGGGGAGTGCGCGAAAATGAGAGGGAGAGGTGCATTCACTATGGAGGCTGCCCTTAGAACCTCCCTCCTCAGTTCGTGACAGCTCTCCTCTTTGGGTGCCTGAATGGCGTTCTCAAAGAGTAGCTTGATTCGATTGTCCAGCTCATTGTCCAGATTCTCCACCCCAAGCTGGGAGTAGAGATTCCTTGCCTCCGTAAGATGCGTGGGTGCGGTGGCGTTGTCACCGTGACGGAGGGCCCAGATGGCCGCATCAATCCGGCTGGCTATCTTTTTAGTCGTGTCCGATTTTTCGGGGATGGGCTCGCAGCGCACGAGAAACAGTAATGCCCCCAAGATCAGCAGGGAGGCGAAAAGAGGAGCGCGTAGCCTCATTTTACTCACCCAGCAACTTCCTCACGGCGGGAAACATCTCCGCCACCCTTTGCCTAGAAACCTCCTGGTACATCTGCTGAGCGATACCCACCGCCAACAGGATCCCGGTTCCGCTTCCTAGCGAACCCATGAAATCGCCGAAGGCGGAGAGTAGGGCCACTATAAGGCCGCTGAGAAGGCTCACCCCGATGAGGTAGCGGGAAAGGTACTCCTCCATGGTTCTCACATCCCTTCTGAAACCTGGGATAAACATCTCGGCGTCCTGCAGCTGCTCTGCCACATCCCTGGGCCCCATGCCTGCAAGGTAAATCCAAACCCATGAGAAAGCCACGCACAGCGGGACAAAGATCGCCAAGTAAAGGAGAGCGTTTAGGGGGGCACTCGCCACCTGCTGGGGACTGGTGGGGGGGACCACAATATCAGCGAGTCCAGAAAGGCTCGGAAAGAGGGTACCCAACAACCTCAGATTGGCGAAAACTGCCATCACTAGAATCACGGGAATGACATTGGTGTAGAGAAGGTTTATGGGATACCTCCCCCTTATCCCTCCTACCCTCCCGTAGGACAGCGGAACCCCCACGCTCATGCTGTTTAGGTAGACGACAACGAGAAAGAGGAGGATGCTGGTGATGAAACCCAGCATGCTCGGGGCTCCCGCCCTAAAGAAGGCCTCGCCCACCCCCCTCCCCCTTATGGCGGAAACGATGAAGTTCGGGAGGGCCCCGACCCGCTGACCTCCTTGGGAAAAGGGGGAGAAGGCCTGCCAGCATATCTCCATCCCCACGCCAGCCAGGATGAAAAGGCTGATCCCGCTTCCCAGCCCATACTTTGAAACCACCTCGTCAAGGTAGAGAACAGCCACCGCTCCCAGCGTGAGCTGCAGGACGAGGAAGAGCATGCAGGTGAGGGAGAGCGGGGCAGCGGACGGGTCCAGCCTGCGTGGATCGTACCATCCCCCCCAAACCAGCATGCTTGCCTCGAAGAGAGCCATCAGAATGGCGAGCCCCTTTTGGAGGCTGGTGAAGAGCGCCCGGTCCTCGCTTTCCCTCAGATCTAGCCCGATGATCTTGCTGCCGACCAACAGCTGTAGGATGATACCCGCGGTGACGATGGGCCCAATCCCAAGCTCCACCACCGTTCCCCGATAGCTGGCGAAAACGAACCTGAGGTTCTGAAAGATGTCCACAGCCGACCTCCCGCCGTACAGGGGAATCTGAGTCATGGCCAGAAAGGCCAAAAGCGCTAGAACGGTCCAGAAAAAGCGCTCCCTGAAGGACACATGGCGCTTGGGTACCTCGATCTCGGGGATGATCTTGAGGACGGGTTTAAGGGCAAAGAGCCTAGACTTGGGTCTCCCCTCCTCCAATCCCCCCACCTGCCTCCTCCAGCTTCTCCTTCGCGGCCGGCACCACCTCGGCCCCCTTCAGCACCAAGCAGTGCCTGACCTTCCCCCTTCCCAGCACCCGGTCGACACCCAGCTTCTGCAAATCCACCACTATTTTCTCCCCCTCCCTCACCGCCACCCCCTTTCTCAACAAATCCTCAATCCTCTCGTCCAGCTCCCCAACGTTAATGGTCCGCAACACCTTTCGGGGTCGGAAGAAACCGTGCTTTCCGAAGTGGTCGGGCATGTAGCGCAAAATGTAGCTCCACTTCTGCTTGTGCCCGCCCGCCATCCCACTTCCTCCCTTCTCCCCCGTTCCTCCCTTCCCTCGTTTGGCGCAGCCCCTGCCGTAGGTCCTCGAGCCCCTTTGCTTCCTGACCTTCCTTTCTCTCCTCACCACCATCAAATCATCCTGAGTAGTAGCTCATTGATCGCCTCCCCCCTGTATCCCAAGTCCCCCCCGTGCCCGAACGTGTGCTTTAAGGAGATCAGTCCCTTCCTGGGTGGGTGCAGCCTGAAAACGCGCTTGAGACCAGGAAGCTGAACCTTCCCCCTGCACATTGCCACCGCAAGTTCCGAGATGGAGGAGTGAGGAGAGTGCTTCTTCACGTATTCGTCCGTGAGCCTCGCACCGCCTCTTACTTCCCCACGCTTGCGGAGAAGCCTCTCAACGGTGGCGGGGTTCACCTCCCCCCAAGTAATGAAGTCCTTCGCCACACGCAACATTCCACGATAGGAGGG
Source organism: Hadarchaeales archaeon (SeqCode) (assembly GCA_038842485.1). GTDB lineage: Archaea > Hadarchaeota > Hadarchaeia > Hadarchaeales > JAWBSP01 > JAWBSP01. The sequence continues at coordinate 8,822 of JAWBSP010000024.1, forward strand.
GGTGTCCTCCACAAGAACGCAGTGGTTCGGGCGGGTGAGCCCTAACATGCGTAACGTGTCCAGAACCTTCTTCCTCCCTCCCACACTACCTTTCAATCTAACCACCGCGAGCATGGGCATCTCTCTCACCTCCTCTCTGGAATGGAGACCTTCATCGTCTGTCTGAGGGCCTCGAGGGTTGCGTACGCTAAGTTCACGCGGGTTTTTGTGGAACCTCTGGATAGAGTCCACACGTCCTTTATTCCCGCCAAACGCAGAATCTTTTTGGAGAGCTCAGGGGCCACCAGACCCAGCCCTCTGGGCGCGGGTATCAGGGTAATCTCAACGCTCCCCGACTTGCCCTTGACCTTCAGGGGGACCGAGTGGGGCTGCCCGCAGCCGCACTCCCAGCTCCCGCACCCCCTCCTCACCTCTATGATGTTCTGTTTGGCGGCCCTCGCTGCCTTGGAGATGGCAGTGGCCACCTCCTTGCTCTTCTTCTCTCCGACCCCCACGAAGCCGTCGCCGTTTCCCACAGCCACCAAGGCCCAGTACTTGGAGCGCCTTCCCGATTTGTGCATTTTCTGGACAAGCTTCAGATGGAGCAACTCCTGCTGGAGGTTTGGAACTAGGACATCCACGATTTCGGGTTCAAGTATACGGTAGCCCCTCCTCAGAATGTCCGAGAGCTGAGTAATCTTCCCTTCCTTAACAGCTTTTCCTATCTCCGTTCTGGGCTCCCACAGCTCTGGGCTGAACTCCGCCTTCATTCAAACCATTTCGCGCCGTCTAAAAACGCACTTTCGAAAACACGAACGTTTGGGCGGGGCGCTACTCCTTCACCTTGAGGGCGTACCTCCCCTCCGTAGTGAGACCAAGGCGCCCAGCAACTTCCGAGAGACCGAGAGTAAAACCAGCGCCACACTTGGGACATGTTTTCTCCCCCTTCCTCTGCGCATAACCGCACTTCTCGCAGAGGGGCAGGACCTCCACGTAACCCACCCACTCCGCCGAAAAGGAGGTCCCCCCGCACTTGGGGCATGTTTTGGGTTTTTCCCCCACGATGAACCTACACCTCTTGCAAGCAAAAGCGGGCAATTATTTTAGATCCTCCTTTATCCACTCCAGCTTTCCCAGCCCCGGCTGGCGCATGGTCAGGCCAACCTTGGCCCTCGTCCTCCCCTTCATGCTGAGGGTGACGATTCTAGCCCTGACCTTGTCCCCCACCTTGAGGGTTCGCTTGGTCTGCTTCCCCTGCAGCACTCCCTTGTTTTTGTTGTAGCTCACGAAGTCATCCATCACCTGCGACACGTGAAGGAGACCATCCAAGGGCCCTATCCTCACGAAGGCCCCGAAGTCCGTCAGCTCTACCACCTCCCCAAGCACCACCTCGTTTATCTCCGGTTTGTAGACTAGGGCATCAAAAACCACATCGTGGTAGCTCCCTCCATCCCCCATGATAAGCCTACCGGGCCCGATTTCCTTTACCTCGGAGATGGCAAGAACGACCCCAACATCCCGATCCATCACCCCTTCATAGGTCTTCCTCAGAAGATCCATGACCACCTCCTCTAGAGGCTCGCCAAACCTGTCCGGAGGCACCCTAACCGTATCGCTAATGGTCACAATCTTGTGCATTAAATCATCCCCGCTGTAGCCATAAGTAGCGCAACGATTGACATAAGTTTTATGGCGATGTTCAGGGAGGGCCCCGCCGCATCCTTGAGCGGGTCCCCGACGGTGTCGCCTACCACGGCTGCTTGATGGGTAGGTGTCCCCTTCCCCCCCAAGTTCCCTAGCTCGATGAACTTCTTTGCGTTGTCCCAGACCGCCCCAGAATTGGCCATCTGGAGGGCGAAAACAAGACCCACCGCAATGGATCCCACCTGCAATCCTCCGAGGGCCTTAGCACCTAGCAGAAATCCAACCAGAAGGGGGGAGAGGAGGACGAGCAGCACGGGGAGTAAGAGTTCCTTGAGGGCCCCCCGCGTGGCCAGATCCACGCATCGCTCGTAATCGGGTTTTGCCTTCCCCTTCATCAGACCCGGGATTTCCCTGAACTGCCGGCGCACTTCCTCGACCATTCTGAAGGCGTTGCGTCCCACGGCTTGGATGACTAGGGCTGAGAAGAGGGCTATGACCGATCCACCTATGAGAACTCCAGCCGCCACCTCTGGGGAAAGAAGATCCAGGTTGCTGAGATTCGCTGCCTGGGAGTAGGAGAAGAACAAGGCGACGGAGGTGAGGGCGGCGGAACCTATGGCGAATCCCTTGGAAATGGCCTTGGTGGTGTTTCCCACCGAGTCGAGTGCGTCGGTGACCTCCCTCTTCTCCTCCTCCCCTGCCTGCTCTATGATCCCTCCCGCGTTGTCGGCGATGGGGCCGTAGGCATCCGCCGAGACCACCATCCCCGTGACGGAGAGCATGCCCACTCCTGCCAGACAGATCCCGTACATCCCCTTCACGGCCTCCTGCGCTGGGGAAGAAATCCCCTTGGCCATCCAGAAGGAACCCACGAGGGAGAGGGAAATAACCAAGATGGGAAGCACGGTGCTCAGGAGTCCCACGGAATAGCCTGAGAGAATGTCGATGGCGGCCCCGGAGGAGGCTGACCGGGCGACCGATTTCGCTGGAGCATGCAACCGGTTGGTAAAGTAGTCGGAGACGAGACCTACCGTTACCCCTGTAACCAGCCCAAGTGCCACAGGGGCAAAAACCCTTAGCCCCTCGGAGCCGAAAAGACGGGCAGAAATGAGGAAAGTGCCGACCGCTGTAATGGCCATGCTGGCTAGGCTCGCCAGGTTGAGAACATAGCTCGGGTCCTTCCCCTTCCTCACCCTGACCATGAGAGAGGCGAGGATGGAGGCCAGGGTGCCAACCGCGGCAACACCCAGTGGAAGAATCAGATAATTGATCCCAAGCATGGCACCCATGATCATGGCGGCCACGATGGAGGCGGCGAAGGACTCAAAGAGATCGGAGCCCATCCCTGCCACATCCCCCACGTTGTCCCCCACATTGTCCGCAATGACCGCGGGGTTTCGGGGGTCGTCCTCGGGGATTCCCACCTCCACCTTCCCCACCAGATCTGCGCCCACGTCCGCCGTCTTGGTGTATATTCCACCCCCAACCCTAGCGAAAACCGCCACCGAACTCGCCCCGAAGCAGAAGGGGAGAATGGAGGAGGGATCACCCAGCCAGAGCCAGAACCCCAGCAGGCCGAGCATGCCCAAGCCCACCACAAGCATGCCCATGACCAGCCCCCCCCTGAAGGCCGTCTTCAGCGCCCCCTCCAGACCTGAAAGGGCCGAGTTGGCGGTCCTAGAGTTCGCCCTCACCGCGACCTGCATCCCAAAGTACCCAGCAGCTAGGGAGGAAAGGGAGCCGCAGAGGTAGGCCAAGGCTTTTCTCCAGCCGAAACTGGGGTGCAGCAGAAAAAGGAGAAAAACGAGGGAAATGAAGACGAAAACCGTTCGGTACTGCCTCCGGAGAAAGGCCCTGGCTCCCTTTCTTATAATCTCCCCGATCTCTGCCATCCTCCCACCGACAGGCATCTTGCACACCGATCTAGCCGATAGAGCGGCCGTGAGGAGGGCTGCTCCAGAGGCTGCAAGGGTTAGAATCTCCAGGATTTGCATATAAAACTTCGGGCTAAAATACTACTCCATCTCTCTCTCGAGCATCAGGTGCGTGCGCTGTCTAAGCCTCACTATGTTGGTGCCGAGCTTCTGGAGCCTCTTCTGGAGGGCGTAGTCAGCCGTCGCCACCAAGTAATCGGGGTGTTGCTTGGCGAATTCGAGAATCGCGCGGTCGGCGTTCTGCTGGGAGGAGGGGATGATTTTCATGTCTCCCAAGGAAGAAAGCGCGAGCTTGGCGGCCGAGCGCTCGGAGGGGGTACCCTTCTTGGCTAGGTACTCCAGCTCCTTCACCACCGGCTCGGGCACGAGGAGCTCGTACCTGCGCTGGAGGATGCGGTTGAGCTCTGCCATAATATCCACCCTGAACAGACCCGGGATCATCAGGAAGCTCGTGTCCGCAATGATTTTCATTACTGGCAATCTACTAAATACGCTCCTCGGTTAAAATTCTTTGTGCTGGTTTTCGTGGGCATGGGGATAAGGGGGGAGGAAAGCCTCACGCTGGAGGGGCTGAGGGAAATCCGGGAGGCCGACGAGGTATATGCCGAGCTGTATACCAGTCCCCTCCCCCAGCTCGATCTCCAGAAACTGGAAGGAATGGCGGGGAGGAAGATCTCGCTGCTGGGGAGAAAGGAGATTGAGGAGGGGCAGGAACTCCTAGAAATCTCCACCAGGAAAAAGGTGGTGCTGCTCGTTCCCGGTGATCCCATGATCGCGACCACCCACGTGAGCCTGAGGCTGGCGGCTGCCTCGAGGGGCATCCCCACAAAGGTGGTTCACTCCTCCTCCATAGTTTCAGCTGCCGCGGGCCTGACCGGTCTCCAGAGCTACAAGTTCGGCCGATCGGCAACCGTCCCGCTTCCCGATCTCAAATCCATCCACCCCTATGAGGTGCTGGGGGAGAACACGGAACGTGGGCTCCACACCCTCCTTTTTCTGGACGTCAGGTGTGAGAGCGGGACATATCTCTCCGCGCCCCAAGCCATTCAGATCCTCTTGCAACTCGAGGAGCAGGAACGAAGGGGGTACTTCACGGGGCAGAGGCTGGTGGTGGTGATAGCCAGGGCAGGGGCGGACAACTGTGTGGTGAGGGGGGATAGGGCAGCAAACCTCCTGAAACAGGATTTCGGCCCCGTGCCGCATGTGTTGGTGGTTCCTGGAAGGCTTCATTTCTTGGAGGCAAGGGCACTCGAGGTGTTTGCAGGGGTCCCAGAAGATGTCGTGCGAGAGCTTGAGGGCTGAGCTGGAGGGCGAAATCTCCAAGTGGACGAGGAAGCTTGAAAGAGAACTCGCTTCCCTGCGGGGTGAGGAGAAAACCGTGGAGAACATCCGTGCCTACCTTGAGGACTCAAAGCACTTCCACTCCAAAGGCGAGCTGGTGAAGAGCTTTGAGTGCCTGATATGGGGCTGGGCCCTCCTGCAGCTGGGCAGGGAAGTTGGGTTGATATACGATCAGGGGGAAAAATAGCGATGGTGACCTTCCAAGAGGTGATCTCCCCGCTACCGGGCGAGAAGGTGCTGAAGACCCTGCAGCCCGTTCGCCCCTGGGCGTTCCTAGGTTACTATATCGGTGCCTCCATCCTTCTCCTGTTTGGAATTTTCGTGAGCTCCCTCACAGCATGGGGGCTTCTGATTGTTGCCCTAGGAGTGCTGCTGGTAATCGCCGTTTACTTTTACTCGGGAGCTTTCACCTACTTCCTGACCAACAAGCGAATCGTAATATACAGAAAATTCATAACCATCTCCACCAGACAGGTGCAGTACGACGACCTCTCGGATGTGGTGGTGGACATTGGAATCATCGGCCGCCTCCTAGGCTTCGGCAACGTGATCCCCGTTACCAAGTCCGGCCTCGGCTTGGGGAGCACAGGGTGGCATGCCGGAACCGGCTGGGGAACCGGAAGGGGACCCATCGTGGTGGGGGGCCCTGTCTCCACCACAGTTCGTGCGGTGGCCTCTCCCTCCACCTGCATTTATGGGGTGAGGGAACCCCTCGCCGTCAAAGACCTGATTTTCAAGCACCAAGAGGAGTATGCCGAGGCGCCCTACCTGAAGAAGATCACCAAAGCGGTTGAGGAGAAGCCCAAGGCCTTGGCGGGTGCCCGCTTCTGTCCCTTCTGCGGGACCCAGCTCGTGGAGGGCGCAAAGTTCTGCTCCAGCTGCGGAAAGAAGATCCAGCCAGACTGATATTTTACGGAGGAGAGTAAAAAGGGGCCCGTGGTCCAGCGGTTAAGACGTCGCCTTGACGAGGCGAAGATCCTGGGTTCGAATCCCAGCGGGCCCACTAGAGAAGGTAAACTGAAATTCGGCGGATTGAAAAATGCTGAGTCGCTGGGGGCTCCGCCAAATTTAACCGTTATTGGTTGGCTCGGTGAGAATTTTTGAAGGAAACCCCCGTGCGGAAGCGAGGAAGAAAAAGGATAGGGTACATGAGGAGAATCGGCGTGGTTGGGGAGTATGTGGAGGTAGAGCGTGGGCGTAAGGGTTGATCTCAAACTGAGTCGGGCGAAAGAGGTGACACTAAGCGCATAAGAATGATCCTGAAGGGTTTACTAATTTTGCGCCCCCGTTGAGACACTCACAGCGCTTCCCCATTTTCACTCCCTGAGCCGGTGGGCTCTTTTTTTCAAGACCCGGATCGAAGATCAGCACGGTGTTCTCGAGCGGGAGAACCTCCTCGACCTTCGCCCTCAGGAAGGTGACGTTTGCCAGGTTCCTCTGGCATCTACTGAGTAGTGCACCTACCAGAGCAGACTGGCGGTGTGGTCAAACCAAATTCTACTGTC
>JAWBSP010000025.1:0-7893 GCA_038842485.1 Hadarchaeales archaeon (SeqCode)
TCGATCCCTTTCTGCCTGAAGTATTTAGAGGTGAGGTTGGGAAACTCGGTCGCAACCCTGAGTCCTGGTTTCAGGTCGGAGGGGGTGGAGATGCCGGAGGTCTGGGGGGCGGCAAGGGCCAGCTTGGTCCGGCCGAAGCCCAGATCGAGCAGCTCCACCACATCCGCCCCGCGCTCGCAGACCAGATCAAAACCCGTGATGCCCAAATCGGTGGAACCCCCGCCGACGAAGTTCGGGACGTCCTCCGCCCTCACGAAAACGAGCTCGATCTCCGGGTCGTTCGTGCGTGCGAAGAGCCCGCTCCTCCCAACCACCCCTATCCCAGATCTCTCCAGCAGCCTGACGCTCTCCTCCTCCAGGTGCCCCTTCGGGACGGCAAACCTGATCATTTCAAAATCTCCTGAAGGGCAGATAATAGCCTGTCATTCTGGGAGGGGGTTCCCACCGTTATCCTGACCCATCCCTCGCCCACCCCCCTGAAGGGCAGGAGGTTCCGGATCAGGATTCCCCTCTTCTCCAGCTTGGAGCAGAGCTCCTCGGCCTTCGGGACCCCCACCATCAGAAAGTTGGCATCCGAGTTGAGGACGCGGAGGCCGAGAAGCGAGAGCTCCTCCGCCAGCCTCTTCCTCTCCCCCCTCACCCTCTCCACCACCCTTTTCATGTAGTTTAGGTCGTCCAGCGCGGCGGAGGCGGCAACCAGCGCGAGGGAGTTGACGCTGAAGGGTGCCCTGACCTTCCACAGGAGCTCCACGATCTCGGGGGGTGCCACCGCATAACCGATCCGCAGACCCGCCAGACCGAAGGCCTTGGAGAAGGTTCTGAGGACCACGAGGTGATCCCACTCCCTCACGAGCTTACAGACCGAGTAGCCCGCGAACTCCGCGTAGGCCTCATCCACCACCACAATCTTTCCCATCTCCAGCAGCCGGATCACCCCCTGCTCGGGGAGGCTGTTGCCGGTGGGATTGTTGGGCCTGCCCAGGAAAACCATCTTCGCCTTCTTGGCAGCCTTCTCCACCTCCTCGGTCTTCCACTTGAAGTTGGTGAGCTGCAGGAACTGGGGGGAGGCACCGGCGAGTCTGGCCGCGATCTCGTAGAAGGCGAAGGTGGGTATGGGGATCAGCACCTTCTCCTTCCTGTTCAGAAAAATCCGGCAAACCAGCTCAATCAGCTCGTCCGAACCGTTGCCGATGATGATGTTGTTGACCTCCATCCCGACGTAGCCGGCGATCTTCTTCAGGAGCTCCTTGGGGCGCGGCTCCGGGTAGAGGTTGACATCCCGGAGGGCCCCCCTGAGTGCCGAGAGGACCTTGGGTGAGGGGGGGTAGGGGGACTCGTTCGAGGCGAGGTTCACCATCCCCTTGCCGTACCGGGAGGCGAAGGGGTATTCTGGAAAGGACGCCATCCAAGGGGTGTCCCGGGATGTTAAATTCCTTGAAGCCCCCGCGCTCGGCGGTGAGCCCGCTCCCGCTCGCCGGTGGGGCACCCGGGCTATTGAGATTATAAGGTTGGGTGAATTTTGAATGGCGCAGGAAGTGAGGCTTGGGATCGTGGTTTCCGAGATGCACTGGGAGATATGCGGACCCATGCTGGGGTTCGCCAGACAGCATGCCGAGTTCCTTGGGGGAAAGATCGTGCAGGAGCTCTCGGTCCCTGGCGTCTTCGACATGCCCCTCGCCGTCAAAAAACTGCTCGAGAATCCCGAGGTGGATGCCGTGGTGACGCTGGGCGCGGTGATAGAGGGGGAGACGGAGCATGACCGGGTGATCATGAACCAGGTGTCCAGGAAACTCATCGACCTAGCCCTCCAGTACAACAAGCCCGTCTCGCTGGGGATCTCGGGTCCGGCCATGACGAGGGTGCAGGGGTTGGAGAGGGTTAACGAGTATGCCAGGAGGGCGGTCGAGAGCGCGGTCAAGCTCGCCAGGAAGCTGCGCTGAGGTAGGGGTTCTCGCTCTGGGCTCCCACAGGGAGAGGCACGGTGTTCTGCCGGAGGACACGGACGCCAAGCTCGCCTCCCACGTCGCCCTGCAGGCTGCGCTCAGGACGGGGGCCAAATTCTTGGGGGTGATTTACAGTTCGCACGAGCTCCCGCTAATTCAAACGGGCGTGCATCAGCCTGCCAGCTTGGTGCTGAGGGAGATCAGGAGGAGGGTGAAGGAGGCAAGGGAACTTCTCGGGGTGAAGGGGGTTGTGGTGGTGAACGGGCACGGGGGGAACCAGCCGCTGGCCAAGAAGCTGGCCGGGAGGAAGGTGGCCGGGGTGAGGATGGAGTGGGATTCCACCCTGGTTAAGGGGGCGCACGCGGGGACGGAGGAGTTCAGCATGGCCTGCGCGCTGGGGATTTCGGACCCCTCCAAGCTCCCTGAGCACTCGGACTTCCAGAAGCATCCTGAGGTGGGCTTCGTCGGTCTTGAACGGGTGCTGAGAAAGTACAAGTGGGCGGCGGGGCTGGCGGAGGAGACCAAGCGGGGAATTAGGGCCGAACCTGAACTCGGCTCGAGGCTGCTCCGGGCCGCGGTCGAAAGCGTTTGCGAGAAGATACGCCTCCTAGCAAATTCCTGACCTCCATGCCCAAGGCCCCCGCTGAAAGAGTTCTGCGGAGGCGGGATCACCTCCTCTTTCTGCTCCTCATCCCCTTCCTGCTGGTCTCCATCTTCCTCCTGCCGCGGGGGGTGAAGGAAAGATACTTCGTCCTGCGCAGGGGATCTCTCTCCGGTGTTCTTCTTTCCAGTTATGTACACCTCGAAACCGGGCACCTGGAGAACAACCTGTGGCACTACCTTCTGGTGATGCTGCCCATCCTCTGGCTGGAGAGCGACCGGCGGAGGTTCCGCAGGATGATGCTTCTCCTCTTTCTCCTCCTCCCGCCCCTCCTCTCGCTGTCCTCCCTGGTGGCGTACGGGGGTGACTCGTGGGGCTTTTCGGGGGTGGTCGCCGGGCTGATAGGTTACCTTCCCTACTGCGTGTACTCCCATCTGAGGGCGCGGGGGGTGGGGCTCAACCTGAACTTTCTGTTCGCCATCTTCCTCGCGAATGCGGCCCTGCTCTTCCTCCTCCGTGATGCCCTCCTAGTGGGGGGGACCATACTCCTCCTTTCCCTCTCCTCCCTCTACCCGACCAGAAGGGGGATGAGAGAGATGGTTGAACTCCTCCGATCTCAGCTGGGGAGGCCGCGCTCAATCCGCGCTCTCCCGCTCTTCGTCTGGAGGGGGACGCTGATTCTCCTCTCGGTTTGCTTCCTCTTCTACCTGCCGTGTCTCCTGCCCGAGGAATTCGTGGTGGGAGGGGAAATGATAGACGTGATGGGTCACTTCATCGGGTACATCTTCGGGCTGTTCCCCCCCGCGATCCTCGAGGCCCGCACGGCACGGTAAACCGCCACAAACCGGCTTCAAACGCTTTTCTAGGATGGCTCGCTTAGAAACGGTCTTTTAGTTGACAGCCGAAGTTTAGCAAGACCCCGAGCCAACATACCAGCCTTTTTCTGGAAGCGGATTTGCGTGAAATTCGGTCAGCATACAAATTCAATGCATCAGGGTTGTGAGCAAAAGGAGTAGCGCCGGGAGATAGTAGAGCCCGCTGTTCACCCAGCTCTTCGTGTTATCGTAAACGCCTATGCTCCCCACCATCAGCAAGAAGGGAAGAAGAGTGCTCCAGCCTAGAGTGGAAAGGGCGAGGTCGAGCGCCCCCGAGGCAAGGGCGATTACAGCGATGATGGTGAGCACGATTAGCGGGTGGATCACTCCATGCCTAACCCTCGCCTGGAACATCTCCCTAACCACGAGCTCTCCCGCCAAGACCGCAGCAGCGCACGCGAGAAGGAGTGCCGGAAAATACCCGGGGATGAATCCGTTCAGCACGGTGAGAACGGATGAGGCACCTCCGTGCATTGCGGCCTGGTGCCAGATCAGCAGACCGAATGAAATCGCGAGCGTCTTGAGGATGTTGGAGGTTATGAGGTTCTCCTTCTCCCGCTTGATCGTCTGGACCAGCGCGCGCCTCAGCCCAGCCCTCTCGAACCTGTTCCAGAGGAAGGCGGACAGAAGGAATGCGGCGGCGGCAAACACGGCCAGAAAGAGGCAGACCACTTCCGGAAGGGACAGGTCGCTGCTGATGTATACGTAACCGAATGTCGCAGCAAGGGCGACCAGCACGCAGGCGAAAATCACAAGGGTCAGGAAACCGAGTCTGTCGCCCTTCGGCTCCGGGCTGGTTCTGCGGGGGGAGAAAACGAGAAACGGCAACAGTATTCCGATGCACCCTATTCCGATGGTGACGTTTTTGCGCAGGCAGTTTATCCTCTCGAACATCACGGCTGCTCCAATGGTGTTGCCAATCGCCTCACCGAGAGCATTGTCCAACGCCTCCCGGTACTTTCCCCCAAGGGAATGCCCCACCCTTTCGAGCACCGTCAACCGAACCCGGGTGCCGAGTCGCTTGGCTCTATCCTCAAAGATGAGTGCCTGCTCGACCGGCACGACTTCATCCGCATCGCCGTGAATGAGGTAGAACTTGGGCATGCTGGCAGGTGAAAAGTTGTCGAGCAAATTCACCGGCGAGAAGGGAAAGGCTTCGGAAATCGGAATGGTGTCTCGGGCGCGCCTCAGGGCATCCAAAAGCCGGGTATTCACTTGCACAAGGTGCTCCAGGTCGGTGGGTGCGGCGACTGCAATTACGGCTTGCACAAGGTTTTTCCCGAGGGTGATGCCGGAGGTCAGGGAGAGCAGTCCCCCGTAGCTCACCCCCAAGAGGCACAGGCGATTCTCATCCACGTAGGGTAGCCCGCGCAGGAATTCCACGGCTTCACGCACGATTTCGTATTCCCCTCCCCACCGGAGGATGCCGCCACTCTCCCCGTGATCGAGGTGGTCGATGGAGAGCGTCACCACCCCTCTCTCCGCCAGCCCGTACGCTTCCGCCACCTGCTCCTTGCATCCGCCGAACCCGTGCATTGTGATTACTGCCGGGAAGGGGCCCCCGCTGTTCGGTCCCATCAGGAGCGCTCCAACTTCCCCGTGCGGGGTATGCAACCTCATCCTGCGCGCGTTCAGGTTTTCGGCGGCGTGAAAAAGCTTCAGCGTGCCGGCGGCAGTGAGTACTAAAAGAGGGATCAAAACCAGGAGCAGGATCTTTAAGCGCAGATTTACATCCATTACTTCCTTCGGTCAGGATCTTTAGGGCTCAGCGGAGGCGGGAAAAATTTCACCTTTCGCTCTTTCGTCCACCCCACTTGGGGGTTCGTTCAATCCGTGCGTTACATAGTCTTGACTATAATATTTTGGACTAATAATGGCGGTCTCGTAACTTCTTTCGCCTTTCGGTAAAATCTGCAGAAATTCTTTTATTTTTTGTGCATTTAAGTCATAAAAACTAAAATTTTTATGGAAAATCAAGCAACAATACCACGGGACCTCACCCAAGAACTGAAGAAGTGGATCCATAGGCCGGAATGCTTCGCCATCCGGGGACCAAGGCAATCTGGAAAAACCACCCTCCTGAAGATTCTCGCAAAAGAGCTGGAAAAAATTGGGAGGGTGATCTTCCTGAATTTCGAGGATCCGGACGTGCTGAGGTCCTTCGAGGAGGATCCACTGGGCTACGTGAAGAGCTTCATTTCGGGAGAAGAGAGGCACTTCTTCCTCATGGACGAGTACCATTACGTCAGGGAGCCGGGGAAAAAACTAAAGTTGCTCTACGACAGTTTCCAGCAGGTGAAGTTCATCGTCACGGGGAGCTCTTCCCTGGAACTTTCGGGGGCCATGGGAAGGTATCTGGTCGGAAGGGTTTTCTTCTTCGAACTTTTCCCCCTCAGCTTCCACGAGTTCCTGCTTTACAAGGACCCCAGACTCGCTGAAATATACGTGCAGAGGAACTCCGAGATCAGGAGGTTCGTCGAGGGGGGGAAGGCCTCGATCCCGGAGAAGGACGTCTTCATCAGGGAAATCGATCCCCTCTTCCAGGAGTACCTGACGTTTGGGGGTTACCCGGCTGTGGTGACGGCTGGGAGCCTCGAGGAGAAGCGGATGGTCCTCAAAGGGATTTACGACACATACGTTTCAAGGGACGTTATAGAGTTCCTGAGGTTTGGGGATGCCTTCAGGTACAGGGACGCGGTGAGGGCGCTCGCAGCCTCCACCGGGAACCTCCTGAATTGCCGGCAGCTCGCCTCAGACCTGGGGAGCTACTTCCGGGAGATAAGGAGGATTCTCTCCATCCTCTCGGAAACCTACATCATCGAACTCGTCAGGCCCTACTTCAAGAATCCCCGCACGGAGCTGAAAAAGGTCCCAAAGGTTTACTTCGTTGACACCGGACTGAGGAATTACGTTCTGGGACAGCTCCTTCCCTTCGAGCAGAGGATCGACCAAGGTGCTCTGGCGGAGAATGGGGTTCTGATCTCCATCGGGAGGAGTTTCCCGGAGAGGGAGGTGAGGTACTGGAGAACCATTGCCAAAACGGAGGTCGATTTTGTCCTCCTGGGACCCGATCCCCTTCCGTTGGAGGTGAAGTATGGAAGGGTGGAGCCGAAGGTCCCCCCTGGCCTGAAGAGCTTCATAAGGGCCCATTCTCCCGAGAGGGCGATGGTGGCGACGCGCGAGCTCTGGTCCTTCCAAGATTTTGAGGGAACGGAGGTGCTTTTCGTCCCCGCCTGCTACCTTTGAAAAACACCCAAACTTCCAGTACTCATCTGCCACAACCCACCCCGGCTGAGTTCGGTATCTTTAATTCATCCTTATCGCCCAATTCTTCATCGAAGTAGGGATCTCGTCGAATTTCGTCTTCAGGACATGAAATTTCTGAGTTCCTCTCGTCCAAGCTAAATGACTTCAAGGTTGCGAAGGTTTCTCCGGTAGAGACATGGCCTGGGTTAGCTTCCAACGGCCATCACCCTCCTGGCTTTGGAGCATGCTAGATGGCCCTACGTCCACTGCCAGGTCCGCTGGTTCCAGTGAAGTGATGGGCGAGTACCGGTCAAACTTTGGCAGGCTTGAGGGTTCCATCCTTTTGCGGCATCGTACATTATAGGGAAACAGGGCTGTCCCCCTCCGAGGAAGGACCCTCCGAGGAGTCTCTTACCCCAGAGGATTCTTATTCCCTTAAGGCTACAATAAGATGGAGCTGAAACAGGTTAAGGCAAAGATAAAGATTAAAGGGGAAGAAAAGGAAGCTTGGTTCGATACAGGGGCCACCTTATCCGTTATGCCGAAAGAACTCGCTTTGAAGTTCGGAGATTACTTGGAGTATCCTGCAGAGGACCAGTTCGAAGTGGTAACTGCGAAGAAGGGAGCAAAGGTGAGAATCATAGGGGAGTGTTCCGTAAGCCCAGAGATTGCCGGATGCAAGATACCCCGTACAACCTTCAAGGTATCGGAAGACGTGGAGGGAATCATCATTGGGTTACCCGAAATAGATTCTTGGGGCATAGTCTTTACTCCAGAGGGACCAAAACCCAAAGAGTGTCCAATCAGGATGGCTCTAATTTGAAGTTTGCTTCTTTTCTCCCATCTCTTTAGAGGCATTTGGCCCATACCCTGCATGCTGACAAGCAATCTCACCCAGCGCTAAAATCTTCCCTGAATTCTCTCTATTTTACCTCGTTCTCCCTAAAGTTAGCAAAAACGTAACAGCAGGGGCGATCTCTCATCGAAGTGATTCCCATTTTCTTTGTCCGGCCTTGAGAGCCGCTTAGAATCCAAATTACGGCGCCCCTGAAGGTGAGGCGATATTCAAAAAGGCGATTGAAGTGTTGCTTTTTTTAAAATTTGCCCTCAGCAAAGCGCCTTCAAAATCCTCCGGCTGATATCCTCCAAAACAGTTCGGGCGCAGCGATATCTGCTGGTGAGCGAAACCCACAGCCTGTTTAGACCGCTCGGATGAGGAAGGGTTATG
>JAWBSP010000026.1:0-7837 GCA_038842485.1 Hadarchaeales archaeon (SeqCode)
CCTCTGGTCGAAGCCCGCCTTCTTCACCGACCTTATCCCGGGCGCGAAAAGCGCATTCTTGGACTCCCTTCTCACGATCGTCGCGTTTCCCTTGTACAGTTTCATTTCAATGGTGCCGTTCACGTACTTCTGGGTGGAATCTATAAAGGCGTCCAAATCCTTCCTCAGTGGATGGTACCACTGGGCGTGGTAAACCATCTCAGCCCATATCTGATCTAGGTAACGCTTCAGCTGTAGCTGCTGCTTGGTTAGGCACAGGTGCTCCAGGTCCTCATGCGCCTTTAGAAGGATGGTGGCAGCGGGAGCCTCGTAGAGTTCTCTCGATTTCAAGTTGAGCATGCCATCCTCGAGCATGTCTATTCTCCCCACCCCGTGCTTGCCCCCGACCTCGTTCAGGTAAAAGATTTGTTCCACGGGATCCTTTATCCCGTCCACATCGATGGGCACCCCCTGTTCAAAAGTTATCCTCACGGTGGTGGGCTCATCCGGGGCCTCCTCGGGAGGTACTGTCCACAGGTAGTCCTCCGGATAGTGAGAGTGCAGGTCTTCCACTTGTCCGCTTCCGATGGAGTGGGACCACATGTTGATATCGCCCCCCAGCACACCCTTTGTGGGTTTTGGTTCGATCCCATACTTTCTGAGCTCCTCCTCCTCCTGAGCTCTGATCAGATTCAGCTCTCTCACAGGTGCCACCACCCTCAGGTTTGGGGCTAAGTACCGGAAGGTTGCCTCCATTCTGAACTGATCGTTCCCCTTCCCAGTACAGCCATGGGCCACCGCTTCAGCACCGACTTCTTTCGCCACTTGGGCGACCTTTGTGGCCACCAGCACGCGTGACATGGAAGTCCCTATTGGATATCCCTGGTAGTTGCCGTTGGCTTTGATACATCGATGAATGAATGTTTCCACGAACTCACGCTTGGCGTCGAAGAACCGAACCTCTAGACCCAGCTTCTCAGCCCTCTCGAAGGCGGTTCTTATCTCCTCCTCTCCCTGACCCACGTCGAGGAGAACCGGAATTACTCGCTCGAATCCGTACTTTTCCCTGAGAACGATTGTGATGTAAGTGGAATCCAAGCCACCGGAGTACGCCGTCACGACTGTTCCGGCCATGGTTTCTCCTCTCCTCTCATGCTGGAGTATTTAGGCTTTATGCTTCCCAGGGGAAGGGGCAACTAACTAAAAGGTGAAGAGCCCTTATCCTATGGGGAGGACGGGGGAGTGGGTTCCTCTCTCCGCAGTGGCTCGATTCCCGCCCTTGAGAGAAGGCTGGAGAAGCATCGCAGCACATGGGCTCTCCTTTCCGAGAGCAGTTCTTCGGCCCTTTCCACCGATCGATATCGCTCCGCCAACATCCTCTTCACCTCGAGGGGGTTAGGAGATCCCTTGCTCTTCCTAGCCTGCAACGAGAGCAGCGGGTTTGTGTATTTGCGGACAAACTCCTCACTCACCTCCAGCGTTAGCCCCAGCTGTTTTGCCTCCTCTTCAAGTAGCGCGGGAGAAATCTCACCAAGCCTCTTACCGCTCTCAAAAGCTCTTCTGACCACTCTTCCAACCAGTATGTGCGCTGTCCTGAAAGGTATCGAGCGCTCCCTGACCAGCGCCTCCGCTAAGTCGAGGGCTACGGCAAAGCTCCCCTCGACCGCAGAAACACACCTCTCCCTGTTAACCTCCAGAGTGGAAACGATCCCCCTCATCACTCTCAGCGAGTCCTCAGCCAGCTCAAAACACCGCCACAACTCAGACTTAGTCTCTTGCAGATCGCGGTTATACCCGGTGATGAGCCCCTTGAAGGTGGAGAAAAGAGCGGTAGTGAGGCCCAGCACCTCGGCCGCCTTGGCCCTGATCAGCTCCAACGTGCAGGGATTGACTTTCTGAGGCATGACGCTCGAGGTGGAGGCAAATTCCTCTGAGATGGAAATGAATCCAAACTCCTCACCTGACCAGAGGATAAGGTCTTCTGCCAGTCTGCTCAGGCCTACCATCAAAATGGAGAGGTTGGAAGCGATTTCGAGCATGAAGTCCCGGTTGCTCACCGCCTGGATGGAATTCTCCACCAGTCCCTCGAACCCCAGTAGCTCTGCCACCCTTTCCCGGAGGAGGGGAAAGCTTGTGCCTCCAATGGCACAGGCGCCGAGCGGGCAAAGGTTCACTCGCTTATAGCAATCGGAAAGCCTCTCAAAATTTTCGAGCAGCTCATCAACCTTGGAGAGGAAATAGTGACCGAGGGTTCCTATCTGGGCCTGCCGGGTGTGCGTGTAGAGTGGAATCGGGACTTCGGCGGTTTCTTCCGCCCTCTTCAAGAGGGACCTAGCCAACAATAGAACGAGATCCGAAACGCGGTGAAGTTCCTCCCTCACCCTCATCCGCACGGCTAGGGCCACCTGATCGTTCCTCGATCTGCCGGTGTGCATCTTCCCGCCCACCTCCATTCCCACCCTCTGGATCACCTGAGTCTCAATGAACTCGTGAACATCCTCAAACTTCCCCTCGACCTTGAGTTCCCCTGCCAAGGCCCTCCCGAAAAGCCATACCAATGCCTCGACGATTTTCTTCCCCTCTTCCCCTATGATTCCCGCTTCCTGGAGCGCGATAACGTGCGCTAGGGTTCCCAGCAGGTCGTCCGTTAGAATCCTCTGGTCCTCATCCAAGGAAGAGACGAAATCCAGCGCTTCCTCCCTCATGGGCTTCGAAACCCTTCCCCGGTAGACCCCTTCCACTCACCCCTTCACACCTGAATAAAAATGCGCTCACCCCGCCTCGCTCTCGGCGATGAGCGGGAACACCTCCTCGAAGATGAACCCGACGAAATCCTCCACACTTGAGCGTGAGAAAAGTGTGATCACGGAATTCCTTGTTATTCCCACCACGAGCCCCTTTTTCAACACCTCAAAAACGATGTACCAGAGCTTCCCGTGCTTGAGGTACTCGCGGTAGAGGGAGGTGTCGGCTAGGCCCGTGCCAGCTAGGGCAAGCTTCTTCACCCCCGGGATGTCAACCTGGTCGAACCAGATGAGTTTGGTGGCATGCGGGTTGGACTCATGCAGACGCTGGAGGGTCTGATGAGGGATGTATGTCTCCACAATGCTCCCTGGCTTGATGAAGAGAATCTCGCTCAGCTTGTTCGCCACGTAATCGGTCAGTAGCTTTTTCACGCCCCGCGGCTTCGAAGGGGCAAGCGGGAGGAGGAAAAGGCGTTTCCCGAACCTCTTAATCCAGAAAGGAACCTCTTCCGTGACAAGGGTTTCCACGGCACCCCTTCGGTAGAATTTGGAGAGAACGTAGTCCTTGGTGAAGACTCCGAA
This sequence comes from Hadarchaeales archaeon (SeqCode), assembly GCA_038842485.1. Taxonomy (GTDB): domain Archaea; phylum Hadarchaeota; class Hadarchaeia; order Hadarchaeales; family JAWBSP01; genus JAWBSP01. Next base: position 3,306 of record JAWBSP010000026.1, read on the forward strand.
GAGACGATCTTGGTCGAGCTTGAGATCGAGGATGTCGGTCAGAAGCTTCTTGTCCTCCTTGTAAGGCTCCTCCTCTGAGAAATCCTTGAGCTTTCTCGCCATGGTCGGGAAATCCAGCTTCTCTTTCAGCTCGAAGACTTTCGCAACCAGAACCATTAAGAAACTTAATAGGTAAAGGAAAATCGCCAAAAACTCGCGGGGGAATTGGTGTTCCGAAAAATGCGGGCCCGGTGGGATTTGAACCCACGATTTGCGGCTTAGAAGGCCGCCGCCCTATCCTGGCTGGGCCACGGGCCCATAAAAACTTACCCTTCTCACATATTGATGCAGCCGCTCTTCATCGACTGGGCGGTAACCAACCGTTGCAACCTCCACTGTGCACATTGCAGAGGACTTGCCAGTGGAGAACCGAGTACTGAGCAGGCGCTAGACTTGGTGGGTCAGATAGCAGATTTAGGACCAGGCTGGTTACTGGTTGAGGGTGGGGAACCCCTCCTGAGACCGGATCTGTTCCAAATACTTGAGGTTGCAAAGGATCTGGGTCTGAAGATCGAGCTGGTAACCAGCGGACAGGGGAAGATCTATCCCCAAGAACTTTCCAGGTTGGAGGTGGGGGTCTCCGTAAGTTTGGAAGCCGTCGGCGAGGAGTATGAGAGACTGAGAAAGGGAGGAAGCTTCGGAAGACTGCTGACAAACCTACAGGCTCTGAGAACAGCGGGACTCCTCAGAGACCTTATTTTCACGCTTCACGCGGGGAGTGCGGGACAGGTTGAAAAGGTACTGCAACTCGCGCTCGAGTTCGAGTGTGGGGTTACGCTCCTAGGATACAAGCCCAAGAGTAAACATGACCCCCTCCTCATGAACCGAGAAGATTATAGGAGGGTCCTCGAACTCTTCGGGAGAACTTCCAAGCAGATGGGCATCGAGGTCTCGGCGGATGAGCCCTTCTTCCACCTTTTGGGAAACAGTTCTCACCAAGGACCCATTGTTCCCCAAGAGAAGGGATGTATCTACGGAAGGTATCTTTTCATTGATGCCGACGGGAAGGTCAGACCCTGCACTTTTTCAACCCTCGAACTAGGGACCGCCCAAAATCTGAAAAAGGTTTGGGAAGACTGGTTGGAGAGCGAACTCCTCCAGAAAATCCTCGAAAGAAGACATAGAAAAGGGAGGTGCGGTTCCTGCAGGTTCTCGGAAATGTGCGGTGGGTGTAGATCTAGAGCGACTATCCTCTGCGGTGACCTATTGGGGGAGGATCCTCTTTGCCCGGTATAGTGGTGGGAACCGATCCGGGGACCAAGAGCCTAGATGCGATGGGGATGAGGAGGGACGGAACGCTCGTTTTGGATGAGAGCTTCGAGTACTCCCAGCTGCCAGGAAAGTTTCTGGAGTCCCTCGAACCGCTCGCCAGAGAGATAGAATGTTTAATCGCACCCTCAGGGTACGGAACGGCCTTCAAGAAGCTCTCCGATAGCACGGAGGAGGACCTGAGGGAGATCCTTCCAAAGGAAGACCCGAGGATCCCGGTTAACGAGACCATAAGGACGTTATATCAACTGCTGAGACATCTCCCGGTGCCAGCCTACCTCCTCCCAGGAGTCATCCACCTGCCCACAGTTCCTTGGTACAGAAAGACGAACAAAATGGACATGGGAACGGCGGACAAACTTTGCGTGGCCGCGCTTGGCATATACAGTCAGGTGAGGAGGTTCGGGCTTCAACCCTCCGAAACTAGCTTTATCCTGCTGGAAATCGGCTATGGTTTCAACGCCTGCCTCGCGGTTAAGGGAGGAAAGGTGATTGACGGGCTGGGTGGAACCTCGGGCTCCCTCGGCTTCCTCTCCCCCGGTGCGCTGGACGCCGAGCTGGCCATCAGGATCCCCTCCTCCTCTCAGTACGTGCTCTTCACCTCTGGCGCAAGAGCACTTGCCGGCGGAGGGATAGAACCCGAGGAACTTCCGCGACATGATGATGCATGGCGGGCCTTCGTAGAGGGCATGAAAAAAATGGTCGCACAGATGCTGGTAACGCTTCCTGACCCTCTGGAGCTGATCATCTCTGGAAGACTGAGCACCCTCCCTGAACTCAGAGAAGAAATCGAGCTCTCTTACGGTTCCAAGTTCAAACTGCATTGGCTCAGAGACTGGCGAAAGGGGAGAAAGGCGAAGGAAGCAGCGGAGGGAGCATGCATCCTGGCCGCGGGCATAGCGGGTTGGGAACCCTACAAGGAAGTTTTCCAAACCCTTGAAATCGAGCGCTCAAGCGGGAGGATCTGGGATTATGTGAAAATGGAGGTCTCCCTAGAATATTAGTAATCTGACCCGGAGCTTCAGAATGCCAAAACTCTTCGGGACCTTTGGAGTAAGAGGGATAGCAAACGAGGACCTAACCCCCCAACTGGCTTTCAAGCTGGGGGTCTCGCTCGCTACCTACCTTGGAAACCGTGGAAAGGTGGTGGTGGGATATGACAACCGCACCTCAAGTGAGATGCTTGAGAACGCCTGTATTTCGGGTCTGCTGAGTGGAGGATGCAAGGTGGTAAGGGTGGGAATGGTTCCCACCCCAGTGCTCTCCTTTGCGGTAAAACACTTCGACTGTGACGCGGGTGTGATCATAACTGCCTCCCACAACCCGCCACAGTGGAACGGTATAAAGTTCTGGAAGGAAGACGGAGGAAGCTTTCCCCACACCGAGGAGTTGGAAATCGAGCGCATCATAGAGCAGGAGGCTTGGAAGCTAGCGGACTGGCAAAGGGTGGGCAGCACAACCAGAGCGGATGCCATCGGTCCATATATGGATGCCCTCCTTGATAGGGTCACCCCCCTAGAAAGGGAACTTAAAGTAGTGGTCGACTGCGCGAACGCGACGGGCAGTCTGGTTACCCCCTCACTCCTAAGAAAGCTGGGGTGCAGGATTCTCTCCCTCAACTGCCAAATTGATGGAACCTTCCCGGGAAGAATGCCCGAACCAACTCCTGAAAATCTTCAGGCCCTATCCGCGGCCGTAAAAGCCCACGCGGCAGATGTCGGGCTCGCACAGGACGGAGACGCGGATAGGGCGGTTGTGGTGAACGAGAGGGGAGAAGTGCTAGTAGGCGACCGGACTTTCGCCATTGTGGCCTCCCAGTACCTGAAGGAGAAAAAATCGCCCAGAATCGTCACCACCGTCGCTACCAGCAGGGTGATGGATGATGTGGCGAAGAGACTGGGCGGAACCGTGGTGAGGACAAGAGTAGGGGAACCGGAAATCGTGGCTGAGATAAGAAACAGAGGGGGGGATTTGGGAGGCGAGGAAAACGGCGGTACAATTTTCCCCGACTGGAGCCTCGCCAGAGATGGTATCATGACCATTGTCCAATTCGTTTCAGCCCTCAGCGAGAGCGGACTGAGCGTGACGGAGCTGAATTCCACCCTCCCCCCCTACCACCAGCAGAAGCGAAAGGTGAGATGCCCCAACGAACTAAAGCAGGAGGTTCTCTCCAAGCTTAAGGAGAGATTTGCGGCATACAGAATAAACACCATCGATGGCATCAGGGTGGATTTCGAGGACGGCTGGTTGCTGCTCAGACCCTCAGGCACCGAACCCATCTTCAGATGCTTTTCTGAGGCCACCGATGCACAGCGCGCCGAAGAGCTCGCGGATTGGGGAATGAGGGAGCTGGAGGATGTCCTACGGGAGCTGAGGAGATGAGGGCCCTAGTAACCGGCGGGGCGGGTTTCATAGGCAGCCACCTGGTTGACGCCCTAATGGAGCGCGGAATGGAGGTGAGAGTGCTCGACAATCTCTCGGCTGGAAGGATGGAGAATCTCCGGAGATGGGAGAACCATCCTTCCTTCTCCTTCGTGAGGGGCGACTGCCTTCGAGAAGAAGACTTGGAGAGGGCCCTGGAGGGGTGCGAGCTCGTCTTTCACCTAGCCGCCAATCCGGAGGTCAGGCTCGGTGCAGAGGATCCCACCGTTATCTTCGAGCAGAATGTCATCGCCACCCAGAAGCTGCTGGAGGCGATGAGGAAGCTTGGAGTACGCCAGCTTGTCTTCACTTCCTCCTCCACCGTGTACGGCGACGCAGAAATCCTGCCCACCCCTGAGGACGCACCGCTGAAACCCATCTCCATTTACGGGGCGACCAAGCTTGCATGCGAGTCCCTCATCTCCTCCTATGCCCACACCTTCGACTTCAAGGCCGTTTCGTATCGGTTCGCCAACATCGTGGGTGCAAGATCGAGACATGGGGTGATATGGGACTTTATCCAGAAACTGCGCAGAAATCCAAGGGAACTCGAAATCCTGGGGGATGGGACCCAACGGAAATCGTACATGCATGTGAGGGAGTGCGTTGAGGCGATGCTTTTTGGCTGGGAGCATGCGCGGGAGGGGTTTGAGGTGTATAATCTGGGCTCGAAGGACCAGGTTTCTGTAAGAGAAATCGCAGAAATGGTGATTAAGGCATTGGGATTGAAAGACGTGAAGCTAAAGTTCACCGGCGGTGTGAAAGGCGGGAGGGGCTGGCCTGGGGATGTTAAAGTCATGCTT
>JAWBSP010000027.1:0-6841 GCA_038842485.1 Hadarchaeales archaeon (SeqCode)
CGACAGACACCTCATCAGGAGCGTGGAGCACAGGTTCAGGAGGGCCGTCTCCGAGCACGGGCTCATCAAACGGGGGGAGAGGATTGCGGTCGCGGTCTCAGGGGGGAAGGACTCCATCTCCCTCCTCCACATGCTTGCCGAGCGGGAGGACTCCTGGCGCTTCCAGCTCGCCGCCCTCACGGTGGACGAGGGGATAGAGGGGTACAGGGAGAGGTGCATCGAGGTGGTCAGGGAAAACGTGAGGGAGCTGGGGGTGGAATGGAAGCTCCTGAGCTTCAGGGAAAGGTTCGGCAGACCATTGGACGAGATCCTGAAAATTTCCGAAGAAAAGGGTCTCAGGCTTGGCCCGTGCACCTACTGCGGGGTTCTCAGGCGGTCGCTCCTCAACCAGGGGGCGAAGGAGCTTGGGGCGGATAAGCTGGCCACCGCCCACAACCTGGACGACGAGGTTCAGGCCATCTTCCTCGACTACATAAGGGGGGACCTCTCAAGGCTGTGCAGGCTCGGCTTCAGGTATGAGTCGCGCGAGGGCTTCGTCCCGAGAATCAAGCCGCTCAGGGAAATACCCGAGAAGGAGATGGCGGTTTACGCCATGGTGAGGGACTTCCAATTCCACCTGGGGAACTGCCCGCACAGGAGGGGGATCCACCAGGAGGTCGAGGAGTTCCTGAACAGCCTTGAGTCAAAGCACCCCAACTCCAAGCTGATGATTCTCAGGTTCTTTGACCAGATCAAACCAAAACTCTCTGAGCTCCTCCCCACGAACTTCACCCTCTCCAGGTGCCGATGCTGCGGGGAGCCCGCGGCCGGGGAACTCTGCAAGGCCTGCGAGCTCCTGCAAGAGCTGGGAATCAATCCACGTGCTTCACCCTGAGGAGGTAGGAGCACCTAGTACACCGAAAAACTATCCAGGTGGCCTCCTCCGTGAATTCATCACCGGCTGGCCAGCGCTCCAAGTCGGCACCGCAGTTGGGGCACTTCCTTCCCATCAATCCAGCTCGCCAAAACTGTAAAGCATGTGTAAAGTTAACGATATATGAGAACGCCGTTTCTGATCCTCCTGCTCCTGCTTCTTGCTCCTGTTGTGAGCGCCCAAGCGGGGGAGCGGTGGGCAGGCACGGTGAGGACCGTCGCCCCCACCCGCCTCCGCATCGAACCGTCCGAGTTCTCGCTGAAAGCTGGCGAAAACATGACCCTGACGGCCATCCTCACCGACAAGCGCGGGAACCCGCTGGCGGGCAAGAGGATAAGCTGGAGCGCGGATGCGGGGGAACTCAGCAGCGCGGACTCCACCACGGACTCCTCTGGGAGGGCGACGGTAACCTACCTAGCCCCCTCCGCCGCAGTGGTGGTGAAAGTCAGGGCTTTCTTTGAGGGCGACCCGGACTACTTCAAATCCGAGGGAGAGGCCGTTGGGAGGATTTCCCCCGGGCGCCAGCTCCCCTATCTGAAAATCACAGCCCTGATCCTTCTCGTCCTAGTTCTCTCGGTGATCTATCTCAGAGGAAAATCCCCTCCTCCTCCAGCCCCACCCAATCCCTAAAGTTTGACGCTTGCGCGGGCGCGCCCTGATTCATGGGAGTCCTTGCCCCTTTTTCCCCCACCCGGAACCGCTTCCGCTCGAATCGTGAGTCAAGGCGAGGCAAACCAAGACAAAAGATTTAAGCGGATTTCAGCCATCAGCAAGGGATGGAAGAAGTGAAACCAACCACTTGGGGGCTCAAAGAGTGGGAAAGAATTTCAGCTCACACCCACATCACGGGCCTCGGACTCGAGGGCTTCAAGGCCAAACCCATAGGGGGCGGGATGGTGGGTCAGGTCAAGGCGAGGGAGGCGGCGGGAATCGTGGTGGACATGGTCAGGAAGGGAAAGTTTGCCGGCCGCTCCATCCTTCTCGCCGGACCGCCCGGAACCGGGAAAACCGCCCTGGCCCTCGCCATAGCCAAGGAGCTTGGGAGGGATGTCCCCTTCGTCCCCATCTCTGCCTCGGAGATATATTCAGCCGAGGTCAAGAAGACGGAGTTCCTGACTCAGGCTCTTAGGAAGGCCATCGGGGTGAGAATACACGAGCTCAGGCGGATCTACGAGGGGAAGGTGGAGGAGCTCTCCATCCAGCAGGAGCCCCACCCCTACAATCCCTACATGAAGATCCCCGTGGGCGGAACCATCCGGCTCTCCACCAAGGATTCCTCCCAGAAGCTGAAGATGGATCAGGCCTTCGCCATCTCGCTCGTCAGGCAGGGGGTGGAGGTCGGGGACGTGATCCAGATAGACCCGGATGCGGGAAGGGTGGTGAAGCTGGGGAAGTCGAGGGAGGCCGCGGAGAAGGAGCAGTACGACCTGAGCTCGGTTCAGGTGGTCGAGGTTCCAGAGGGGCCCATCCTCAAGAACAAGGAGTTCGTCTACACCGTGACCCTGAACGATCTGGACGTGGCGCAATCCCGGGCGGGGGTGAGCGTCTTCAGCCTCTTCTTCGGAGGGGAGGAGAGGAAGGAGATCTCGAACGAGGTGAGGCAGCAGGTGGACGAGACCGTAAGGGGATGGGTGGAGGAGGGAAGGGCCGAAATCCTGCCGGGGGTGGTCTTCATCGATGAGTGCTCCATGCTTGACATCGAGACCTTCGCCTTCCTCACCAAGGCCATCGAGCAGGAACTCTCCCCGATAGTGATCTTCGCCACCAACCGGGGAATCACCCTGGTGAGGGGGACGGACCTCAAAGCACCGCACGGAATGCCGCTGGATCTGCTCGACCGGATGCTGATCATCCCGACCTCACCCTACTCTAGGGAAGAGATCCTGGAAATCCTGAAGATCCGGGCGAGGGTGGAGAAGGTCTCGCTGGATCCGGAGGCCCTTGAATATCTGGCCGACCTGGGGGCCCAAACTTCCCTGAGGTATGCCGTCCAGCTGATCGCCCCCGCCTGGGAGATCGCATCCTCCGAGAAATCCAAAGAGGTGAAGAGGGCCCACATCGAGAGGGCTAAAGATCTGTTTGTGGACGTGAGCAGGTCGGTGAAGCACCTGCAGGAGCTCGAAGCAAAGATGCTGAAATAGCGCGAAATCAAGAACAAGTGTTACTATAGTAACACGCTAAGCCGTGCTCTCCTCAATCCACTTGAGAAACTCCTCCAACCCTCCCGCAACGGGCAGCTTCAGAATACAGGGGACCTTATAGGGGTGAAGCTCCTTCAGCCTAGCGATCGCCCGGTCCACAACCTCCTCGCTTGTTTTCAGGATAAGGGCGAACTCCTCCTCCCTGCAGGTTTTTCCCTCCCACCTGTAGATGGACCGGATGGGGAAGATGTTGACGCAAGCAACCAGCCGCTCCTCGATCAGCTTCTCCCCGATCCTCCTCGCCTCCTCCTCGCTGGGTGCGGTCACGTACAGAAGACAGGGCGGCATCACCATTTTTATTGGAGGAAGTTTAGAATGAGGCACATTCCCCCCGATGTCGTTTTCGAGGACACCTCGGTCGGAAAACTGGAGAGGGAAATCTGGACCGCCACGGAGGAGGAGATCGACAGGATCCTCTCCGAGTACGGCATCCCCTCGCCACCCGAGCTCTCAAAACCCGGCACCTACATCCAGACCACGCCCGCCTACCTGGTGCAGGAGAACCTGAGGAAGAACGATGTGGTCCTCGTGCCGGTGGGATCGACCGAATACCACGGAAAGCACCTTCCTTCAGGCGCCGACACTCTCTTCGTCACCCAGATCTGCGAGGCGGTTCGCAGGTACACGGAAAAGCAGGGGCGACCGGTCGGGCTGGCCTGGCCGATCGCCTACGGTGCCCACCCCTGGCACCACTACGGGATGCCGGGAACGGTGATCATCGAGGAGGATCACCTGCGCGACTGGATGCTAGACATGATGCTCGGGCTCTGGAACATGGGGTACAGGAAGCAGATCTTCGTGAACAACCACGGGCACTTCTGGGTGCTGGAGTCGGCCGTTCAGACCTTCATGAAGCGCTACCAGCTCCCCGGGGTTTACAGGATGATCGACTGGCACCGGGCCGCCCGAAAGTTCTTCAGGACGAAGGAAAGGGGAGGGGAGCTCGAGACCGACTTCGTCCATGCCGACGAGTCCGAGACCTCCCTCGCCCTCCTTCTGGTCCCGGAGATGGTGGAGATGAAGTACGCGGTGGACACCTTCCCCAAGGGCTACCTTCCCGAGGGGCACCTGGACAAGGCGGTAGACGGGCTGGGCAGACCGTCCAAGTGGAGCGACGGGCAGGGTCACCAGCCGCTCGAGTGGTTCTCGACCCCAGAGGGTGTAGTAGGGAGGGCAACACTTGGCGACCCCAGGAAGGTAAAGCGCGCGGTTGCCTTCATCCTGAAGTACCTCACCCTTCTCATCGACGAGATCCTGCAGGCCTTCCCGCCGGGTAAGGTCCCGCCGAAGGTGACGTACAGGGACGAGAAAGAGCTCGAGCCCTACCTCAGGGAGCCCGGGAGTGAGGGGTGGAAACCCGTTCACGAACTCCTGCTCCACCAGAAATGAAGGAGCTTTCCCTCAAGGGGGAAGAAAGGTGGAGGGTGCTGTTCAGGGAGGGAAAATGGCTGGTCGGCCTGTACGTGCCCGAGAACCGCAAGAGGGAGGAGGTGACCAAGCTCGAGAGGCATGATCACCCGGAACTCTTCTACTTGGTGGACGGGAAGGTGAAACTTGTGCTCGAGAGCGAGGGGAAAGTAATGGAGGTCCCCCTCAGGAAGGACTCGGCCGTGGTGGTTGAGGAATGGCACAACGCCTACGGAAAGGGGAGGGTTCTCGTCGTCGAAAGGGAGGGAGTGAAGACCGAGTTCAAAACCTTAACCCAGCCGCCTGAGCGCTGACCCTAGCTCCCGCCTGACCGAATCGAAGTCCGGCAGGCTCCCAAGCACTAAACCCCCCAAATCCCTCCTCCACATCCCCCTCTTCTCCTCGATTTTCCTCTCAAGGGTGCCAGGGTCGTATTTCAAACCGTGGAGCCTCAGTTTTCTGTTTATCAGGGAAACATTTGGTCTCGCGCCCTTTCTGAGCAGGTACCACAAGTCGTAGACGTCCCTCGGCCTATCCCTCGTCAGTATCCCCCGGATTTTCTCCGCCGCGATCTCCTCCGGGGAGAGAACCGAGCACTCAAAGGAGGGGATTTCAGGGTAGCTTGAGAGAAGAAGCCTCCGCTCCACTCGAACCGGCCGTTCTCTCCTGCTGATGTTTACGGAGACCCTTGAGAGGCTTTCCCTTCTTCCGTCGTAAAGCGGGCCCTTTATCACAAACCTCAAGTTCACGTCGGCGGGGTGGACCTCCCTCTCCACCACCGAGGGGATACCCAGGGCCCCTAGGTCCCTCACCGCCTTGGTGCTCACCTTGAGAAGATTCAGACCCCTCAGCTGGTCGAAGTCCAGATCCTGGCTGAACCTGTTGAGCCCGTGAAACTTGAACAGCGCCGTTCCTCCCTTCAGAACCAGGCACCGCCCAAATTCTGAGAGCGAATAAAGGAGGACCTCGAGCAGGTAATCCCTCTCCGCATTCCTCAGACTCAGACGCTTCACCTCGGCAACCCTAGAGAGCTCGGATCTGGTGATCAAAGATTAACGATCACCCCCCACCTTCGGTCCAGCCTTCCTTCTGGTGGCCTTGCGTAATCGAGGGGAATTTCCCTTCGAAAGCGGACCCTTCTGAGTTTGCGTAGGCCTAGGGATTCAAGCATCCATCCGAACCTCCTCGTCGCCTCCTCTTCGCCCGCCCTCTGGACATAATCAACCAACCTCTCGAGGGAAAGGCTTGCGCTGCTCGACTTGAGGATCGAATAGATCTCGCTCAGGGAGATATCTTCCAGGAGTACCGCATCCAATAGTGCCTTCTCGGGCTCCGCTACAAAAATGTCAAAATCCCCCTGCCTCACCTTTGAGAAACCGAAGAAGTGGTGTGGGGGGATGTTTCTGAAGACTATCCTCGAATGCATGAAGTTTACAACGGTTCTGCTCTTGATCCGGGTGGTGAGAACGGAAATCTCGCTCGGGACCTGCTCGGTTAGCCCGTGGAAGTGGAGCGCCGACCAAAGGGAAATGTAACTGGGCCAGACAATCCTTGAGGCAACGAGGAAGGGATCCCTATGGACGGTGTACACGTTCCTCTGCAGCCTCGAAATGTACCCTGCCTTCAAAAGGCGATGGAGGCGAACCTTCGAATACGCAGGATCATAACCAGTCAGCGAGCGGAAAATCGCCGGGGAAAACGTTGGATAGGATTCCAGCTTCCTGATCAGGTCGATTGTTCTCATTATAAGCATAGGTTATCATTTTTGATAACTTTTACTTAATGCAGAATTGTCTGAGGTAGGAAACGGCCTTTTCTCCCGCCAGCCTCGCGAGGTTCAAGTCCAGGCCCGGAACACCGCAGGAGAGGAGGAGGATGCTGGTGGTCTCTAGGGTGATTTTCGTTATGTCCGAGTCCCTGTAGGGGTAGACAGCAATCAGCCTCTGCCCGTCCGAGATCACAGGTTCCCCGCCCCTCAGCCTCACGGCCTCGGTGAAGCCTATGCCAAGGAACTCCTCCCCGGGCTTGGCCTTCCTGAGGACGAGTTCCCCGGACAGCTTGGAAGCATCGTAGGCACCCATGGCAACACCCGTCTCAGCCGAGGCGAGGTTGTAGCAGTCCACCGCCGTGTTAATGGTCGGGAGTGGGCGTCCAGAAAGTATCCTTCTGACAAGTGCCTCCCCGGCCGGACGATCCTTGGTCGGGTCTATTCCCAGTCTCCAATAGAAATCTCGGTAGGCCCTGAAAACTGGGTGGTCTTTCACCTGCTCAAGGGTCAACCTCCCCCTAATCTCGGCCTCCACTCGCCTCTTCAGCTGCT